>CATJCJ010000341.1 GCA_949738935.1 uncultured Eubacteriales bacterium | reverse complement strand
AGCCTAAAAATAAACAAGTTCGCTGGCTAAAAATTATTTTCAACGTGCTATTGTCAGTCGGCGGAAATCTTTAATGTTCTATAAAAGTTCAGGGTTTTCAAGTTTTTTCATAAGCAGACAATAGTTGTATATTTGTTCTTGTATTGTATTTTCAAGTTTTTTTATTTCGTATTTATATTCCTCAATTTCAAGTTCTGTTATTTTTCCTGATTTTAAATTTAATTCTTTAATTTTAAGTTGTTTTTTCATGTTTTCAAATTCCGTGATATTTGATTTGTATTCATTTTCAATTTTTATTATTTCATTGTAATTTTTTGTTATATTTTCTTTTAAGGCTGTTTTGTTATCTTCTAAAGTTCTTACGGCTTTATTATATGAGGCGATTTTCGCGGTTCGAGTATCATTGCCTGTTTCGGGAGTGTAAACTTTTAGGGCATATTTTGCTATGTCAACATTTGTTTTCTGAGATTTTATTTCGGTATTTTTGTCTATCGCCATTGCTATTTGTGATTCCAGATTAATTTTTTCGGAAATATTGTCGGTTATTGTTGTATATATTATTTCATTACCAAAATCAAGGGTGTACTTTGTGTTTAAATCTGTTCCAAGAATTTTGTTTAGTGATATATATGCGTTGTCAATATTATTTTGAAGTTCATTTTTTTGTTTTAATAGATTTTTATATTCAAGTTGTTCGTTAGCGTAGACATTTTTACTTATTCTGCCATAATTTAATTTTATTTCTGACACTTTAAGCTGTTTTTCTTTTAATTTCGTTTCTTCCTCAAAGAGTTTTATCTTATTTTCAGCATTTGTTATATCAATAAAAAAGCTTAAAACAGAATATTTTATATTTTCTTTTTCGGTTTCCGCTGAGAATTTATTTTTTTCAATTTTAGCGTGTAATTCTTTAAGTTGAACAGCTAAATTAGCTATTTGTTCAGTTTCTCCTGTACTTACGAAAGTTAAATTTGTACTTTTTATATCAAGGTCTGTAATTTCATTATCCTCTTCGTAGCTTTTAAGTGTGCCGCTGTATTTTATCGCTTTTTCAACAGCGGAATTGATTGTTAATATTTCTTCGTTTTCCCCAAAAACAATACTAAACGAGTTAAAACATAAAAATATTGACAGAGTTATTGTTGAGAATTTTTTTAACAGCATATTAAAACCTCCCGATAAATTGATGTGATTGGAATATTTTTAATATACAATATTAAATTTTAATATGTATTAAAAAAAGATTAAAAATTTTTAATTTTTCGGATTTAATGTGAGGGTTTTGAATATTTCACAAAGTCAATGTTGCAGGTTTTGAGCATTTCCTCACTCATTTTATCAGGATACATCTCAAGAGCGATAATCTTTATTATACCAGCGTTTATAATTTGTTTTAAACACATTATACAAGGACTTGCTGTTATATATATTGTACCGCCTTTACATGAGACCCCGTTTACCGCGCATTGGGTTATTGCGTTGTTTTCAGCGTGAACAGCTCTGCAAAGCTCATGCCGTTCTCCGCTAGGTATATTCATTTTTTGACGGATACACTCGTTTAAGTCACAACAGTTTGGTAAACCTTTTGGAGCGCCGTTATAGCCTGTTGACAAAATTTGATTGTCTTTGACTATTACAGCGCCGACTTGCCTTCTTAAACAAGTTGACCTTTTTCCGGCAAGTTCAGCCATTGACATAAAATATTCGTCCCAACTGATTCTTTCCATTTTTAACATCCTTTCATAAAAAACATTAAACATTAATTAATTTATATGCGTTTTGACAGTATTCTTTGTCGTACGGCCTCATATATAAGTATGCTTCCGGCTATTGAGGCGTTTATGGATTCCGCTTTTCCCAGCATTGGAATTTTTATAAGTGTAGTCGCTTTTTTTGAGATTTCATTTGATAATCCGTTAGCCTCGTTTCCTATTAATATTCCGCATCCATTTTCGAGCTTTATTTCATAGTGATATTTTGTTCCTTTTAGGTGAGCTCCATAAATGTCTATATTGTTGTTTTTTAAATTGTCTATTAAAATATTAAAGTCTATATTTGATATAATAGGCAGATGAAAAATTGAACCCATTGTCGCTCGTATAACTTTATTATTGTATAAATCCACACATCCACTGGATAAAAAAACAGCGTCAACGCCGGCGGCGTCGGCTGTTCTTATTAATGTTCCGAGGTTTCCCGGGTCATTGATTTTTTCCAATAAAATAAAAAAAGGATTTTTCTTTTTTATTATATCATTCTTATTGAAATCTTTTTGCTCACATACGGCTAAAATGCCTTGAGGCGTGACAGTGTCTGATATTTTGAAAAAAAGTTCCTCTGAGATAAGAAAAACTTTTTTATCAGGAAAATTTTTCTCAAATCTGTCTTTATTCATTAAATTTAAATAATTATTAGACAAAACAAAGTATTTTATATTATAGTCTTTTGGAATTTCATATACAAGTCTTTCTCCCTCAGCGACAAATAGTTTTGTTTTATCACGTTCTTTTTTTGATTTTAAACTTGTTATTTGCTTTATATATTTATTTTGAGCGCTTGTTATATTTGATATATCAATCATTTTATTATCCTTATTTTATATTTTGAATATCTCCGCTTGTGCCTATTACTACTAAAATATCGTGAGCGTCTATAATTTCCTCCGCTTTTGGGGAAACTAGTATATCATTATGTCTTTTTATCGCTACTATGTTTAAGCCGTAATCCGCTCTGATATTGGATTTTCTTAAAGAAACACCTACCCATTCCTTTCTGGGTTCAATTTCCGCTATGGCAAATTTATCGGAAAGGTTTATAAAATCGATTATATTTGTAGTTATTAAATTTGTCGCGATTCTTATTCCCATATCTCTTTCAGGAAGAACAACTCTATCAGCTCCGACTTTTTGAAGTATAGATTTTTGAATGTCACTTTTAGCTTTTGTTATTACTGTTTTTACCCCCATTTCTTTTGCTATTAGCGTTGCCATAATTGCCGCTTCCATATTTTCTCCTATTGCTATTATTACAACGTCAAAATTGTTTAAGCCAAGTGCCGCCATTGCGTGAACATCTGAAACATCAGCCCGTGTTACATTGCTGGCGTATTTGCTCATTTCGTTTACAGCTTCTATGCTTTTATCAACACACAAAACATCGCATCCGTTATCAACAAGAGTTGTCGCTATGCTTTGACCAAATCTTCCTAATCCTAATACAGCAAATTGTTCGTTTTTAGACATAATTTTCCTCCGTTTTATTATTAAACTTTTTGATAATAAAATTTGTTATCCAACAAATATTCTCTCTTCCGGATAGTGTAAAAGATTTTTTCCTGACTTCTTTTTTGAGGCGAGAGCTACGGCGATTGTTACAGGGCCAAGTCTTCCGATAAACATTCCGATACATATTGCTATTTTTCCAAACAATGAAAGGTATGGCGTTATTCCGAGTGAAAGCCCAACTGTTCCCAATGCTGAGGCTGACTCATAAAATAAATCCATAAACTCATAATTATAGTTAATATTTTTTTCCGTAAATGATAGGGTTATGGTTAGTATAAGTAAAAAGCCTATCATCATAACAACAACCGTAAGAGCTTTTTGAAGAGTGTTAAACGATATACTTTTTTTGAAGATTGAAAGAGAGTCATTTCCTCTTATAACGGAAAGTATAGCTATTATTATTACACCTATTGTTACCGTTTTCATTCCTCCAGCTGTACTTCCGGAGGAACCTCCTATCATCATAAGTATAATCCCTATAAGTTTTGATGAGTATGTTAAATTTCCCTGCTCAATCGCGGCAAAACCGGCTGTTCTCAGTGTTACAGATTGAAAAAATGAGGCTAGTATTTTTTCACCGAAATTCATATTTCCTAAAGTTAAGGGATTGTCATATTCGCTTAAAAAAATATATATCCAGCCGAATAAAATTAATGTTAATGATATTGACAGGACTAATTTGCTGTGAAGAGATAAATTAACAAATTTTTTTCTTAAGGCAAGTTTTTTACCTTTACAATTTTTTATTACTTTCACTATATCAACCCAAACTATGAAACCAAGTCCTCCAATTATTATAAGTAATGAAAGTATTATGTTTATATACCAGTCATTGGAATATGATATAATACTGTTGTTTCCTAAAATATCAAAACCGGCGTTACAAAAAGCGGATACAGAGTGAAAAATTCCTCGAAAAAGTCCTGATATAAACCCATATTTTGGTATAAATTTTATGGAGAGTAAAATAGCTCCGATTCCCTCAAATATAAATGTTCCTAAAATTATTTTTTTAGCGAAAGAAACCATTCCTTGAAAGGTATCAAGATTGAAAGATTCTTGCATAACAACTCGTTCTTTGAGAGTGATTTTTTTGCCAAGTATAACAAGTATAGTTGTTACAATCGTCATAAATCCTATTCCGCCGATTTGAATTAAAAATAATATGATACATTTCCCTATGACTGTCCAATGCTCCAATGTATTTACAACAGATAATCCTGTGACACATAACGCTGAGGTTGAGGTGAAAAGAGCGTCTGTAAAAGTTGTTTCTTTTCCATCGGCGCAGGAAAATGGCATTACCAAGAGAATCGCTCCGATTAGATTTAAGATTAAAAAACCCATTACAATAATTTGTGTAGGCTTTAATTTGATAAAAATTTTTCTTATCATAGGAAATTTTCTCCTTACGTTAATTATAAAATGTTATCGTATAGTATTTTTATATAAGTGATATCAATACCGTCTTTACGCTGAGCGCAACTGATGTAATCATCTTATGCCATTCGCACAGGTACGTATCCGACGGAGGCTTATATATTTTTATGAAATTCAACTGGAATTGTTGTAATTTGTAAATATCATATACATTATAACATAAAGATACTGATATGGAAAGATTATTATAGTTAAAAATTTGAGAAAATATATAAATAATGTGGGTTCTATAAAAGTTTTTGTACTTGAAAGTAAATGAATTTAAGTGTACTATATAAGGGAAAGGAATTTCAGAGATGTATGAAGTTTTACTTTTTTGGAGGTGGATTATGGCTGTTATAAGAGTTGACAAAATGCTTTCAAATTGCGGGGTTGGAAGTAGAAAAGATATAAAAAAACTTGTTAAATTTGGTAAAGTTACAGTTGATGGAAAAGTTGTTGTAAAAAGTGATGTTAAAATTGACACAGATAAAAATTTAATTTGTGTTGATGGGGAAAATATTATCTATAAAAAATATATTTATCTTGTTATGAATAAACCATCGGGAGTTATTTCTGCTACGGAGGATAAGTCGGAAAAAACAGTAATTGATATTTTACCTGAAAAATATAAAAAGTTTCATGTTTTTCCTGTTGGAAGGCTTGATAAAAATACTGTCGGACTTCTTATTTTAACTAATGACGGAGAATTCGCTCATAATACACTTTCACCTAAAAAACATATTTGGAAGAGATATTTTTCAACTGTGTCAGGGATTGTTTCTGAGAAAGATATTGAGATTTTTATAAAAGGTGTTGAGCTGGAAAATAATGAGGTTTGCAAAAGTGCTAAACTTGATATATTTGCTGTGAGGGAAAACGAAACAGATGTTTTTGTTGATATTGCTGAGGGAAAATTTCATCAGATTAAAAAAATGTTTGCCGCTGTTGGGAAAAAAGTTTTATACTTAAAAAGAGTTGGATTTGGCGGACTTACGCTTGATGAAAGTATCGCTGAAGGGGAAACAAGAGAACTTTCTGAAGAAGAGTTTGAAAAGATATTTGAAAAGAATGTTTATTAGAGTGTATCTGAAAATTATAGCAATCCGATTTATTAATAGACTTGTTTAATAGTCTCCGCAATAACGCTTGAAAAAAAATCTTTTGTCAAGCGTTATCACTTACAAGCGTTATCACTTAGAACCTGTCTAAAAACAAAATATACATAAAAAATCAGCGAAAATAAAATCATTTTGGAGCGTAATGATTTTATTTTCACTGATTTTTTGGATATTTTAATAGTTTTTAGATAGGCTCTAAGCGAAACCGCGTTTCGCAGAAAGAATAATAGATTTTCAGGCAAAAACGATAGTTTTTGCTTAACTTTTTATTAAAACTCATTTCCCGGAAATTTTGGAATATTATCAAAACCATTTTTGAGGTCATCGTCTGTTGGAATGTAATCAGACATTTCATTGTCGTTAAATTTTTGATACGCTACCATGTCAAAATAACCTGTTCCTGTTAAGCCGAAAAGAATTGTTTTTTCTTCCCCTGTTTCTTTGCACTTTAACGCTTCGTCTATAGCTGCCTTTATAGCGTGGCTGCTCTCGGGAGCGGGAAGTATTCCCTCAATTCTGGCGAATTTTTGTGCCGCCTCAAATACGGATGTTTGTTCTACAGCAACAGCTTTCATAAGTCCGTCGTTGTAGAGCTGGGAGAGTGTTGAGCTCATACCATGGTAGCGAAGTCCGCCGGCATGATTTGATGAGGGAATAAAACCGCTTCCAAGAGTATACATTTTCGCGAGAGGACATACCATACCCGTGTCACAGAAATCGTACGCGAATTTGCCCCTTGTAAAACTTGGACAGGAAGCCGGTTCTACAGCGATGAACTCATAGTCAGCGTTTCCTTTTATTTTTTCTCCCATAAATGGGGCGATTAAACCGCCAAGGTTTGAGCCGCCCCCGGCACAGCCAATTATTACATCTGGTTTTATCGCAAATTTATCCATAGCTGTTTTTGTCTCAAGACCTATTATTGATTGATGCAGAAGAACTTGATTTAACACACTTCCAAGTACATATCGGTATCCCTCGTTTGTAGTCGCGACTTCTACCGCTTCTGAAATGGCACAGCCTAAACTGCCGCTTGTGTTTGGATGTTGTTTTAAGATTTTACGCCCGACTTGTGTGCTGTTTGAGGGAGATGGCGTTACACTTGCCCCGTAAGTACGCATAACTTCTCGTCTGAACGGTTTTTGCTCATAAGACACTTTTACCATATATACTTTACAATCAAGGTCAAAATATGAACAAGCCATTGATAGGGCTGTTCCCCATTGTCCAGCTCCCGTTTCGGTTGTGACGCCTTTTAACCCCTGTTTTTTTGCGTAATAGGCTTGAGCTATGGCGGAATTTAGTTTATGACTTCCGCTTGTGTTGTTGCCCTCAAATTTATAATAAATTTTCGCTGGAGTTTGTAATTTTTCCTCAAGACAGTATGCTCGGACTAATGGCGACGGACGATACATTTTATAAAATTTTTGTATTTCATCTGGAATGTCTATATAAGGGTCTTTATCGTTTAATTCTTGCTGTACAAGCTCTTCGCAGAAGACAGCTTCCAATTCCTTGGCGGTCATTGGTTTTAGGGTTTCGGGATTTAACAATGGAGCTGGTTTGTTTTTCATATCGGCTCGAATGTTGTACCATTTTTTGGGCATTTCATTTTCATCAAGATATATTTTGTATGGTATTTCGTTACGCATTTTCCTCACCTTTTCTATATTTTTATATAATAGACCTGTTCGATAACATTCTCAGCGCCGTTTTACAGACATTTTCTTGTTATTGCTTGGGTTACCAAACAGGTTTATTGGCATTACTTTTAAAATAAATTAACTTTCTCATAATATTATCATACCGCATATTTAAAAGTCAAGGGAATTTGAATTATTTGACTAATAGACTTTCTCGGAAAATGGAAAATTGACAGATGAGAGAATATTTTTCTGATATGCTCTCATCTGTCAATTTTCCATTTTCCAAGGAGGTCTATTATAAATTACAATATAAAATATTCGCGGAATTTCTGGTATAATTTGTTGTTTTTAAACTTTTTTGATAAATTACTTGTAAAATTTGTTGTTTTTTGCTAAAATTATTGTATAATTAATATTTTACGCTTACGCGGGAAAATTATAATCTTTAGGTATAAGCAATGAAAAATAATTTGTTGATGTTTTATTTCAATTTTTGTTTTTGTTAAAAAGTATATTTTATATACATATTTTTATTTGGAGATGAAGTGTTTGAATGTAAAAAGTAAAAGGTATTTTAAATTTTTTATAAGTATAGTTTTGATTGTTATTTTTTATCTTCTCTATTATAGATATATTTATCTTAATTTTATTGAACTTACAAATAATTATGTTTCTGATAAACTTGAATTTGCCGCTCAAACTGTTGAGGTTAATATAAATAGTAAATTAAATGAGATAAAAACAATTTCTGATATTAATTTTAAATATAAAAATTCTGGTGTTGATTATAATGAGATTTTACCTGTTATTAAAGAGTATCTTGTTTGCCAAACTGTTTTTATAGGAAATGTCGATGGAAAGTGTGTTTCTGATAATGGTGATATTTTGTATATGGGGGAATATGATTATTATAGAAAGGCTTGTAAGGGTTCTATTGGAATCAGCGGACTTTTATATGATGATAGCTGTAAAAAATGGATTACGGCTGTCGCTTCTCCTGTTAGAGATGAAAAAGGTGGGATTGAGAAAATTATTGTTGTTTTTTATGACGCCGAGTATCTTAAAGAACTTATCGGAGCTCTTGATTTTGGCGTGGGAAGCGCTGTTTTTATAACGGATGTCAATAATATTGCTGGTAATTCCGATGTCTCGAAAAGCATCGGTAAAAACGGGATAATTTCTAGAGCGGATGAGGAGTTTGGCATAATTGAGGCGATACAAAATCACGCTTTTGAGATTTTATCGGGAGAAAAGAAATTTGTGTATAATGACAGGGATATGAAAACTTTTTTCAGAACATTTGAGGAAAGTGATTGGATTTTGACAGCGGTCATTCCTGAGAATGTCCTTTATGATGATATATATTTTTTTAACGCTGTTACCACAATAATTGTGTTATTCGCTGTTTTGACAGCCGTAATTTTTTTGACGTACTCATCCAGAATTAATCTGTATATTAAAAATGAGAAGAAAAAAAGAGATTTTGTTATAAGCAGTTCTAATATCATAACTTTTAAAATGAATTTTAACGGAGGTATAATTGATTGTAATGAAAATTTTGTTAAAATTATTGGATTTAATGAAAATGAGATTAAAGAGATGTCTATATACAGCGTTATTCCTGACGAGTATTATTCAAAGTTTGACGCTTATTTCGAAAGTGTCATTAATTCGGTTTCTTTAGGAGAACAGCTTGATATGCCTCTTGTGAGCAGTGTGGGAGGCAAGACTTATATTTTATGGAATTCTGATGTAAATAATGAGCTTAATCAAATTGAGTTTGTTGGCACAAATATATCGAATTTGAAAGATTATGAGAAAAAAATTCAAAAGCTCGCTTATTTTGACCAGCTTACGGGACTTAATAATCTTGTTTATCTTGAGGAATATTTTAATAACTTTACTGTAACAAATGATTTCTCCGCGGGAAGCGCTTTTATATATATTGATGTTGACAATTTTAAGTATATAAATGATATGTTTGGGCATAATGTCGGTGACAAATTTATAGTGGATTTGAGTAACAGACTCTTAAGTATGGGTAGTCAAAAAGCTAAGATATGCAAAAGAAGCGGCGACGAGTTTGTTATATTTTATGAGAATCCTGAAAATGGGACTGAAGTCAAAACTTATGTCAGGCGTATTTTTGATGTTATTGAGAATGAGTATCAGATAAATAATATTAAATTAAATCTTTCTATTAGTATGGGTATCAGTATGTATCCTGATGACGGGGTAACTTATACTGAACTTTTCAAATGTGCCGATATAGCTCTTCAGGCGGCTAAGGGGGAAGGTAAAAACAGATTTAAATATTTTAACAACTCAATGAAAAATGAGTTGTATGAACTCATAAATATTGAGAACGATTTGAAAAGCGCTGTTGAGAATAATGAGTTTGTTCTCTATTATCAGCCTCAATATGTTATAAATTCCGGTGAGCTTTATGGTTTTGAGGCTCTTATAAGATGGCGAAGCCCAAGCAGGGGGTTTGTTCAACCTGATAAGTTTATCCCTCAAGCGGAAAAAAATCAGATGATTATACCTATAGGAAAATTTGCTTTTGAAAAAACTTGTGACTTTATTAATGAGCTTATTGAAAAGGGCTATAATGATTTATGTATATCGGTTAATGTTTCTGTTGTTCAGATGATGTGCGATGATTTTGTCGATTTTATTATTGGAACTCTTGAGGAAAAACAAATTAATCCTAAAAATATAAAACTTGAGATAACAGAGTCGGTTTTTATAAAGTCGATTGATGAAACTGTAAACAAAATTAAAGCTTTAAATCAGTATGGTATTCGATTCGCTCTTGATGATTTTGGTACGGGATATTCGTCTTTATACTATTTGAAACAAATGCCGCTAGATGTTTTGAAAATTGACAAATCTTTTACTGACAGTATTTTGGATAAAAATACGAATGAAGATATTCTTTCTCTTATAATAAGTTTAGCTCAGAGCATTAATCTTCATATTATCGCGGAAGGCATTGAGGAAATTGAACAGCTTGAATGGCTTAATAATAAAGGATGTGATATTGGTCAGGGATTTTATATGGGAAAGCCTATGCCAAAAGAAAAAGCTTTTGAGATTCTTGGGAAGACTATGTATGATTTAAAGTGATGTATAGATAATAGACCTGTTTAATAATCTCCGCAATGCGGATTATTAAACAGGTCTATTATAGTAATTCAATCTAAAAATAAAGCGGTTAAAGAGAAGTATCAATAATCTAAAATTCTGTAAAATTGTTGATATTTTCTTTTTGATTTCTTTTTTATAATTTTTTTGCTCGTATTTTAGTTTTCGGATATGTCTAGTGGTTAAATTTTATGCTGTTAATAAAATCTTGATTTGTTTCTGTTTTTGACAGCATTTCAGCGAATTGTTCATTGACCTCGAGAACAGAGGCGTTTCCAAAACTTTTTCTCAGAGAATACACGGTTTCAAGCTCTTTTTCTGTTAGAAGCATATCCTCTCTTCTTGTTCCCGATTTTGAGATGTCTATCGCTGGAAAGATACGTTTTTCTGAGAGTTTTCTGTCAAGAACAAGCTCCATATTTCCAGTTCCCTTAAACTCCTCGAATATCACATCATCCATTTTGCTGCCGGTTTCGATAAGTGCTGTGGCGAGGATTGTAAGGCTGCCGCCTTCCTCTATATTTCTCGCGGCTCCAAAAAATTTCTTTGGCATATATAAAGACGCCGGGTCAAGTCCGCCGGATAATGTTCTTCCGCTTGGGGGAATTATTAGATTATAGGCTCTCGCTAATCTTGTTATACTGTCAAGAAGTATTATAAGGTCTTTGCCTTGCTCAACAAGTCTTTTTGCCCGTTCAAGTACCATTTCCGCTACTCTTTTGTGATGTTCGGGTTCCTCATCGAATGTTGAGTAGACAACATCTACATTTTTTCCATCGATTGACCTTTGCATATCTGTTACCTCTTCGGGACGTTCGTCTATTAAAAGGACTATCAGATGCATATCGGGATGATTTTTTGTTACAGCGTTCGCTATATTTTTTAATAGGACTGTTTTTCCGGTTTTTGGCGGAGCGACTATCATTCCTCTTTGTCCTTTTCCTATTGGAGCGATTATATCTATTATTCTTGTGGATATATTTCTTTTGTGAGTTTCAAGATGTATTTTTTTCTCGGGATAGATTGGGGTTAAATCCTCAAAGTTTGGTCTTTTTGAGAGATTAAACGGTCTGTCACCGTTTACGGTTTGAACATATAATAGAGCGCGGAATTTTTCATTGTCTTTTGGGATTCTAATGTTGCCTTTTACACAGTCTCCGGTTTTTAGATAAAAACGTTTTATTTGTGAGGGAGAAATATATATATCGTCAGAACCGGGCAGATAATTTTGCCTTCTTAAAAAACCGTATCCGTCGGGAAGAACCTCTAATATACCTTCGGTTATTATTCCGCTGTCAAGTTCCTCAAGATAACTTTTATTTAATGTGACTGTGTCGGAATCAGAGGATGATGTTGATTCGGTATATTTTTGAGCGGTGTATTCTTGTGCGGTGTCTGTTTCTTTTGAAACGGATATGTTCTCAATGTTTTCAAGTTTATTTGATTTTTCTGTTTTTAAAATTTCATCTATAAGCTCGTTTTTTTTATATTTTGTGACGCTTTTTATACCTTTTTCTTTCGCTATTACTCTTATTTCGGCAAGAGTTTGGTCATTGTAATTCATTAAAATGAAATCCTCCTTAAAATTATATGATATGTTTTTATTTTGGAAATTTTTTGAGAATACTGTTTATGAAGATGAAACAGAAAAATTTTGTGTTGAGGGAACACAATGTAAAAAGTCAATAAGAATGCTAATGTTTCTTTGTTCTTTAAGAATAGATTCAAGGAAAACAATAATTGATTAATTGCTGTTTTCCTTGATTAGATTAATGTTTTCTCAATAATTCTTAATTATATAATATACATAAATATGATAGGTGTCAATAATTTTTTAAAAAGTTGTTAAGCGTTAAAGTCTTTTTGGCAAGATTATTTCTGATTGATAGTTTGCTTTCGCGCTTTTTAAGCTGTTTATCTCGGTTTTTAAATTATTAATTCTTATTACACAAAATATTAACGCTATAGTTAATATAAATACCAAAAACAGAAAGAATTTATTTATTTTGACTTTTCTTTTTTTTACATTTGAACTATGAATTATAATTCTTGATTTTTGAGCTTGATTTTTTCTTTTTGACGTATGCTCGAAATAATTATTTGTATAAAGACTTTTGTTTTTACTTAAAGGAATTCTTTTTTTCTTTTTTGTTGTTTGATTTCTTCCTCCTCGTCTTCTCGGACTGTATCGCATTACATCTTCATAATTTAATTCTTTTTGAGTAACATGCTGATTTTTGAGGGGAGGGAGATTTTCATTGTAAGATATTTTACTCTTTTTTTCTTTTGGTAAAGACAAATCTTTTATTATTATATTGTAGTTTTGCGTGTTCTTATGACTGTCATTTTTTGTTTTTTTATTTTTATGGCTGTACTTGTCTAAAACATCGTCATATTCCTCATAATCATCGTTATATTTTTTTTCTTTTTTAGGTTTTATTTTTTTAGCCTTTTTTTTTGGCTCATAGTCGTATTGGTCAAAATCATCGTCAAAATCATCATACTCATAATATTCTTTTTTTATTTTTTGAGTTTTTGTGTTTTCATAATCAATATTTTTATTTAAATCATCCTCAGGAGGAAATTTTTCAATACTTTGATTATAATTGTTATTATCGTTGGATTCAGTGTCAAGTTGGATGTTATTGTAATCCGGCAGTAAGTCTTCTTTGGAAAAACTATTAAAAGTGTCTCCGAAATAATAACCGCCATTCTCAAAACTATTTGAGTTGTTAATATCATAATCGCCGTACTCGGAATTGTCATAGTCTTCGATGTCATTATAATCATTATTATTACCGTTGAAACTATGGCTGTTTTTTTCTATGTTTCTTGTGAAGTATAAGTCTTCGTCTTCTTTTACATATTCGTCAAAAAGCTGGCCGACAACTTTTTTTGTCATGGCGTCGTTATAAAAGCTTAATGTGTTTTCTAAATCTTGTTTTCCGGCGGTTTTTTCTTTTATTTTATCCGATTCTCTCAAAATTGTTACCTCCAGCTTGAATTCAAAAATGTTTTTTCGAGGAAATATCAATGGGGTGTTTCCTTATATATAATTCTATAATCTAAATGTAAAAAAGTCAACGATTATAAATTTTTTATTGATAATACAGTAATATCCTCTTTACATTTTTAAATATATTAATTATACTAAGAATATAAAGGAAATGTCATTGCGGGACAATGCTTTTTGGTGTTTTGATGATTTGTTCTTATTGTATATGCCGAGAACTCTTTTTAATAAAACATTGTATGAGAAACAACAAAAATAATTTATTGATGTTTTTTTGGAGGCTTCTTGATTGCTTTAGTTTGTTCGTTTATAAAGGCGTTTATATGGAGGTTGTGATTATATGAAAATAGAGAAAATAAATGAGAGTCAGATTAAAGTTTTTTTAAATCAGTCTGATTTGAAAGAAAGAAATATTAAGCTTACGGAATTGGCGTATGGCTCTGAGAAAACGCAGGCTCTTTTTCGCGAGATGATGGAAGAGGCCGTTGAAACCTGTGGCTTTGAGGTTGAGGATTGTCCGCTTATGATTGAGGCTGTTCCAATTTCTTCCGAAAGTATAATGATTATTGTTTCTAAAGTTTCTGAGGATAACCGTGTTGATAATAAATTTTCTCTTATGCCTCCCAGTAAGGAAGAAAGAAAATTTAAAAGAAAAGATATTATAGAGGACTTTTTTGGAGAGTCATTCTTTGATAAAAATGTTACTGATGAAAATATTATGATTTATTCTTTTGAAAATCTTGACGCTATATCCGCTTTGGCTCATAAGGCTGATAAATTTTATTCCGGAACAAATATGTTGTATAGATATAATGATAAGTATTTTCTTGTTGTTCAAAATGATAATCCCAGAGATGAGATTGAGACGGATACTATTGAGATGCTCTTTTCTGAATATGGAACAAAACATATTTCTAATTCTATTTCCAAGTATTTTTTGCTTGAACATGGAGAGGTTATTGTTAAGAGTGATGTTATTAAATCGTTTGCCTCATATATGTAAATAGGATATGTCATTGTTTATAAATTGCTTTGTTTTGTTTATTTTTTACAAATATTTTGTTATTTGATTTTTGATATTGATTTTTATTTATCGGTGTGTTAAAATATCATTTGTTATGTTATTTGAACGAAGAGATGCCAAAATGTATCTCATATTAAAGAAAGAGGTGTAATTGATGAAAGAAGGTATTCATCCAGAGTATTTTCAAGCTAAGGTTAGATGTAACTGCGGAAATGAGTTTGTTATGGGTTCGACTAAAGAGGAAATACGTGTTGAGGTTTGCTCTAAGTGTCATCCTTTTTATACGGGAAGTCAGAAACTTTTGCTTGACGCGGGCGGACGTGTTGACAAATTCAATAAAAAATATGGCAGAAAATAAATATAACAGATATTATTGACTATGTTATTCAATTAGCCCCTGTGCCTTTTGGTGTAGGGGTTTTGACTTATAACTTATATTTTTTGGAAATTTCGCGGAGGTTTATTATGAAAAATACGGTTGTTACTTTTGCTCAGGCGAAAGAAAAAAATGAGAAATTATCTATGCTTACAGCTTATGACTATTCTACGGCTAAACTTATTGACGAGGCGGGCATTAACGCTATTTTGGTTGGAGATTCTCTTGGCATGGTTTGTCTTGGATATGAAAATACTCTTTCTGTCACAATGGAGGATATGATTCATCATACCGCCGCTGTGTCAAGAGGCTGTGAGAACGCTTTGATTGTCGGGGATATGCCTTTTATGTCTTATCAAACATCAGTTTATGACGCTGTTGTAAATGCCGGCAGACTTATTAAAGAAGGACATGCTCACGCCGTTAAAATTGAGGGCGGAAAGGATTTCGCTCCTCATATAAAAGCTATTGTCGAGGCTTCCATACCTGTTATGGGTCATATTGGACTTACTCCTCAGTCAATTAACGCTTTTGGGGGATTTAAAGTTCAGGGAAAATCTTTGGAAGTCGCTCAAAAGCTTATTGATGATGCTGTGTCTTTGCAGGAGGCGGGGGCTTTTGCCGTTGTTATGGAATGTGTTCCGGCAAAACTCGCTGAGGTTATTACAAATAAACTCTCTATTCCTACTATTGGAATTGGTGCCGGCGCGGGCTGTGACGGACAAGTTCTTGTTTATCAGGATATGGTTGCTATGTATTCGGGTTTTACACCAAAGTTTGTTAAAAAATACGCTAACGTTGGTGAAATTATGAAAGAGGCTTTTAAAAACTATAAAGATGAGGTTTCTAAAGGAGTATTTCCGGCAAAAGAAAATGGGTTTTCCATTGATGATGATGTTATTGAGAAATTGTACTGATTATGATATTAGATATGTTTAAAAACAAAATATCCACAAAAAATCAATGAAAATAATATCATCTTGAATCGTAATGATATTATTTTCATCGATTTTTGGATATTTTAATAGTTTTTAGACAGTCTCTAAAGCAATGTTGAAAGATTGGGAAAACAGAATTGTATTTGTTAGAGTTGTTATAAGTCCGGTAAGGAGGGACTTTTATGAGAATTGTTAAAACTATCGCTGAGATTAGGGATATTGTTGGAACGTGGAGAAAAAGCGGATTATCTGTTGGGCTTGTTCCAACTATGGGATATCTTCATGAGGGACATCAGAGCCTTATAGAAAAGGCTGACGCTCAGAATGACAAAGTTATTGTAAGTGTCTTTGTTAATCCTATGCAGTTTGGGGAAAATGAGGATTTCGACAGTTATCCTCGGGATATTGAGAGAGATTCAGCTGTTTGTCAGAAGTCGGGGGGAGATGTTATTTTTAATCCTGAGATTTCTGAAATGTATGGAGAGTATTTTTCCTCTTTTGTTAATATGACTACTCTTCCCGAGGGACTTTGTGGAAAAAGTCGTCCTGTCCATTTTAAAGGGGTTTGTACTGTTGTTTCTAAACTTTTTAACATTGTTTGCCCTGATAGAGCGTATTTTGGTCAAAAAGACGCTCAGCAGCTCGCTATTATAAAAAGAATGGTGTCTGATTTGAATTTTAATATTGAGATTATTGGTTGCCCAATTATTCGTGAGGAGGATGGACTGGCTAAAAGCTCAAGGAATACTTATCTTGACGAGGAGGAAAGAAAAGCGGCTGTTGTTTTGTCTCGTTCTTTGAGTATTGGACGGGAAATTATTGAAAATGGTGAGAAAGACGCTGAAAAGGTTATCCACGCTATAAAAGAGGAGATATTAAAGGAAAAGCTCGCGAAAATTGATTATGTTGAAATAGTTGATATGGATATGCTTAGGCCGGTTAAAGAAATCAACGGCTCTGTTTTGACCGCTGTTGCTGTGTATATTGGGGGTACAAGGCTTATTGATAATTTTATTATATAAGCTGAGACTGCGTTTTTTTGTTTAAGGCTATGGCGATATTGGAGGTGGTTGTTTGTGATGCTTAATATGCTTAAAGGAAAAATTCATAGGGTTAGGGTTACTCAGGCTGAGCTCGATTATGTGGGAAGTATTACTGTTGATGAGGATTTGCTTGACGCCGCCGGAATTCTTGAATATGAAAAAGTTCAGATTGTTGATATTAATAATGGGCAAAGATTTGAGACTTATACAATTAAGGGAGAGAGAGGCTCGGGCATTGTTTGTCTTAATGGGGCAGCCGCGAGGTGTGTTCAGAAAAATGACCTTATTATTATTATGAGTTATGCCCAGATGTCTGCGGAAGAAGCTAAAAATCATAAACCTTATGTTGTTTTTGCTGATGAGAGTAACAAAATTTCGGAAATAAGCAGATATGAGAAACATGGCAGACTTGGAAATGCTGATTTTTAAAGGATTTTTTGCTGTTTGTCATAATTTGGAGAAAATCTTTTTGGAAAAATCTTATAATTTTCATTGACATATGCTGATTTTTATGTTAGTTTAAAAGGGTAACATTTATCTTTTTTATTTTTTAGGAGGATTTTTTCATGAAAAAAGGTACAGTAAAGTGGTTTAACGCAGAAAAAGGTTTTGGTTTTATCTCTGTTGAGGGTGAGGATGATGTTTTTGTACATTTCTCAGCTATTAACTCTGAAGGATACAAAACTCTTGAAGAAGGTCAGCAAGTTGAATTTGAAGTGGTTCAAGGCGCGAAAGGTCCTCAGGCTGCGAATGTATCTCGCTTATAATCTTATTGAGTTTATAATCTAATGCAAAGCATTTCTTATATATAAAATTGGTTATACAGCAAAAAAAGAAAGGGGTTGTGGGAATTTTTCACAACCCCTTTAGCGTGTCAGCAAAATTGGCGCGCTGTCGTTGGAAAAGGTTTTCGATGAATTTAAACAGAAGAATAAAGCGACGTTTTTTCGGGCAAAACTTTGAAAAGCTCTTAAAACCTGTCTAAAAACGGCGCTTTTGAAAATTGAAAAATTTTCAGAAAATTTAACTTTTTCGACAGTCGGAGATAGATTTTTTTAAATATATCATATCAATTAATTGAATTTCGGCTTCAAATATAGGATGGTCATAGTTATTGATAAAGAAATTTTTTATGGTATGGGATTTTTTGAAACCGCATTTTTCGTAAAATGGTATTGTTAACGGACTGTCTCCGGTTCCTACTTGTAATGATGTATATCTGCTTTTGTATTTTTCTGAGATAAAGTCAATAAATTTTTTTCCATATCCTTTGCGTTGATATTTTGGCTCTATCGCTATATTTTTTATTTCTAAAATATTATTTCCCTCATCTGTGACAACACAGACGCCTTTTATTCCGCCGTCATCTAAAATATACATTGTTCCTTTATCTAAATATCGGTCAATCATACTTTCTTGTTCGTCAGCAAGTAAAAGCAAAGAGATGTATCTTTTTTTGTTTGTTTTTATTTCGTTTATTTTCATAGTTGTATCTCCTTAGACAGGCTTTTTTAGATTTTAGACAGGTTCCTAGGTTTTTATGGCATATTTGCAAATTTATCCGGTTTTATTAAGATATTATATTATTTTTGGTTTATAGTCAAGTAATTTAAAAATAAACAAGTTCGTCGATTAAAAGTCCCTTAAAATTTGATTTTTACGTAAAATTATACTTGACAAATGAGCATATGTTCATATACAATATATTTAAAGAGAAATATAGTAATTACACTTTAAAGGTTACAAAAAAAGCATTTTACTTGCATGGGCTGCAAATTGCTTCGCAATTCGCTTATCACCCAGCAGTTCTTACGCACTCGTAAAATATTTTTTTGTTATAATTTAAGTGTAATTACTATAATAGACTTCTTTCGAAACTGTATACCTGTATTGGTATTGTTAGAACTTGTCTAAAAACAAAATATTTCATTTAATACTTTTTAACGTTTTCGGCGTTTAAAAAGTAAAACGCCTTTCGCTAAAATATTGAATAAAATACTTCTTATTGGATTGATTTAATTTTGTAGTATCAAGGGAAGTCTAATATATAAAAATAACTAGAAGGAGGACTGTCTTTATGAAAAAGATATATGGTATTGAGGTGGATTGCGCCGCTTGCGCTTTGAAAATTGAGGAGGCTGTTAAAAAAATAGAGGGTGTGTCAAATGCCGCTGTCGCTTTCGTTACTCAGAAGATGAAAATAGAGTTTGAGGATAACGCTGATGTTGATTCGATTATGAAAGAGGTTGTTAAAAAAAGTAAAAGAATTGAGTCTGATTTTGAGATATTTATTTGAGTAATATTTAAGGGGGTTTGACTGTATGAATAAAAAGCAAAAAAGGACTCTTATACGAATAATATTGTCTTTGATTTTGATGATAATATTTAATATTATTAATTTGAGTGGATATATCGGACTGGTACTTTTGTTAATTCCTTATTTTATTGTGGGATTTGATATTTTAAAAAAAGCTATATTTGGAATTTTTCATGGGGAAATATTTGATGAAAATTTTCTTATGGCGGTTGCCACAATAGGGGCTATATTTTTGGGAGAGTATACTGAAGGTACAGCGGTTATGCTTTTTTATCAAATCGGCGAGCTTTTTCAGAGTTACGCTGTCGGGAAAAGCCGAAAAAATATAGCCGCTCTTATGGATATAAGACCAGATTACGCTAATATTGAAAAAGACGGAAAAATAGTTTCGGTTGACCCTGAGGAGGTTGAGGAGGGAACTGTTATTGTTGTTCAGCCGGGTGAGAAAATTCCTATTGACGGCGTTATACAAAAAGGATGTTCGGCTTTAAATACGAGTGCTTTGACCGGAGAAAGTCTTCCGAGAGAGGTTAAAGAGGGTGATGAGGTTATAAGCGGATGTATAAATCTATCGGGTTTGCTTTATGTGAAAACATCAAAAGAATTTGGGGATTCTACAGTTTCTAAAATACTTGACCTTGTTGAGAATTCAAGTATGAAAAAATCTAAATCTGAAAATTTTATTACAAAATTCTCAAAATATTATACTCCTGTTGTTTGCGGAGCGGCTTTGGCTCTTGCTGTGCTGCCGCCTGTTATCAGTGTGTTTATGGGTAATGAGCCTCTTTGGTCTCAATGGATAATCAGGGCTCTTATATTTTTGGTAATAAGCTGTCCATGCGCTTTGGTTATATCAATTCCTCTTAGTTTTTTTGGCGGTATAGGAGGGGCATCGTCTAAAGGAATTCTTGTGAAAGGCTCAAATTATCTTGAGGCGCTGGCGAATACAAAGTATATTGTATGTGATAAGACAGGTACTTTGACGAAAGGTGTGTTTGATGTTACTCAGATTAACCCGGTAAATGATTTTTCGGAGGAGGAAGTGCTTGAGGCCGCCGCTTACGCTGAAAATTATTCTAATCACCCTATAAGTAAAAGTTTGAGAAGAGCGTACGGAAAGGAGATAGATTCTTCTTGTGTGACTGATACGGAAGAAATAAGCGGGTATGGGGTGAAAGCGGTTGTTAATGGTAAAAAAATTGCCGTTGGAAGTATAAAGCTTATGAAAAAAGTCGGAGTGCCTTATGAGAATTTTGCTTTTGACATATCAAATCCCGGAACTGAAATACATGTGGCTATAAATGATAAATACGCCGGATTTATTCTGATTTCTGATGTTATAAAAGATAACTCGAAAAAAGCTGTTGGTAGTTTAAAACAACTTGGAATTAAAGAAGTTGTTATGCTTACAGGAGATAATAAAAAGTCGGCGGAGTTTATCGCTGAGGAGATTGGCGTTGATGTTGTTAAAAGTGAGCTTCTTCCAGAGGATAAGGTTATTGAGGTGGAAAAACTTCTTAATAAAAAGACGGATAAGGAGAAGCTGGCTTTTGTGGGTGACGGAATTAATGACGCTCCTGTTCTTTCAAGAGCTGACCTTGGTATCGCTATGGGGGCTCTGGGCTCGGACGCCGCTATTGAGGCTGCCGATATTGTACTTATGGACGATGACCCTATGAAAATAGCTATGGCTATGAAAATTTCGGCTAAAACCCTTGGAATAGTTCGCCAAAATATTGTGTTTTCTTTGACTGTTAAGTTTCTTTGCCTCGCTTTTGGCGCTCTTGGTTTTGTTAATATGTGGCTTGCTATTTTCGCGGATGTGGGTGTTATGGTTATAGCTGTTTTGAACGCCACAAGGGCTTTGAGGTATGATG
This sequence comes from uncultured Eubacteriales bacterium, assembly GCA_949738935.1. Taxonomy (GTDB): domain Bacteria; phylum Bacillota; class Clostridia; order Lachnospirales; family CAG-274; genus MGBC114079. Next base: position 59,239 of record CATJCJ010000341.1, on the reverse strand, counting down.
ATAATGTATGAGTAAAATAAAAATAAAGAATAAAGGCAGACATGTAGAAAATAAAGGAATATCACGAGATTTAAAATTTTATGATATTTCCTTTATTAGAACCTGTTCAATAACTTCCGCAATGCCGCTTGACAGACCTTTTTCCGCCATACTTTGCCTGATCTTTTTGAAATACCGCTGCGAGTATTCCTGCAAAAATCAGGCTTCGTATGGCGGAAAAATCTCTTGCCAATCGTCACAGCTTAGGTTATCGAACAGGTCTATTTTTTTATAAATCAATTTTTATACTTTTTTTTAACTACTTATTGCGGAATATAAAAAATTATGGTAAAATATTTAAGGTGACGCTATGCAGGTGTTAAGCGTATCAATTTAAAATTATTTTGGAAAATAGAACTTGCGTAAAATACATTATCAGTATTTTGTGTGATGTAGATGAAAATTACGGGTGGAAATATGTTCCGGGGACAGATATACAGATAGTTCCTCCTGATTATTATAAAAAGAAAATGGTAAATCAAATTATGATTTTTGCCACAGGATACGCGGACTCAATTATTGGTGAGAACAGCGATTATGTAAATAACGGCGGAAAATTTGTGAAAATAATTTCTTGATTGAGGACAATGATTAATATTAGACCTGTTTAGTAACCTCCATAATAAAGCTTGACAAATCTTTTTCCGCCTGTCTTTGCCTGATTTTTTGAAATACCGCTACGAGTATTCCCGCAAAAATCAGGCTTCGACTGACAAAAAATCTTTTGTCAATCGTTGTCATTTAGGTTACTAAACAGGGTCTATTTAAGATATTTATTTTTTGAATGGGGGGTTTTGGTTGAATATAAAACTGGAAAATATTCTCGCTGTTATCAGTGATGAGAGAGAATATGAGATAGAAGAAACAGATATATTTATAAAAGATGGTATTATTCAGGGAATTGGTAAATTTGACGGTGAGTTTAAGGCGGATAAAATTGTTGACGGTAAAGATAAACTCGCTGTTCCAGGGTTGATTAATTGTCATACACATACTTATATGTCGGTATTTAGGAATATCGCCGATGATTTGTCTTTTGATGATTGGCTTTTTAAAAATATTATGCCGAGAGAAGATAAGCTTTCAAATGAGGACGCTTATTGGGGAGCTTTGCTTGCTTGTGTCGAAATGATTAAAACAGGCACAACTTGTTTTCTTGATATGCATATGTTTAAAAATCAGACCGCCAGAGCGGCCGTTGATTCAGGTATGAGAGCTGTTATCTCAAGGGGTCTTTCAGGTGAGAACAGAAATGATGAGGGTTCTGTCAGAAGAATTAACGAGGCTCTGGAGGAGTTTGATGAATGGAAAGATAAAGAGAAGCTTTCTTTTATGCTGGCTCCTCACGCTATTTATACTTGTGGAACAGATTATATTGAGTTTATTATAGATAAAGCCAAAGAATATAATCTTCCTCTTCATACTCATTTGTCTGAGACAAGGTATGAGGTTTCTGAGGCTAAAAAAAATTATAATATGACTCCTGTACAATATCTTGACAGTTTGGGTTTTTTTGAGACTGGTACCGTTGCCGCTCATTGTGTTCATCTTGAGGATATTGATTTTGATATTCTTAAAGAAAAAAATGTAAGTGTCGCTTTAAACCCTATAAGTAATATGAAGCTTGGAAACGGTTTCGCTCCTGTTTGCAAAATGATTGATAAGGGGATTAATATTTGTATGGGGACAGACAGCGCCGCCAGTAACAATAGTTTAAATCTTTTTTCGGATATGAACCATACCGCCCTTATCCACAAGGGTTTAAATGAAAACGCTCAGGCTGTTAACGCTTTTGAGGTTTTTAAAGCCGCTACAATTAATGGGGCAAAAGCTCTTAAAATAAATTCCGGACAGATTAAAGTCGGTAAGGCGGCTGATATTGCTATTCTTGACTTGAATTGCCCTCAAATGCGTCCGAAAAACAATATTATGGCGGCTTTATCTTATTCGGCTAACGGTTCAGAGGTTGACACTGTTATTATTGGCGGTGATATTGTTATGGAAAACAGAAAATTATCTTATATTGATGAAAAAGAGGTTTATGACAAAGTTGAGAAAATCGCTGAAAAGATAAAATGATTTTTGGAGGGATTTAACATTGAAAAGTGAGATTTGTGATTTGAGTCTTTGGGAGAGCGGTAAAAGAAAAATTGATTGGGTAAAACAAAATATGGATTTACTTAGAAGTATTGAGAAAGAGTTTGAGGCCGATAAGCCTTTTAAGGGGCTTAAAATCGCTCTTTCCATTCATCTTGAGGCTAAAACCGCTTATCTGTGTAAAGTTTTGGCCGCCGGAGGGGCTGAAATGTATATAACAGGAAGTAATCCTTTGTCAACACAGGATGACGTGGCCGCCGCTCTGGTTCATGACGGTCTTAATGTTTTCGCTTGGCATGGGGCTACAAAAGAGGAATATGAGAGACATACCTCCAAAGTTATTGAGGCGGGTCCTAATATTATTATTGATGACGGCGGGGATTTGGTTAATTTAATTCACAATAAATATCCTGAAAAAATCGCCGATGTGATTGGCGGTTGTGAAGAGACTACAACAGGTATTATTCGTCTTATCGCGATGAACAGAGAAAAGAAGCTTAAATTTCCTATGGTTTTGGTTAATAACGCTAAATGCAAATATTTGTTTGACAACAGATATGGAACAGGTCAGTCTGTTTGGGACGGAATTAACAGGACGACAAATTTGATTGTCGCCGGAAAAAATGTTGTTGTGGCGGGATATGGCTGGTGCGGAAAGGGCGTCGCTATGAGAGCTAAAGGTCTCGGAGCTTCTGTTATTATTACTGAGATTGACCCGATTAAGGCTATGGAAGCTGTTATGGACGGGTTTAAAGTTATGAGAATGGAAGAGGCCGCTAAGATTGGTGATTTTTTTGTTACTGTTACGGGCTGCCGAGACGTTATTACTGAGAATTCTTTTAAAGTTATGAAAGATGGGGCTGTTTTGTGCAATGCCGGTCATTTTGATGTGGAAGTTGATGTTAAGGGACTTAAAGAAATGGCTGTTGAGGAAAAACTCGCCAGAAATAATATTATGGGATACAAGCTCTCAAACGGTAACTGGCTTTATGTTATAGGTGAGGGCAGATTAGTTAATCTTGCCGCCGGAGACGGGCACCCTGCTGAGATTATGGATATGAGTTTCGCTATCCAAGCTCTCAGCGCTTTATATCTTGTTAAAAATAAGGGCTCTTTTGATGAGAATATTATTTATGTTCCGGAAGAGGTCGATAAAGAGGTTTCAAAAAGAAAACTTAAATTCTGGAATCTTCAGATTGATGAGCTGACAGACGCTCAGGAAAATTATTTGAATAGTTGGGAAGTATAGGATTGTTTAAGGCGATATCGACAAATTTGAGTTTTATTGGTTTGTCGACATCGCCTTAAATTATGTAAGAATCTGTCTAAAATCTAAAAAAAGCCTGTCTAACGTTGTTTTGTGAAAAATTGTGTGACTTTAACAAGTTTTATTTGTTTTTTTGTGTTTTTTAAAAATTTCTATATAATTTTTTGTGAATATACTATAATAGTATTGACTTTTTTTGTTGATTGTGTTAAAAATATATATGTGTTTGTTATTGAATTGGTGAAATAAATATTCTTTGGTGAATTAAATTTTTGTATATTGTTTTGTGATTAAATTCTGATTAGGGAGGTTTTTTAAATGGATTATAAATCGGCGGGCGTTGATGTTGAGGCCGGGTACAAGTCTGTTGAGCTTATGAAAAATTATGTTAAAAGTACTTTTAGAAATGAGGTTTTGACGGACTTGGGAGGTTTTGGCGGGCTTTTTTCTATCGCTAAGGCTAAAGATATGAAAGAGCCGGTTTTGGTTTCGGGAACAGATGGTGTTGGGACAAAACTTAAACTTGCTTTTATGATGGATAAACACGATACGGTTGGTATTGATGTTGTCGCTATGTGTGTGAACGATATTATTTGCAGCGGTGCCGAACCTTTGTTTTTTTTGGATTATATCGCTTGCGGTAAAAACTTTCCTGAAAAAATAGCCCTTATTGTTAAAGGCGTCTCTGAGGGATGTAAACAGGCCGGGGCTTCTCTTATTGGCGGGGAAACCGCTGAGATGCCGGGGTTTTATCCTGTTGACGAGTATGATTTGGCGGGGTTTACTGTTGGTCTTCTTGATAAGGCTAATATTATTGATGGAAACGATATCAATGAGGATGATGTACTTATAGGAATAGCCTCAAGTGGTATTCATTCAAACGGTTATTCTCTTGTGAGAAAGGTTTTTGACATTTCAGAGGAAAATCTAAAACAATATTTTGATGAGCTTGGCTCTACTTTGGGAGAGACTTTGCTTATTCCAACAAAAATTTATGTTAAGGCTGTTTTGGAACTTGTTAAAAATGTTAAAGTTAAAGGTATAAGCCATATTACAGGGGGAGGATTTATTGAGAATATCCCAAGAATGCTTCCTGATGGGATAAAAGCGGTTATTGAGGAGGGGTCTTGGCCTGTCTTGCCTGTTTTTGAGCTTTTGGGGGAGAAAGGTGATATTGAGAGGATTTCTATGTATAATACCTTTAATATGGGGATTGGAATGGTTTTGGCTGTTAGCAGGGAAGACGCGGAAAAAACTATTGATATTCTTGAAAAACAAGGTGAGAAAGCTTACGTAATCGGCAAAACCGTTAAAGGAGATGGAATTGACATATGCTTAAGATAGGAGCTCTTGTTTCCGGCGGGGGAACTAATTTGCAGGCTATTATGGACGCTGTTGATTCCGGCGATATTGACGGAAAGATTGTTACTGTCGTAAGTAACAGAAAAGACGCTTACGCTCTTGAGCGGGCTAAAAAGAATAATATTGAGACAGCTTGGATTTCTAAAAAACAGTTTTCATCTGTTGATGAGTATGAGGACGCTTTGATTGAGCATTTTAAGTCAAGAGACGTTGGTCTTATTGTTTTCGCCGGGTTTATGGTTATTTTGACATCAAAATTTACGGATGCATTTAAAAATAAAATTATTAATATACATCCCTCGCTTATACCATCATTTTGCGGACAAGGGTTTTATGGTTTGAAAGTTCATGAGGCGGCTTTGGAAAAAGGCGTTAAGGTTACCGGAGCTACAGTTCATTTTGTTGATTCCGGCGCTGACACGGGGCCTATTATTGCTCAAAAGGCTGTTGAGGTTGAAGAGGGGGATACTCCGGAAATTCTTCAAAAAAGAGTTATGGAGCAAGCCGAATGGGTTATCTTTCCTGAAGCGGTCAGACTGTTCGCTGAGGGAAAACTTATTGTTGAGAATAATATTGTTAGGAGAGTTGAATGATGAGGGTTTTGGTTGTTGGAGGCGGAGGAAGAGAACACGCTATTATTATTAAACTTAAAGAGTCAGAAAAAGTTGATGAGATTTACTGCGCTCCCGGAAACGCCGGTATTTCTTGTGACGCTGAATGTGTTGATATTAAAGCCACTGATATTTTGGCTTTGGCGGATTTCGCTGAGAGTCGGAAAATTGATTTTACTGTTGTTGGTATGGACGACCCTCTTGTTATGGGTATTGTTGATGAGTTTGAAAAGCGAGGGCTTAGAATTTTCGGACCAAGAAAAAATGCGGCTATTATTGAGGGAAGCAAGGCTTTTTCTAAGGAACTTATGAAAAAATATGATATTCCGACGGCAAAGTATGAGACCTTTGATGATTTTAATGATGCCTGTTCTTACATAAAAAAGAGTGCCTTGCCCATAGTTGTAAAGGCGGACGGTCTCGCTCTCGGAAAAGGTGTGCTTATTTGTGAAAGTATTGAGGAGGCTGAAGCCGCTCTTAAACAGCTTATGATTGATAAAAAATTTGGAAAGTCAGGTAGTAAAGTCGTTATTGAGGAGTTTTTGACGGGTCCCGAGGTTTCTGTCTTGTCATTTTGCGACGGTAATACCGTTGTTCCAATGGTTTCGGCTCAAGACCACAAAAGAGCTTTTGATAATGATAAAGGTCTTAATACCGGAGGTATGGGAACTTTTTCCCCAAGCAGAATATATACTCCTGAAATCGCTGATGCGTGTATGGAAAAAATATTTAAACCTACCGCCCGTGCACTGAAAAAAGAGGGCAGGGAATTTAAGGGAATTATTTATTTTGGTCTTATGATTACAAAAGACGGACCTAAAGTTATTGAGTATAACGCCAGATTTGGCGACCCTGAGACCCAGGTTGTTCTGCCAAGGCTTGAGAGTGATTTGTTTGAGATTTTTGAGGCCTGTGTTGACGGTACTTTGGATAAAATTGATATTAAGTGGAAAGATAACGCCGCCGCTTGCGTTATTTTAGCGTCAGGCGGATATCCCGAAAGTTATCAAAAGGGATTTGTTATTGACGGGCTTGAAAAGTGTGCTCAAAGAGATGATATTTATGTGTATCACGCCGGTACGGCGCTTAAAGACGGTAAGTTTATTACAAACGGCGGTCGCGTTATAGGCGTTACGGGTATTGGCGAAAATCTTGATGAGGCTATTAAAATCGCTTATGAGGGTGTTGGTATGGTTGAGTTTGAGAAAATGCACTTTAGACGAGATATAGGAGTTAAGCGAGAGAATATTAATTCTTAAAATATGTGTGAATATGGATTTAGTCTGAGTTTTTTATAAAGCTTTATTGGCGTGGAACAAACAGGAAGTAAAAAAAAGATGTTATTTGCAAAAATCTATTTACTTTACATTTTTATTTTGGTATAATCGTATTAAAGGAGTGTTTTTATGATTTTTGATAAAATGTTTACTCAAAACACTGTTTTAGAGTCCGCTTTGCAGGCTTCAGAGTTTAAAAATCAAGTTATTCTCAATAATATGGCTAATGCTGACACACCTAATTTTAAAAGCAGCGAGGTTGAGTTTCAAAGTATTCTTGATAACGCTATTGAATCTTCAAAAATTGAGGGAAAACTTGATATGAGTTCTGTTTTGCCGGCGGTTAAGAGTCAGCATTATGGCTATAATGTGAGAATTGATCAAAATAATGTTGATATTGAGTCTGAAATGGTTAAGTTTTATAAAAATTCCGCGATGTATGACGTTATCGCGAATTCCGCTATTAACAATAATGAAAGACTTAACTCGGTTTTAAACAATCTTAAATAATTTTAGAGAGAAGGAATTTTTATGTCGTTTTTTGGTTCTTTGGATACAAGCGCTTCCGCACTTACCGCTCAAAGACTCAGAATGGATGTTATCAGTCAGAATATGGCCAATGTTGATACAACGAGGACGGAAGATGGCGAGCCTTATAAAAGAAAAATTGTTTTATTTCAGGAAATAGGCTCTAAGTCTTCTTTTGCTCGCTATTTGGGCAAAGCTATGGATTCTGACGTTGGACAGGGAGTTCGCGTTACTAATATTGTTGATGATGAGACCCCCGGAAGTCGGTTTTATGACCCGACCCATCCTGACGCTGATGAAGACGGTTATGTTACAAATTCTAATGTAAATATTGTTGAGGAAATGGTTAATATGATTTCCGCGAGTCGTTCTTATGAGGCTAATATTACCGCTATTAATACAACAAAATCCATGATTGCAAAAACACTTGAAATTGGTAAGTAAAAATTGTTAAAAACGGAGGAGTGAAAATATGAGAACAGATACAGATTTATTTCAGGTTCAAAAGCTTACGCTTGATAATTTTAACGGCGGCAGCCCTATACAAAAAAGCGGGGATTATGGCTTTGAGACTTTTTTTGACGCAGCTATGGGTTTATATAACGAGACAAATATTTATCAGCTTGACGCTGAACAGGCACAGATAGATTATGTTACGGGAAAGACAGATGATATAATCGCTCTTAATATGGCGCAGAGCAGAGCTACCTCGTCACTTCAGTTTACTACACAGGTTACCAATAAGGTTTTAAATGCGTATCAAGAAATTATGCGTATGCAAATTTAACGATATTTTTTGTTTTAGTATACGCATAAAAGAGGTGAAATAATTGCAAGAGAAAATTCAGAAATATAAGACCCAACTGACAGAAAAGTGGAATGACGCTGAGACAAGTACAAAAGTTAAATTTATCGCCGTTATGGTTTGTCTTCTTGTCGCTCTTGGATTAACCATATATTTTACAACAAGACCAAACTGGGTTGTTTTTGAGTCTAATACTGATATTCAAACTATTGGTAAAATTCAAAACGCTTTTGATGAGGCGGGAATTGATAATCAAATAACGAAAAATGGCACCGCTATTGAGGTTAAACAAGAAGATGTCAACAGAGCTAAGGTACATATCGCTGAACAAAATATTACCGATACTGGTTTTACATTTGACGACGCTCTTAACGCTAATAATATGGGATTATCGGAATCAGATAAAAATGAGATATATTTAAGAGCTTATGAGAATGATATTGAAAATCAAATTAAAACTGTTGATGGTGTTGAATCCGCAAAAGTTAAACTTGTTCTCCCGAATGATGACGTCTTTTTTGAAAGCGATAAAAAAGAGGCAAGCGCGGGAATTACTCTTTATACAAGCAAGGAATTGTCTAAAGAACAGGCTGTCTCTATCGCCAGACTTGTCGCTATGAGTGTTGACGGACTTAAAATGGAGAATATTGAGATTGTTGACCAAAACGCCAATAGTCTTTACTCTGGCGCTGTTACAAACGCGGGAGGCTATTCCTCTAAAGAAGAAATTGAACAACAGAAGAAAAAAGAAATTGAACTTAAGATAAGAAGCGCTTTATCCCAATTATACAATGAGGTTAATATAATCTCAAATCTTAAAATGGATTGGGATAAAAAACAACAAAAAACAACAACTTATACTCCTCCGATTAACGACGCTACAATTGGAGTTCCGAACAGGACTACCGAGGAAGAGGAAGACGTTGTAAACGGTACGCCGGCTGACGCTCCGGGTACTGATACTAATGATGAGAATCCTCCCAATTACGCTATGGGGGAAGATGGAAACTCTACCTATTCGGCATCTAAAAGAACAAACGATTATTTATATAATAAAGATGAGCTTGTTGTTGACATTGACGGCGGCGAGGTTGTTCCTGATGAGTCTTCTATCGCTGTTTATGTTTATAAAAACAGGGAATATAATGAGGCTGACCTTATAAGAACAGGTCAAATTGATGAGAACAATACATGGGAAGATTTTAAAGAACAAAATTCCGCTGAGGTTAAAATGGATATTGACCAAGATGTGGTTAATTCTCTTAGGGTTGGTACAGGTATTGAGAATTTGACTGTTATTGGCTATGAAAAACCTGTTTTTGTCGATATGGTTGAGGAATCTATCGCTGTTGAACAGATTGTTATGCTTGTTATATTGGCTATTTTGCTTATTCTTCTCGCGTTTGGACTTATTAAGAAAACCCGTCCCGATGAGGTTGAGGAAGTTGAGCCTGAGCTCTCTGTTGAGGATTTGCTTGTAAGTACTCAACTTGAGGATGAAAAAGAGGATATGCTCGCTGAAATTGACACAAGCGTTGAGTCTGAGTATAAAAAACAAATTGAGAAATTTGTCGGTGAAAAACCGGAAGCTGTCGCTCAGCTTCTTAGAAACTGGCTTAGTGATGAATGGGAGTGATGTGAATGGCCGCTACTATACCTTATGAGGAATATACGGGAAAAGAAAAGGCCGCTATGCTTTTGATTACGTTGGGACCTGAAAAAGCTTCTGATATTTTTAAGTATCTAAAAGATGAAGAAATTGAGACCCTTACTTTGGAAATCGCGAATGTCGCTACGGTTCTCCCTGATATTAAGGAAAAAGTTCTTGAGGAGTTTTATCAAATATGTATAGCTCAGCAATATATTACGGAAGGCGGTATTTCTTACGCTAAACAAATTCTTGAAAAAGCTCTTGGGGAAGACAAGGCTTTTGAGATTATTAATAAATTGACCGTTTCTTTGCAGGTTCGTCCTTTTGACTTTATTCGTAAGGATGATGTCAGTCAGGTCATTAACTTTATTCAAAACGAGCATCCGCAGACTATCGCTCTTGTTTTATCATATTTGAAACCGGCTCAGGCGGCTCAGATAATTTCTTCTCTTAACGCTGATAAACAAGCTGACGTTGCCAGAAGAATCGCTATGATGGACAGAACAAGCCCGGATGTTATTAAAGAGGTTGAGTCTGCTTTGGAAAAGAAACTCTCATCACTTATGACTACAGATTATGCCGATGTTGGCGGTGTTGACGCTATCGTTGAGATTCTTAACTCTGTTGACAGAGCTACTGAGAAAAATATTATGGAAAATCTTGAAACGGATTATCTTGAGCTTTCTGAGGAAATCAAGAAGAAAATGTTTGTATTTGAGGATATCCTTACTATGGATAATCGTTCTATTCAAACTGTTCTCCGACAGGATATTGACCAGAAAGAACTTGCTATCGCTCTTAAGGGTTCAAGTGAGGAAGTTCAGGAGATTATATTCCAGAACCTTTCAAAACGTCTCGCGGCTATGATTAAAGAGGATATGGAGATTATGGGGCCTGTTCGTAAATCTGATGTTGAGGAGGCTCAGCAGAAAATTGTTAATATAATCAGAAGACTTCAGGAAACTGGTGAGATTATTATTGCTAGAGGCGGAGGCGATGAGATAATTGTCTAAGATTTTAAAAGCTAGTTTTATACAGGTTGACAGCGATAATAAAATTAATATTGAGGTTCCTGCTTTTAAGGCTAAAAACAATAATGAAGCTGAAAATATTCACACGGTTAATCATGAGATTTCTTTTGAGAATTTTGATGAGATTTCATTGACTGATGATTTAAATAATGATTTTAAAAAAGATTCTTCTCTTACTTATGAGGAAACTATTGAAAACGCTAATATTAAAGCTGATGAAATTATAGATAACGCTAAAACTGAAGCTGAAAATATTATTAATGACGCCTTGAGCGAGGCGGAATTTCAAAAAAACGAGATTTTTGAAAATGCCCGTGCTGAGGGATATGACGAGGGTGTTCGCTCTGCCGAGGACTTGAAAGTTCAGGCTAATCAGGTTCTTGAGGACGCTTTGAGAGAAAAACAAGAAATGCTTGAAAGTATTGAGGAAGAAGTTGTTGAGGTTGTTATAAATACTGTGAGTAAGTTAATCTCAAAAACTTTGGATTTGGATAAAAGTGTTATTTTAAATATTGTGAGGCAGGGATTATCTCAAACAACTATTTCGGGAGATGTGTTTATCAGAGTCGCTGAGTCTGATTATGATATTGTAACCCAAAATAAAGAGGATTTTCTTAATCTTGTTGACAGTAATACAAATATTGAGATTGTTAAGGATTTTTCCTTTGACAAAGGTGATTGTGTTATTGAGACGCCTTTTGGAAATATTGATTGTAGTTTAAGCCAGCAATTTGATGGCTTGAAAAAAAATTTATACTATATTTTGGAAAACAGGTGATTTGGTTGAAAGTTATTGACATATCAAAATATAATTCCGCTTTGGAAAAAACCTATATTAAGAAGCTTGGCAGAGTTTCTCAGGTTGTTGGGCTTACAATTGAATCTATAGGTCCTGTTGTTAGTGTTGGCTCAAGTTGTTATATAAGAGCCTCAAAATATAGTGACCCTGTGTTGGCTGAGGTTGTTGGTTTTAAAGAAAATAAAATACTGCTGATGCCTCTTGGCGGTATGGAAGGGATTGGTCCCGGAAGTATTGTCGAGGCATCAGAAAAACCTCTTTCGGTTAAGGTTGGCTATAATCTTTTGGGGAGGGTTCTTGATGGTTTAGGGAATCCTATGGATAATAAAGGCCCCTTGAATTGTTCTTATGAGTATCCAACAAACAACACTCCGCCTGACCCTTTGAAGAGACGCAGAATTAGGGAGGTTCTCCCTCTTGGCGTAAAACCGATTGATGGTCTTTTGACGGTTGGCAAGGGTCAGCGTATTGGTATTTTCGCCGGAAGCGGAGTTGGAAAAAGTACGCTTATGGGTATGATTGCCAGAAACACAAAGGCTGACATTAATATTATAGCTCTTATCGGGGAGCGAGGCAGAGAGGTTAGAGAGTTTATTGAGAAAGATTTGGGCGAGGAGGGACTTAAAAGGTCTGTTCTTGTTATCGCGACATCTGACCAGCCCGCTCTTGTAAGATTAAAAGCCGCTCAGGTCGCTACTTCTATTGCTGAGTATTTTAGAGAAGAGGGGAACGATGTTTTATTGCTTATGGATTCTCTTACAAGATACGCTATGGCACAGAGAGAGGTTGGACTCGCTACCGGCGAACCTCCTGTTTCCAGAGGTTATACTCCTTCTGTGTTTTCTGTTATGCCTAAACTTCTTGAAAGAGCGGGAACTTCTGACAAAGGCTCCATAACAGGACTTTATACGGTTTTGGTTGATGGTGATGATTTGACTGAGCCGGTTACGGATACTGCCAGAGGTATTCTTGACGGTCACATTGTTCTCTCAAGAGCTTTGGCTAATAAAAATCATTATCCCGCTATTGATGTTTTGGCGAGTGTGTCTCGTGTTATGAGTGATATTGTTACTCCAGAGCATAAGAAAAACGCCTTTGAAGTGAAAAAAACTATGGCTGTTTATTCGGATGCGGAAGACCTTATAAATATTGGGGCTTATGTTAAGGGGAGTAATCCGGATATTGATTACGCTATTGAGAAACATCCCGCTGTAATAGATTTTTTGACACAAAGTACGGATTCCAGATTTGAATTTGACGATATTATAAGTCAAATGTTTGGAATTATCGGAGGTTGATTTTTGTGGCCGGTTTTAAGTTTAGAATGGAAAGCTTTTTGGGAATTAAAGAAAAAATTGAGGAACAAAAGAAGCTTGAGTATGGTAAGGCTTTGAAAAAACTTGATGAGGAAAGAGATTTTCTGCGAAGGCTTAATGAGAAAAAGAAAAATTTGATTTATTCTATCAGAAATAGCATTAATTCAGGCATAAGGTCTGATGAGCTTAGAAGATATAATACATTTTTAGACTGCATAAAACGCAAAATTGAGGAGCAGGAAAATGCCGTGAGAAAGGCGGAAAATTTTGCTGAGAACAAACGTGTTGAACTTGTTGAGGCTATGAAAGAAAGAAAAATGCTTGATGTTATTAAAGAAAACGATAAAATTGAATATAATAAAGAACAGCTTTTGAAAGAACAAAAGATTGTTGATGAAATTGTGAGTTATCAATATAATAACTCTTGATTTATTCTGAAAGTTGTATATGGGAGGTTGCAAAAATGGCAGCTAAAACTAAGGCTAATGAAAATAGCGTTTCCGCTCCTGAGATTGGGGACGAAAATGTTAATATAGATAAAAAGGCGGAAAAAAAAGAAAAAAAGAAAAAAGAAAAAAAGAAAAAGGGCAAGGGAAAAGGTAAAATTATTCTTGGCTTTTTTGGGCTTATTATAATACTGGGACTTGTGTTGTTTTTATTAAATCCTTTTAATTGGAGAGATGATTATGTTTATCCTTTTTTGAGAGATGTTCCTGTTGTTGGAGAGTGGATTCCGGCCGCTGAAGAGGGCGGAGAGGAAGATGAGTACAGTGGATTGACAAAAGAACAGCTTATTGTTCAAAATAAGAAATTGGAATCTGAAAAGAAAGCTCTTGAGGAAGATAAAGATAATTTGACAAAAAGAATTTCGGATAATGACGCTGAAATGAAAAGACTTAAAGAGATAGAGGCGGAGCAGGTTAAGTTTAAAAGTGATAAAGAAGCTTTTGATAGAATGATTGCTGAAAATGACCCTAACGCTTATAAAACTTATTATGAGAGCGTTTATCCTGAAAACGCTGATAAGATTTATAAAGAGGTTGTTACTCAGGAGGCAGTTGATAAAGAATTGAAACAATATGTACAGACTTTTGAGAGTATGAAAAAAGATGCTGCCGCTAAGGTTCTTGAAGAAATGATTGGAACCGACATGAATTTGGTTGTTCGTATACTTAATAATATAAGCGCTGAACAAAGAGGCGCTATACTTGGTGCTATGGATTCTACAAATGCCGCCGCCGCGGCTAAACAAATGGCGCCTGAACAACAATAATTATTTATTTTATTTGGGAGGTGATAGAAAAATGGAATTGACAAAATTGCTTTTTAACAATTTGGCAATGTCGGGAAACAATTTGAGGGCAAACTCAGATTCTTTTAAAAAAACAAGAAGTAATTTTGAGAATTATTTGAGTGGTTCGTCAAAAGTTAACGCCTCAACACCTAAGGAAACAATTAAGACTTCTTCCAAGGGCAAAAATGAGGTGAATCAAAACGGTTCTAAAGCTGATAAAAGCTGTTCTTTCGACAAAAAAACTGTTAAAGAAAATAATGGGACAAATGTGGAAAACAAAGACGTAAAAGATAATCAAGAAGACTCAGAATTAAACGCTGTTAATGGCGGTGAAAGTAAAACTGATTCTGATAAAAAAGTTGAGACTTCTGATAATAAGGCGGAAACTATTGTTTCTGAAAAAGAAGAAGAGCTTCAAAAGGAAATTGCTGATGTCTTAGGTATTGAGGTTGATGAGGTTAAAAATATTCTTGAACAGCTGGGTATTAATGTTTTTCAGCTTAAAAATCCTGAAAATCTTCTTGGGTTTTTACAGGAGGTATTTCAAGCCGGTGACCCATCTGACCTTTTAGCTATTGAGGGTATAAAGGATATTATTGTTGAGGTTAGACAGCTTGTTGATGAGAAAGTTGCTGATTTCGAGAGTATTATTAAAGATTTGAATTTAGACTTTGATTTTGAGTCAATGAGTAAACCAGATAATAATACTGTTGACGCTGATTTTGATGATAATTTTGAGATGGAGGTTAATTCTGACCAGAAAATAATTGTTCCTGAAAATAAAGAAAATGTTTCCGTTAATGATGAGAAAGCCTCAAATATGGAACAGAATTCTGTTAAAGAGGGAATGGTTAGAAATGAGAATACTTCTTCTCGGTTAATTAAGGAAAGCGGTGATAGTTATATTCCTGTTGATGAGGAAAACGCTGAGATTGCGTTTGTTCCTGTTGAGTCCGCTGAAAATACGGATATGAAAAATGATTTTACAGGGCAGGGCGGTTTTCAAAATAATCATATGAATTTCGCTAATAACTCTAATTTTAATAACGAGACAGGAATCAGTACCGTGGCTTTTGAGAATATTAATAAAGCATTGAGCCAAGTCGCTGTAAAAACTCAGTCTATGAGAAACGTTAATACCGCTGATGTTATTAATCAAATTATTGATAAGTTTAAAACTAGTATTGTCAGTGAAAGTATCAGTGAGATAAGAGTTACTCTGAAACCTGATTATCTTGGAGATGTTTCTCTTAAAATTGTTAGTGAGAACGGCATTGTCTCAGCTCAATTTACAGCAGAAAATCAAAGGGTTAAAGAAATTATTGAGTCTAATTTTAACAATCTTAAAAATATGCTTGATGAACAGGGAGTTCAAGTTTCCGCTTTGTCGGTGTCTGTTGGAAGTGAGAATTCTGAAAGAGAGAGACAAAAGTTTGAGTTTGAGCAAAATAAATCCTCTAAAAGAATTAATGATATTATCGGTGATTCCGCTGAGGAAGAAAATGAGGAAATGGAGTACGTTGATGAGGGAGATATTCTTCAGACAAACGTAAACTATACAGCGTAAGGAGGAATAAATATGGCAATTGATACATCATCAGCATCGTCATCACCGCTTTTTTATGACATTGAGGCGAATAAGGCTAAGGGTGATAACGCTGCCGCAAGCAGTACAAAGAAAAACTCTGATTTGGATAAAGACGCTTTTTTGAGACTTCTTGTTACTCAACTTCAGTATCAAGACCCGCTTGACCCTATGGATAATACGGAGTTTGTGTCTCAGATGGCTCAGTTTACCGCTCTTGAACAGATGAACAACCTTAATAATACTATGACTAATAGTCAGGCTTATGGTATGATTGGAAGAACTATTTCCGCTAAAGTTTATAATGAGAGCAAAAATGTCTATGAAGAAGTTGTTGGAATAGTTGATTCTATTACCGTTAAAAAGACAGGAGCTTATTTGAATATTGGTGATAAGGAAGTTCCTTACTCTGATGTTCAGCAAGTTTATTCTACAGATGTTAACACAAGTATTGACAGAAATCTTGTTGTCTCTCAGGCTCTTTCTCTTGTGGGGAAAACTGTTCAGGCTATTACTTTTGACGAAAAACTTAATCCTAAGGAGTTTGTTGAGGGAAAAGTTGATTATATCAAATTTATTAATGATACACCTGTTTTGAGTATTGGCGGAAAAGATGTTTATACTCATGAGGTTATTTCTGTTTCTGATAATATGCTTTTGAAGGGTCAGAATATTTCAGCCGAAACGTACAATGAGGATGGAAGTTTGAATGTTATAACAGGTCCTATTACAGATATTTCTATTGGCAGTAAGTCTGTTTTCCTGACTGTTGGCGGAAAGTATGTTGAGGTTAAAGATGTCGCTTCAGTATTGAACTCATTAGCTTATGTGGGACAGGATATTAATGTTAGTTATAAAATTAAAGATACTGATACTGAGATTGTCACTGTTTCGGGAAAGGTTGATTCTGTCGTTGTTAAAGATAAGGAATGTTATCTCAATGTCGGAGATAAACAGGTTCCGTTTTCTAAGGTTAACGCTAAAGAGAGTTCTAAAGGGGATTCTGAAAAATAAGATAAAATAAAAACAATCAGAGTGAGAGTGGTGATTTTTAATGCGTATATATAATAACAATATTATATTGCCTGAAAATGTCAAAACAAAGACTCATAAGAGTTCTGAGGGCTTAAACGGGGCAAACTCATTTCAAAATATTTTTAACAGCAAATTTGAAGACAATTCACCAATTCATTTTTCAAAACACGCTTCAATGAGGCTTAATGACAGAAATGTTTCTCTATCCTCAGAACAAATTAAAAGAGTTGAAAATGGAATTCATAAGGCCTCTCAAAAGGGTATTAATGATTCTCTTGTTTTGGTGGACGACATCGCTCTTGTTGTTAATGTTAAAAATAAGGTAGTCATTACCGCTATGAATAATGAAAATGAAAATATCTTTACTAATATTGACGGCGCCGTTATTGTTTAGCCGGACCTTTTTGGAGGCTAAGCCGTTTTTGAATGACAGACAAAACGGCTTACGGCGCTATATTTTAAGGAGGTAATTTATTATGATGAGATCTTTGTTCTCAGGCGTTTCCGGCTTGAGAGTTCATCAGTCAAAAATGGATGTTATCGGTAATAATATTTCTAATGTTAATACAGTTGGTTTTAAAAGGTCAACTACAGTTTTTAATGATGTTATAAATCAAACGCTAAGCGGTGCCACAGGCGCGAGCGAGGCTACCGGTAAGGGCGGTACAAACGCTATGCAAATCGGTCTTGGTTCTAATGTGTCGGCTATTTCAACCGTTATGACAACAGGTTCCACAGAGAGAACAGATAACCCTAATGATGTAATGATTTCCGGTGACGGTTTCTTTATTGTCAGTGACGTTACAGGTACTTACTTTACAAGAGCGGGGGCTTTTCAGGTTGATGATTTTGGTAATCTTACTGATTCTAACGGTATGATGGTTAATGGCTGGAGTACAAATGAAAATGATGAGATTGTTAAACAAAGAGTTCAGGGACTTAATCTCTATGAGGGAACAAAGTCTTACCTTAAACCTACAGTGACGGATTCCATTACTTTCAGCGGAAATCTTAACCCCGCTACTAACCCTAAGCAACTTAACACTATGTCTTTCTTTGACAGCCTTGGAAATGAGTATAGAGTTGAGGTAACTCTTAATTATGACTCAGGAAGTAAGAGATGGGATATTGAGCTTGGAACAAGAGCAACCGTGAATGGTGACCCTAAAAATATGGTTGATTTGACTTTTGGAACCTCTACTTTTTCGCTTGCATTTGATACTGACGGTACACTTCTTGGTCAGGACGCTGATACGCTTGTGCTTACTACCACTGTTGATTTCGCTGACCAGGCGAACGCTCCTTATAATTCGGAATTCGCTCCTGAGCTTAAAGTTGATTTTCACAATCTTACTCAGTTCGCGTCAAACCCTGACGCTGACGCCACCACTGATAATGGGTATAAAGCGGGAGCCCTTAAGGGATATTCTATTGGGGGCGATGGTATTATCACAGGAAGCTACACTAACGGTCTTACGAAAACCCTTGGGCAAATCGCTATCGCTGATTTTCCTAATCCAGCCGGTCTTGAGAAAGTTGGAAATAACTTATACGCAGCTACTACAAACTCGGGTGATTTTGATGGTATAGGTCAGGAAATTGGAGCTAGCGGCGGAAAGCTTATGGGCGGTAATCTTGAAATGTCAAATGTTGATATTTCTTATGAGTTTACTCAGATGATTACAACTCAAAGGGGTTTTCAGGCTAATTCCAGAATTATTACAACTTCTGATGAGATGCTTCAGGAATTGGTAAATCTTAAACGTTAATTAAATAATTTCTGCCTTTGTTAAAAATTTTTTTTGACAAAGGCAGATAAATATAGTTATAATAGAATAAAGTATTTAAAATTTTGGAGGAAGTATTTTTATGATAGTTGTTACGAAAATAAACGATAAAGCTTTTTATATTAATTGTGACTACATTGAGTGTATTGAATCGACACCGGATACGACAATAACAATGACTACCGGACGCAAGATTATTGTTAAGGAGTCTATTGATGATATTATAGATAACATTATAGATTATAAAAGAAAAATATATCGCTAATCTTTAAGGAAAGGGGTAAGCGGATATGGAATTAGGCGTTATTATTGGATTTTGTTCAGGTTGGGTATTTATTGTACTCTCCATACTTTTGAATGCGGATATGGATTTTGCCGCGGTTGCTAACTTTGTCGACCCGCCGTCGGTTATGATTACTTTGGGAGGTACTATCGCGGCAACATTGATTGCTCAGCCTCTTCCAAAGGTTATTACCGCTTTTAAGGCTGTTAAAAACATTCTTAAACCAAAAAAACTTGACCCGGTTGAGGCTATCGCTAAAATTGTTGAGCTTGCAGGTCTTGCCAGAAAAGAGGGTATTCTCGCTCTTGAGGACGCTTCCAGCGCTATGGAAGATGAGTTCCTGCAAAAAGGCGTTATGCTTGTTGTTGACGGAACTGACCCGGAATTGGTTAGAAGTATTCTTGAAACAGAGCTCGCGTACATAGATGGCCGACATAAAGATGTTCAGGGAGTTTGGGAGTTTATAGCGTCGATGGGCCCGGCTTGGGGTATGATTGGTACTCTTATCGGTTTGGTTATGATGCTTCAGACTATGAGTGACCCATCTACTATTGGTGGCAGTATGGCGGTTGCTATTATCACTACATTTTATGGCTCTCTTGTGGCTAACTTTATTTCTACTCCTATCGCTAATAAAATGAAATCATACAGTAATGATGAGATACTTATGAAAGAAGTTTTGATTGAAGGTATTTTATCTATTCAAGCAGGTGAAAACCCTCGTATTATTGAGGAAAAACTTAAAGCGTTCTTGTCGCCTACTTTGAGAAGAAATGTTGGTGAGGACGCTAATAAAGACGCTCAGGCTGGTGATGAATAATGGCTAAAAGAAAAGAAGAGGAAGTTAAAAAGGGTCTTGACGAATGGATGGGAACATATGGTGATATGGTTACATTGCTCCTTTGTTTCTTTGTGCTTCTGTTCGCTATGTCAAGTATTGACGCCGCTAAATTTGAGCAAATCGCGGCTTCGTTCTCTTCGGCGAATAGAATAACTATTACGGAATCGGCGAGCACCTCAATTCTTGACGCCCTTGGAAACGGTATTGTTTCTATGCCTATGGTTCAAGGTGACGCTCAGGAAGAAAATGAGGAGCTTGAGGAGGCTACTGAGGAACTTGTAAAAATGTCTTCTGATTTTAAAACTTATTTTGCCGAGAATAATTTGCAAGATAAAGTTGAGGTTGAACAAAATGAACAGAGTATTACTTTGAGTTTTAAAGATGGTATTTTATTTGACAGCGGAAAGGCGGACCTTAAACAGGAAGCTTTGGGAGCTTTGAATATTGTTGCTAATGAGCTCGCAAAGTATCCTGAAAATGATGTTAAAATTGAGGGTCACGCCGATAACAGACCTATTAATACTCCGAGGTTTCCTAATAACTGGTATTTGTCAGCGGCAAGAGCTATTTCTGTCGCTATGTATTTTACCAACACAAAAGGATTTTCACCTGAAAGAATATCCGCGGAAGGCTTTGGTGAGTTTAGACCCAAAGTTCCTAATGATACTCCTGAAAACAGGTCGATTAACCGAAGAGTTGAAATAAAAATATTAAGTAAATATTTTTCAGGTGAGAATAATCAGATGAATTCTTAATTAGAGTAGGAGGGATATACTTGGAAAAAAATAAAATGATGCTTATTATTATTATTGTTTTACTTTTCATATTGCTTGGAACTATGGCGTTTGGGGCTTATTATGTTGTTACCTCATTTAGCGCTGCCGGGGAAGAACAGGCTCAAGAGGCTGAAGATGAGGACGCTGAGCCTGAAGATAAGAGTGTGAATACTCTTATTGAAATCGGAGATTCTATTTATACGAATCTTTTGGTTGGTGAGGATAAAAAAGAACATATAGCTAAAATTAATCTTAACCTTGATATTAAAGGCGGGGAAGATGAAAGCGAGGCTACTGTCGCTACCGTAAACAGCAGAATTGTTGTTGTCAGGGATATAATAAACAATGTATTAAGAAAAAGAACTATTGAGGACCTTAAAAAAGAAGATGGTCTTGAGAATTTTAAAGACGAGGTTTTGGATAAGGTAAGAAAAGAATTTAACACAAATTTAATTACAAATATTTATATAAAAGAAATCGCTTTACAATAATTTTTTGAAAGTGTATAAGGCAGGTGGTAAAATAAAATGAGTGATATTTTATCTCAGAGCGAAATTGACGCCCTTTTAAGCGCATTGTCAAGTGGAGATGATAATGTTGTTCTTAATAATAATGTTGAGGAGAAAAAGGTTACCGCTTATAATTTCGCGAGACCCTCTAAATTTGGTAAAGAACAACTTCGTACACTTGAGGTAATTTTTGAGAATTTTGCAAGACTGGTATCATCATTTTTAACCGGATATTTGAGAACCGCTACCCAGATTGAGGTGGCAAACGCCGAACAGCTCACTTATAATGAGTTTAGCAACTCTTTGCTTAATCCAGTTGTTCTTGGTATAATAGACCTTGGGAATTCTTCTTTAAAAGGCTCTGTTATTCTTGACGTATCAGCTAATATAGGATATTCTATTATTGATAGGATTTTGGGGGGCGCCGGTGATGTTCTTAAAAAAACAAGAGAGTTTACTGAAATAGAAAAAATACTCTTAAGCAGAGTTGTTTCTCAGATTATTTCATATTTGGTTGAACCTTGGGAGAATGTGTGCCATGTTTCTCCTACTCTTGAAAAACTTGAAACCAATTCGCAATTTGCGCAAATTATGTCGCCTAATGAAATGATTGCTTTGGTTACTTTGAGCGTTAATCTTGGGGGAGTTGAGGGCTTCTTTAACTTTTGTATCCCTCATTTGACTATCGAGCCTATTATGGATAAGCTGAATACTAAGTATTGGTTCTCAAGTCAGGAAGAAGAAGATTTGAGTGTTTATAGAAATAAGGTTGAGTATGGTCTTGAGGAGGCTAAAATACCTGTTTCTGTTGTTGTCGGAAGAACTAATATTACAGTTGATGAGTTCATCGATTTACAAGTCGGCGATGTGATTACTCTTGATTCGTTTGTTAACTCGGATTTTCACGTTATGATAGGCAATTTATTGAAATTTTACGCAAAACCCGGTATTAGCAGGGGTAAAAACGCTATACAGATTACATCTTTAGTAGGAAAGGAGGAGTAGCTTTATGGGAGATATGCTTTCTCAAGATGAGATAAACGCTCTTTTAGGTGACGCTCAGAACAATCTCGAAGGGGAAGATTCCTCAGCTGCTTCATTGGATAATGTTTCAAATGAAGATAAAGATATTTTGGGGGAGATTGGTAATATTAGTATGGGTACAGCGGCAACAACTTTGTTCGCTTTGCTCAACCAAAAGGTTAATATAACAACTCCAAAAGTTTCCGTGTTTAGTTGGAAAGAACTTGCGGACAGATATGACAGGCCTTGTGTTGGAATTAAAGTTGGTTATAAGGAGGGGCTTGTCGGAGCGAATGTTCTTGTTCTTAAGCAACTTGATGTTATGATAATAGCCGACCTTATGATGGGCGGGACAGGAGAAATTGACCCGGATAAGGAGCTTTCAGAGCTTGATTTGAGCGCTATCGCTGAGGCTATGAATCAAATGGTTGGTTCTTCCGCGACTTCGCTTTCATCTATGCTTAATATGAAAATTGATATAGATACTCCGAACGCTTTTGTTCTTGATTTTAATGACGATAGCTTTTTTGAGCAATTGGGTTTTGAGGAAGACCCTATTGTTGCTACTTGTTTCAGAATGGAAGTAGGAACATTAATTGATAGTGAGATTATGCAAATACTTCCTGTTAATTTTGCTTTGGATATGGTAAATTCTCTGAAAAACGGAATGAACACAGAACCAGCAGCACCAGAGCCAGAACCAGCGCCAGCGCCGCCAGAACCGCCTATGCAACAGGCTCCGCCGCCTATGCCACAGCAACCGGTTCAGCAGCCTATGCCACAGCAGATGTATCAGCAGCCTATGCCACAGCAAATGTATCAGCAGCCTATGCCACAGCAGATGTATCAGCAGCCTATGCCTAATGTTAATGTTCAGCCGGCTCAATTCCAAAATTTTGATGTATCGGCTGTTATGCAGCAAAAAGAAAATATTGGCATAATTATGGATGTTCCCCTTGAAATTACAGTTGAACTTGGAAGAACTCATAAGCTTATTAAAGAGATTCTTGAGTTTTCTCCAGGAACTGTTGTTGAGCTTGATAAGCTTGCGGGAGAACCTATTGATATATTGGTTAATGGCAAACATATCGCTAAAGGCGAGGTTGTTGTTATTGATGAGAATTTTGGTATTAGATTGACAGACATTGTAAGTGTTGAAGAAAGAATTTAATTTTATATAAAAACAAGGAGTGAATAAAAGATGGCAGATAAAAATATTTTATTGGTAGATGACGCTGCGTTTATGAGAATGATGCTTAAAGACATTTTGGTTAAAAATGGTTATAATGTTATTGGTGAGGCTGAAAATGGGGCTAAAGCTTTGGAAAAATATAAAGAGCTTAAGCCGACTTTGGTTATTATGGATATAACCATGCCGGAAATGGATGGTATTCAGGCGGCTAAGGCTATTAAGGCTGAAGATGGCAGCGCGCTTATTATTATGTGTTCAGCTATGGGACAACAAGCTATGGTTATTGAGTCAATTCAAGCCGGGGCGAGAGACTTTATTGTTAAACCATTCCAGCCGGACAGAGTTTTGGAAGCTGTTAAAAAGGTTATAGGTTAGTTTTTGTTATGTTTTTTGAATACATAATTTGTTTACAGTCTCAAATAGATAGTGAGAGCGACTGGTCTTCAACATTTGGGCTGATAGGCCAGTTTTTTCTCTTGATTGTTGTTTTTGTTGGTATATTGTTTCTTGCTTATTTTTCGACTAAATGGATTGCTTCCGCCAAAATGGGCTTGAGAAAGAATAATTTTATAAGCATTGTTTCTACTTTGCCTGTTGGCGGAAGTAATTCTGTTCAGCTTATAAAAGCCGGTGAGAGATATTTTTTGATTGGTGTTTCTAAAGAGAAAATTACTTATATTACCGAAATTGATGAAAATGATGTTCCGAAGTATGAGTCTGAACAGGTTAAGTTTCCTTTTGAAAAGTATTTTCAAGAGTATTTTAACAAAAATAAAGATAATGATAAGAAAGATGAAAAATAAATTGGAGCGAAAATTTTATGTGCAAGAAAAATTTATTTAAGTTTATTATTTGTGGTATTATTGTTCTTGGAACACTGTTTGCCCTTGATTCATTTGTTTTTGCGGACAATGAAATATTGGGGACTTTGCCTAATATTGATATAAACGTTAACGGTGAGAGTGGTACTGAGGCTACCGCTTCTACACTGCAGGTTCTTTTATTGATTGCTGTTTTAACATTAGCTCCGTCTCTTATTATTTTGCTTACTTCTTTTACTAGAATTATTATTACTCTTCATTTTTTGCGAGCCGCTCTTGGTACTCAACAAATGCCTCCAAATCAAATTTTGATTGGATTGGCGTTGTTTTTAACATTTTTTGTTATGAGCCCTACTATTGCTAAGATAAGTGAGGAAGCTTTTACTCCTTATTCTGAGGGACAGATTAGTCAAGAGGAATTTGTTGATAGGTCTATGGAGCCTATTAGGGAATTTATGTTTAAACAGGTTGAAAACAAAGACCTTAAACTTTTTGCCGATATCTCAGGGGATGAGACTTATGAAAATAGGGATGAGATTCCTAATTCTGTCCTTATCCCGGCTTTTATTCTTGGGGAAATAACAAAAGGTTTTAAAATTGGTTTTGTGCTATATATACCTTTTATCGCTATTGATATGGTTGTCGCTTCGACTTTGATGGCTATGGGTATGATGATGCTTCCTCCCGCTTTGATTTCAGCTCCGTTTAAGCTATTGTTGTTTATTTTGGTTGATGGATGGAATCTTGTTGTGGGCAATCTTATGAAAACATTTAGGTGAGGGGGAATGTAAGTGTCACAGGATACAGTTATTACTGTTGTACAAGAAACATTAAAGGCCATTATTTTCGCATCGGCGCCTCCTTTACTTATGGGACTTGTTATTGGTCTTATTGTTAGTATATTCCAAACCATTACGTCTATTAATGAACAAACGCTCGCTTTTATAGCGAAGATTTTGGCTATTTTTATTTCACTGGTTATTTTTGGCGCTTTTATGCTTACTACTCTTCAGGATTTATTTTTAAATCTGTACTCGGATTTTTCAAAATTTATACAGTAAGAAAAGAGGCGTTTTATGGAATCTTCAAATGCTGCTGCTTTGGTTGAGATTTTCTCAAACGCGGATATGTTTATTCTTGTTTTTGTTAGAATTTTCGGAACCATTGTTATTACGCCGATTATTGGCGGAAGACAGATTCCGTCTATGGCGAAAATAGGATTCGCGTTGGCTTTGACCGGTATTGTTCTTTATTCGGGAAATATAACAGAGGTTGAATACGTTGACAGTGTTTTGGGATATGGAGCTTTAATTTTTAAAGAATTTATTATTGGTTTAACTATTGGATATGTTGTTTATCTTGTTCTTAATATTTCGTATCTTGCCGGTCATTTTACAGATCAGCAGATTGGATTTTCTATGGTTAGTGTTTTTGATCCTATTACGCAGGAACAAGTTCCTATTACAGGTAATTTATATTATTTTGCGTTATGCGTTTTGATGATAGTCACAAATGGGCATCATTTGATTATTAAATCTTTATTTTACAGTTATAAGGCTATTCCTTTGGGAGCGGGAAAAATATTTCAAAATGGTGAGTTGGTTTCTGTTCTTATGGGATTGGCGGTTGATTTTTTCGCTATTGGATTTTCTGTCGCTTTACCTGTTATAGCTGTCATTTTGATTTCTGATTTAGTCTTGGGTGTGCTTACAAAAACTGTTCCTCAAATAAATGTTTTTGTTGTAGGTATGCCTGCCAAAGTCTTTATCGGGTTGATAGTTATTATGATTGTTTCTCCTATGCTTAGAGGAGTTTCTAATGTTTTTTATAAGGAAATTTCCGATGCTGTACTTAATGTTATAAAGGTTATGATGCCATGAAGTTTGAAAAAGGAAAAAAATTATATATTGACATAAATCTTCATTTTTTTGATGATGGTGAGAAAACTGAGCAGCCTACTCCTAAAAAGCTTGAAAAGGCTAGAGAGCAGGGTCAGGTTGCTATGAGTAAGGAAATCGCCACGGCTATTTTGCTCATATTCGGTTTTCTTTCTATTAAAATTTTTGCCGGATATATGTATGACGGTTCGGCTGAGATTATTATGTACAATTTTTCTCTCATTGAGGATATTGATGTTATTTTTGAAAAACAGTATATGATTCAATTTATATTGTTTTTGCTTGGTAAGATTTTTTTTATTTGCTTGCCTATATTCATTGTTATAATTATTTTGGGTGTCGCTACAAACGTTATGCAGGTTGGATGGCATCCAACGGCGGAACCATTAAAACCCAAATTGAGCAATTTAAGCCCATTAAATGGTATTAAAAGAATGTTTTCAGTTAGAACTTTGGTTGAGTTTATTAAATCGCTTATAAAATTGTTTTTTGTGATTTATGTGGTTTATGTTGGGGTTGTTGATGAGCTTCCTATTATAAAAACTTTAATGTTTATGAACGTCTCAAAAGGATTTATATATGTTGGTGATTTATGCGTTGATTTGGGAATAAAAATTGGCTGTTATTTTGTTATTATCGCTGCCGCTGACTTCATTTATCAAAAAAGGTCTCATATTAAAAAACTTAAGATGAGTAAACAAGAGGTTAAAGATGAGTATAAGAACGTTGAGGGAGACCCTCAAGTTAAGGGGCAGATTAAACAAAAAATGAGGCAGGCTTCTATGCGTCGTATGATGCAGCAGGTTCCTGACGCCGATGTTATTATTACTAATCCCACTCATTATGCCGTCGCTCTTAAATATGATAAAGAAAAAGCCGACGCTCCTATTGTTTTGGCGAAAGGTGTTGACCATTTGGCAAGACGTATTAAGGAAATTGCAAAGGATAACGATGTTGAAATTGTTGAGAACAGACCTTTGGCAAGAGCTTTGTATAACACTGTTGATGTTGGGAGGCAAATTCCGCCGGAGTTATATCAAGCTGTTGCGGATGTTTTGGCTTTTGTTTATAATCTTAAAAATAAGAAGTTAAATTAAATTGTTGATATTTTTAAATTATTTTGGTTTTTATTTGTTTGTTGAGGTTTAAAAGCCTGTATTGAGTTTTTATTAATAAAGAAAAGGAGTTTTAATATGAAAATTCGCGAAATGCTTCTTGGAGTGTTTATTGTTGCAATTATTCTTATTATATTGGTTCCACCTCCGGCAGGACTTTTGGACTTTTTGTTTATGATAAACATTTTTTTGTCATTATTGATTTTGATGAACTCGATTTACTCAAAAAAGTCTCTTGAGATGTCTATGTTTCCTACATTGCTTTTGATTACGACTTTGTTTAGAATCGCTCTTAATATTTGCTCGACTCGTCTTATTCTTGGACAAGGATATGCTGGTGAGGTCGTTAATACTTTTGGCGGGTTTGTCGCAGGCGGTGACATGACGGTTGGCATTATTATATTCGCTATTATTGTTATTGTAAATTTTATGGTTATTACCAAAGGTTCTGACAGGGTTGCTGAAGTAACGGCGCGTTTTACCCTTGACGCTATGCCTGGTAAACAAATGGCTATTGACGCTGACCTTAATACGGGTCTTATTACTGAGGATGAGGCTAAGGCAAGACGTAAGGAAATTCAGGATGAGGCTAGCTTTTTTGGTTCTATGGATGGTGCCACGAAATTTGTTAAGGGAGACGCTATAGCCGGTATTCTTATTACATTTATAAATTTAATTGGCGGTATATCTATTGGTATGCTTAGTATGGGTAAAACTTTTAGTGAGGCTGCCTCACAGTTTACTCTTATGACTATTGGAGACGGCTTGGTTGGTCAAATTCCGGCGCTTATGATTTCGACGGCTACTGGTGTTCTTGTTACAAAAGCCACTGATGATACTAATATAAGCGGTCAAATCGCTGGTCAGCTTTTCGCTAAGCCGATTACTTTGTATATTGCCGGTGCCGTTATGATATTCTTAGGTATTTTTACTCCGCTTCCTATGTATTTTTTTGTTCCTTTTGGAATTTTGCTTTTATACTGTGGATATGCTTTGGACAGAGCTCAAAAAGTTGCCGCTATTGAAACTGAAATTACTACTGATGATTCGGAGGTTGAGGAAATCAGAAAACCTGAAAATGTTATTACTCTTTTAAATGTCGACCCTATTTTGCTTATATTTGGGTATGGACTTATTCCTCTTGTTGATAATAATCAGGGCGGAGACCTTCTTGACCGAGTTGTTATGATTAGACGGCAAATCGCTCTTGAACTTGGCGCTGTTGTTCCTGTTATTCGTCTTAGAGATGACATAAAACTTAGCCCAAATCAATATAGGATATTGATAAAAGGTGTTGATGTGGCCGGCGGTGAGATTATGTTTGACCATTATATGGCTATGAACCCCGGTTATGTTGAGGAGGAAATTGATGGTATTGAAACTGTTGAGCCTTATCTTGGTCTTCCTGCTCTGTGGATTTCTGAGTCGCAAAGAGAAAGGGCGGAGGCTTTTGGGTATACCGTTGTTGACCCACCGGCTATTATCGCTACTCACTTGACTGAGGTTATAAGAAATAATCTTCATGAACTTTTAAGCAGACAAGATGTTCAAAATCTTGTGGAAAATATAAAAGAAAATCATCCCGTTCTTATTGATGAGCTTATTCCAAAACAAATGTCTATTGGTGATGTTCAAAAGGTTCTCGCTAATCTTTTAAATGAGGGTGTTTCTATAAGGGATTTGGTTACTATACTTGAAACTTTGGCTGATTATTCTCAGCTTACCAGAGATACCGATATGCTTACGGAATATGTCAGACAATCTTTGAGAAGGTCTATTTCTCAAAAGTATTTTGGTGAGGAAACTAATAATAAGGTTATTACTCTTGACCCTCAGATTGAGCAGGAAATAAGAGATGGAGTTCAGCAGACAGAGCATGGTTCTTATATTTCTATGGACCCGGATAGAACTCAAATGATTTTCGCAAGTCTTAACAGGGAAATTGCTAAGCTTACTTCGCTTGGACTTCAGCCGATTATTCTTACTTCACCTATTGTGAGAATTTATTTTAAAAGACTTGTTGAACAGGTGGCTCCTGATTTGGTTGTTTTATCTTTTAATGAAATTGAACCTAACGCTGAAATTCAGTCTATTGGAATGGTGGGTATAGCATGAAAATGAAAAAATTTGAGGCTGTTACCGAACAGCAGGCTATTGAAATGGTTAAAAATGAGCTTGGTATGGACGCTGTAATTTTGAATATAAAAAAAATTCAGCCAAGAGGGTTATTTTCTTTTTTCAGAAAACCTCGAGTTGAGGTTACCGCCGCTTATGAGGATAAGCCCATTGCTAATAAAGATAATATTCAAGAGGAAAAAACAAAAAATGAGGGCGCTGATTTTAATAAAAAAATTCTTGAGAAATCTAATCAAGATACTAAGAAGATTGAAAAGCAGCGACAGACTATAAATGAACTTGAAAAAAAGCTTAGTGATACAGAGGTTCTTTTGGAACAGGTTATGCTTAAGTTATCGGTTTCATCCCATCATGTTAATAGCTCTCGTAAATATGATAACGCTATGCTTCAATTTTTTTATGAAAAGCTGACTTTGCAGGGGGTTTCTCCAAAAATTTCGGAAGTTTTACTTGAAGATATTGAAAATATTGAAGATTTGGATAATTTGGATATTAACTTAATTGTAAAAGTGGTGTATAATAGAATAATAAACATACTTGGTGAGCCAAAAATTTTGAGAGTTGAGAAAAGAGGTAAATCTTACGCTAAAAATGTTGTCTTTATTGGTCCTACTGGTGTTGGAAAAACAACAACTATCGCTAAGATTTCTTCTCAGTTTATTTTTAAAGACCATTTGAACGTTGGCTTTATTACGGCTGACACGTATAGAATTGCGGCTGTTGAGCAATTAAAGACTTACGCTGATATTCTTGATTCGGAAGTTGGGGTTGTTTATAACAGTGAGGATGTTGTTGAGAAAATAAATGAGTTTAAAGTTGTTAATGATGTTATTTTTATTGATACGGCTGGGAGGTCTCATAAGAATTCTGAGAATTTAAATGAGCTTAAATCTTTTTTGGATGTTATACCCGACCCTATTATATATCTCGTTTTGAGTGTTACGACAAAATATGAGGATTTGCTGAATATTATTGACGCTTATTCGAAAATCGCTGACTTTAGAATTATATTTACTAAGCTTGATGAAACATCATGTCTTGGCTCGGTTTTGAATATTTGTTACGAAACCGGAAAAGAAATTTCTTATGCTACGAACGGACAAAATGTTCCGGATGATATAGATGTTATTAAACCTGAGGAAATTGCCAAAGATTTATTAGGGAGTAGGTAAACGCTATGATGGACCAAGCTAACAATTTGAGGAATTTAGTTAATAAAAATAATTATGAACATAAAAAAGCGGAGCTTTCTTCAAGAGTTATTACTGTTACAAGCGGTAAAGGCGGTGTTGGAAAAACAAATTTTTCTTTAAACCTTGCTATTCAGTTTAGCAGATTTAATAAGAAAGTTGTTATTATTGACGCTGATTTCGGCTTGGCAAATATTGAGGTTCTTTTTGGTATTTTGCCAAAATATAATCTTGCCGATGTTCTTAGAGGTGAAAAGGATGTTGAGGAAGTTTTGACAGATGGCCCCATGGGAATTAAATTTATTTCAGGGGGCTCGGGACTTAAAGAGCTTTCGAATATTACAGAAAAACAACTTAATTATTTTATTAATAATTTTTCCTATCTTGACGCTATTTCTGATATAATTATTGTGGATACAGGCGCTGGAATTTCAAAGTCTGTTGTTAATTTTATTAAGGCGTCTGATGAGACTATTATTGTTACGACTCCTGAGCCGACATCAGTGACAGACGCTTACGCTCTTATAAAAACAATTAAGGAGGAAAGCAGAGGAAATATTCCTGATTTTAAAATTGTTGTTAACAGAGTTGACGATAATGAGGAGGGAATTGAGATATATAATAAAATATCAAGAGCATCTTCTAAGTTTCTCGGAGTTCCTTTAGAAAATCTTGGATATATTCCCTATGATAGATTTTTGGTTAAAGCCGTTAAACATCAGCAGCCGGCGACAATATGCTTTCCTAATTGTGAGTTTACAAAGGCTATTGAAAAGATAGGCAACAGGCTTATGGATATTCCTGTTGGAAAAGAAACAGATACTTCTGGTATACGAGGTTTTATGAAAAGGCTGGTTAATATTTTTGGTAATTAGGAGGCGGGTATTGTGTCTTTATATACTATTAAAACAGGAAATAGAGTTGAGATTTCTCTTAATCTTGAAAATGACAAAAATGCTAAATACACAAGTTTGGTTGAGGAAAATTATGGAGATGGAAAGCTGCTTCTTTATATACCAATGATGTATGGAAAAATTATTAAACTTCCTGTTGATGAGGAGTATACTTTTACATTTATTACGGAAATGGGCATTATTAAATATAGTGTCGTTATAAAAGAATATGTCTATATGAATGATTTTAATTTTATGATTGTTCAAACAATTTCTGAAATTGAAAAAATTCAAAGACGAGAATTTTTTAGATTTGATTGTGTTTTGCCCCTTAGGTTTTTGATATTTTCGGAAGAAAATTCTGATGCTGAGGAAAATTGTTTTTTTGAGGGGTTGGTTAAAGACCTTGGAGAGGGTGGTATACGTTTTCTCTCGAACGCGGATGTTGACTTGGGAGAGAATATTAAATTTTTTATAACTTTAAATTATGAGTGCGCGATTGTTAAAGGCAGTATTTTACATAAACAGGAATATCCAAAGTCTAATTTTAAATACCAATATAGAACACGTTTTTTTGACTTAGACAAAGATGAAAAAGATAAAATTCTTAAATATATATTTTTTGAGCAAAGATTTAAAGCCCGAAAAGACAGAGAATTTCTTGATATGGATTATCAAGTCAATATTGATTAGAAAAAATTTTTATTATTAATTGATGATTCTTTAAACATTTCTTAAACCGTAGCGAAAGTTAGTTTTACGGATTGTTATAATGGGAGTAGTGATATTTATAATGGGTTCGATTGATAAAATGATTATTGTGGGTATGGCGGATATGAATGTAACACGATGTCCCGGCGTCTTGACAACACTTGGACTTGGGTCATGTGTCGGAATTGCGGTATATGATCATATTAATAAAATAGCGGGACTCGCTCATATTATGCTTCCTGACAGTACACAGATTAAAAATAATTCTAACGTTGCTAAATTCGCTGATTCGGCAACCAGAAAACTTATTGTTGATATGTGCCTTATTGGAGCTAAAAAAGAGTTTCTTAAGGCGAAAATCGCGGGCGGCGCTCAAATGTTCGCTTTTGATTCCACTAATGAGAATATGAGAATCGGAGATAGAAATGTTGAGGCGGCAACCAGAATTTTGAGAGCTTATGGTATTCCCATTACCGCGACTCATACAGGCTCAAATTACGGAAGGACTATTGAACTTTATTCGGATGACGGCAGGCTTGTCGTTAAAACTATTGGACACGGAACTTATGTTATATAAGGCGGTGGAACTTATGATTGAGAAGTTACATATTTATATTACTATTATAGCGGCTTTGGCTGTTAATGTTTCTTGCATTATAACGTCTAATTCTTTATATACGTCTGTTTTATATATTATTACCGCTATTGTTGTGTTTTATATTATAGGGATTTTTGTAAGAAATTTTATTGTAAGAAATTTTTATCCCGAACCGGAGAAGGCGGTTTCTGATACTGAAAACGCTGATGAGATTGAAGAGGCGGAAGGCGTTGAGGTTTCCGCTGAAAATGAAGAAGAACAAATGATTTAAAATACTTTGAATGGGAGAGGTGTTAATGGCTGAAAACAAAGAAACTTTATGGCAATCTTACAGAATTTCAAAAGAGCCTTTAATTAAAGAAAAGCTTATACTTGAGTACGCTTCTCTTGTTAAACTTGTCGCCGGAAGAATAAGTATTCATATCGGTCAATATGTTGATTATGAGGACCTTATAAGTTATGGTATATTTGGGCTTATAGACGCTATTGACAAATTTAATCCCGATAAAGGTGTTAAATTTGAAACATACGCTTCTTTGAGGATAAGAGGAGAAATTATTGATAATATTAGGAGGCTTGACTGGGTTCCGAGAACTTTACGGCAGAAAAGTAAACAGCTTGATAAAATTTATTCTTCTCTTGAGGCTGAGCTTGGCAGAACTCCCTCTTATGAGGAAATCGCGGAGAAAATGAATATTTCTGTTGATGATGTTAAAGATGTTATGCAAAAATCGGTTGCATCGTCTTTGATTTCTCTTGATGATTATGTTGATTCAAATAAAGATGTTATTGTTTCTGATGTTGTTGAGGCGAAAGCGGATTCTCCCGATTTAACATATGAGAAAAAAGAAGTTAAGGCTATTCTTATTGACGCTATTAACCAGCTTACTGAAAAAGAAAAAAAAGTTGTTACATTGTATTATTTTGAGGAACTTACTCTTAAGGAGATAAGTAAAATAATGAGTGTATCGGAATCTAGAATTTCTCAGATACATTCAAAGGCTGTTGTTAAACTTCAAAATAAACTTGGAAAATATAAATCTATTTTGTTTTTGAATTAAATTGGGAGGGATTTCTTATGGATGAGAATATATCAAAAAATGAAAGTATTGATTTGGACATTGCCGATAATAAAATGAAAGTATCTATAATTTTCAATGAGCCCGTTAATGAAGGTAAGTTTCTTTCAAAAGCTGATGTTATAAGAACTTTGAATGGTTATGGCATAAGATATGGTATAGATGACGATTATATTGAAAAACTTATTAATGATAAACAATATGGCGTATGGTATGATGTTGCCAAAGGTGATGAACCGACAAAAGGTGTTGACGGATATATTGATTATTTTTTTACAACGGATAAAAAGAGTCTTCAGCCAAAAGAACTTGCTGACGGTTCGGTTGATTACAGAAATTTGAATCTTTTTGAAACCGCTGTTGAGAAACAAACCCTCGCTATCGCTCATCCGGCTGTTCCCGGAAATGATGGCATGAATGTTCTTGGAAAAAGTATTCCGGCTGAAAAAGCCAAAAAGGCGCCCGCTCTTCCAAAAGGAAAAAATACTAAAGTTCTTGAGGATGGTGTTACGCTTATTTCTGAAATAAGCGGAAGAATTTTTTATATGGATGGAAGGGTTAGTGTATTTCCTATTCTTGAGATTACGGGAGATGTCGATAACTCTACGGGAAATGTTGAATTCTTGGGAACTATTGTTGTTAAGGGCTCGGTTTTATCGGGATTTACTATAAATGCCGGCGCTGATGTTGAGATTGAGGGCTCTGTTGAGGGCGCCACAATTAAAGCGAAGGGGAATATACTGCTTATGAAGGGTGTTCAAGGCGGAGGCAAGGCTGTTATTGAGGCTGCGGGTGATATCAACGCTAATTTTATTGAAAGCAGTACAATTTCCGCGGGAGGAAATATAACCGCTAATTCTATTATGCACAGTAATGTGCGCTGCGGCGGTATTTTAAAGCTTGTTGGAAAAAGAGGTCTTTTTGTTGGAGGAAAAGCTATTGTTGGGAATAAAATAGACGCTAAAGTTATTGGCTCTAATATGGCAACGGTTACTGAGCTTGAGGTTGGTGTTGACCCTGTTCAGCTTGAGGAATATAAACAGGCTGTAGCTGATATTGAGAAATTTAATGAACAGTTTAAATCTAATGAGAAAGTTATAAATGTTCTTCAGAAAACTGATGTTTCAAAACTTACAAATGATAAGAAGAAAATGCTTATGGACGCTATAAGGTCTAAAATTATTCTTAAATCTAAAATTAATGAAAGCCAGAAAAAAGTTGAAACTATTTTTCCAAGGCTTAAACAGAAAAATGGCAGGGTTTCCGCAAGTAATATTATTTATTCAGGGGTTAAGGTTACTATTAATGATGCTGTTATGTATGTCAGAGATGATATTCAACATTGTTCCTTGATTAATAACAAGGGTAAGGTTTCTATCGGAGCTTTAGTTTAGTCGGTTAATTGTTTGGCGAATGTAAAGAAGTTTTTGGCTCTTATATTATTTGAAGAAGGTGATTTTATGGCTATTCAACCTATTGATTTGCAGCTTATGATGAACAGAACAACAGAAGTTAATAATTATAATAATCAAAATCAAAGATACGACGCGCAGCAACAGGCTTTTAATTCTGAGTTTCAGCAACAGGTTCAACAAAGCGCAAGCCAGATAAACCAAACTAATAAGTCTGAGGAAAATGATATTAAAGATGGTCAGGGCGGAAATAAAGGTCAATATAAAGGCAAAAAAAAGAGTCAGAAAAAAAATGAGGAAACAAAAGCTAAAAAAAATAAAAGTACCAGTCTTTTTGATGTGAGTATATAAGGATTTATTTTTGTAGTGTTCTATTAGTTTTAAGGAGATAAAAATGTTATTTTATATTATATTGACATTATTAATACTTATTGGAATTGGATTGGTTGTTTTCGCTTGTTTTAGCCGTAAAAAAACTGAAAATAAAACCGATGATTATTTTGAGGTTAACGCTTCAGTACAGCTTATTAAACAAGCTATTGATGACGCTGATAACGCTATTGAACAACTTAGTAAAATGTCCTCAAATGTATTTCAGGAATTTGAGGAGAAATATCAAGAACTTTTGTTTTTATATCAAATGATTGACGATATGAAAGAAAAAAGAGAAAAAGTTGATTTTAGAGCTGATTCTAATAGTCATTTTGAGTCTGAGGACTTACCTGTGAGGAATGTTTTTAAAAATCCTAATTTTGAGAAAATTAAAAATATGCGGTCACAAGGTCTTTCGGTTTCTGAAATATCTAAGGCTCTTGATATGGGTCAGGGGGAAGTTAAACTTATTTTGGAACTTGGAAAGGCAAGGTGATGTTGTTGTATGGATAAAAGGGATTTTGTTTTGGGGCTGGGAATAGGTATTATTTTTTCTGTAATTGTTATTTGGATTGTTTATGGTGTTTCGGACATTGGTTCTTCGGAATTAACAAAAGAGGAGATTGAACAAAAGGCAAAAGAACTTGGTATGGAATATGTTTCTGATGAGTTTTTTTTGGAAATGACAGAGAGTTCAAGTGAAACAGAATCTTCTTCTCTTGATAAATATGAATCTGAAACATCTTTGATTGTTACTTATGATAATTTTGAGGATTTTTCTATGTCTCATGAAAGTATGACTGAAGTTTTGAATAATGAGCCGGAATCAGCTGACCTTACTTTGAATTCTACCGAAAAAGCAAGTGAGGGTATGAGTGAAAGTGTAAGTGAGAACACAAGTGAGATACAAAATAATTTTATTGATGTTAAAATAAATTCCGGAAGTAACGCTAAAAAAGTGAGCCGTATTTTGGCTGACAAAGGTCTTATTGATAATCCTGAAGAGTATGAGAAGTATTTGATTAATAATAAAAAAACAAAGAATATAAGAACCGGAAATTATAAAATTCCTAAAGGTATTGATTTTGACACTTTGACAGATATTTTGACAAAGGTTCCAAGAAATTAGTTTATATTAATTATTTTGGTAATATCTTATGATTTTATTTTTGTATTTTTACTCCCTTAATATAGATTTTTCTATGTTAAGGGAGTTTTGTTTTGGAATTGCTCGTAATATAGCCTTTTAAAAAAATTATATTCTTGTGATTATTTTTGTAAATTTTTGATTGGTGTGATTGTATAAAATCTATAAATATGGTAAAATATGATAAGGTGTATATTGGTGTGAGCGGTGCTCACAGTTTTAAAATAAGAGTGTATTTAAAAATTAAGTTTTGGATATTTCGTTTTTGATAGAATAAAAATAATCTTTGAAAAATAAGGTTTAATATATTTTTAACAGTTGGAATGAGTTTTTAGATACACTTTAATTGATTATTATTTTATGAGGTGAATTTATGGACCAATTTAAGGTTGTTTCTAAATTTAAACCTACCGGTGACCAGCCGCGGGCTATTGAAACTCTTTCTCAAGGATTTATTGACGGAAAAAAATTTCAGACGCTTCTTGGCGTCACAGGTTCTGGAAAAACTTTTACTATGGCAAATATTATTCAGAAATTGAATAAGCCTACTTTGATTATCGCTCATAATAAAACTCTTGCCGCTCAGCTTTATAATGAGTTTAAAGAATTTTTTCCTGAAAACGCTGTTGAGTATTTCGTATCATATTATGACTATTATCAGCCAGAGGCTTATGTTCCGCAAACTGATACTTATATTGAAAAAGATTCTTCTGTTAATGATGAGATTGATAAATTACGACATTCCGCGACAGCGGCTTTATTTGAGAGAAAAGATGTTATTATTGTGGCCAGTGTCTCTTGTATATATGGTTTGGGTGACCCTATTGATTATAATGAGATGGTTATTTCGCTTCGTCCCGGTATGGTTAAAGATAGGGATGATATTCTTAGAAAACTTGTCGATATACAATATAATAGAAATGATATGAATTTTGTTCGAGGGACTTTTAGGGTTCGCGGTGATGTTGTTGAGGTATTTCCAGCGGATTCATCTGAGTATGCTTATAGAATTGAGTTTTTTGGTGATGAGGTTGACAGAATAACGGAAATTGATGTTTTAACAGGCAAAGTTAAAGGTCTTAGAGAACATATATGTATTTATCCAGCTTCTCACTATGTTATCGGAAAGGAAAAAATGACCGCTGCTATTAGAAGAATTGAGCAAGAGCTTGACGAAAGAGTTGATGAACTTAAACGTGAGGATAAACTTCTTGAGGCTCAAAGACTTTCTCAAAGAACAAATTATGATATTGAAATGATGACGGAAATGGGTTTTTGCTCTGGTATTGAGAATTATTCAAGGCATCTCTCAGGAAGAGCCGCCGGAAGTACGCCTCATACTCTTATTGATTATTTTCCTGATGATTTTCTTATTATTGTTGATGAGTCTCATGTTACTATTCCTCAAATCGGAGGAATGTATGAGGGGGATAGGTCTAGAAAAACAAGTCTTGTTGATTTTGGTTTTAGGCTGCCGTCGGCTCTTGACAACAGACCCCTTAAATTTACTGAGTTTGAGGAAAAAATTAATCAGATACTTTTTGTTTCGGCGACCCCCTCTAAATATGAAAACGCTCATTCCGAAAATACAGCAGAACAGATTATTCGGCCCACAGGTCTTCTTGACCCTGAAATTGATATAAGACCTGTTAATGGTCAGATAGATAATCTGATTGGTGAGATAAACTCTGTAATTGAGAAAAGTCAAAAGGTACTTATTACTACGCTTACAAAAAAAATGGCTGAGGATTTGACAGATTATTTACGTGAAAATGGAATTAGAGTTAAATATCTTCACTCTGATATTGATACCCTTGAAAGGCTGGAAATTATTAGAGATTTGCGTATGAATGTTTTTGATGTTCTTGTGGGTATAAATCTTTTGAGAGAGGGATTGGATATTCCTGAGGTTTCACTTATTGCTATCCTTGATGCCGACAAAGAGGGGTTTTTACGTTCAGAAACATCGCTTATTCAGATTATTGGACGGGCGGCAAGAAATTCTGAGGGCAGAGTTATTATGTATGCGGATTCTATAACAGATTCTATGCGCAGGGCAATTTCTGAGACAAACAGGAGAAGAAATATTCAAGAAGATTACAATAGGGAACACGGAATTATTCCTAAAACTATTGTTAAAAAGGTTCACGATATTATAAAGGCTACTGTTTCTGTTGAGGAAAAGAAAGGTATGGGACTTGATAAAGACCCTGAGTCTATGAGCAAAAGTGAGCTTGAAAAGGTTATCTCTAAAATGCAAAAAGAAATGCGTCAGTCAGCCGCTGATTTACAATTTGAAAGGGCAGCTCAGCTAAGAGATGAAATTATTGAACTTAAAAAAATTTTGGAGACATAAAAAGCAACGCAAAAACTTTTGATTTAAAATATTGGGGCATTGCCAAAAAAACTAGTTGCTTTTTTTAAAAAAGCAGCGCAAAAAAATTTTTTTTGTGGAAGAGGATTGAAATGCAAAAGGATAAAATTTTTGTTAAAGGCGCTAAGGAAAATAATCTTAAAAATATTGATGTTGAAATACCAAGAAATAAACTTGTTGTTTTTACTGGTCTTAGCGGTTCGGGAAAGTCTAGTTTGGCTTTTGATACTATTTATGCTGAGGGACAAAGAAGGTATGTTGAGTCTTTGTCTTCTTATGCTAGGCAATTTTTGGGACAAATGGAAAAACCTGATGTGGATTATATTGAGGGTCTTTCGCCGGCGATTTCTATTGACCAAAAAACGACAAATAATAATCCACGGTCTACTGTTGGGACTGTTACAGAAATTTATGATTATTTGAGACTTTTGTACGCCAGAGTTGGTGTTCCTCATTGTCCTAAATGTGGTAAGGAAATTAAAAAGCAGACTATTGACCAGATTGTTGACCAGATTTTGAAATTGCCTGAAAGAAGTAAAATTCAGCTTTTTGCGCCTGTTGTTAGAAACAGAAAAGGTGAGCACGTTAAGCTCTTGGAAGACGCTAATAAAAGCGGATATGTTCGCGTTAGAATTGATGGTATTATGTATGAGCTTTCTGATGAAATTAAACTTGAGAAAAATAAAAAGCATAATATTGAGATTGTTATTGACAGACTTGTTGTTAAAGAGGGAGTTCAAAAAAGACTTTCTGAGTCTTTGGAAACGGTTTTTTCTCTTACAGGAGGTCTTGTCGTTATTGATGTTAACGGTGAGGAAGAACTTACTTTCAGTCAAAATTTCGCTTGTCCGGACTGCGGCATTAGCATTGAGGAAATTGAGCCAAGAAGATTTTCTTTTAATAATCCTTCGGGTGCTTGTCCTGAATGTATGGGACTTGGAGCTAAAATGGTATTTGACCCGGAGATACTTGTTCCTAATAGTGAACTTTCTATTTTTGAGGGCGCTATCGCTGTTTCTGGCTGGAATTCTATTTCTGTTGAGACAACTATGGGAAATAGTATTTTTACCACTCTCGCTGAGAGGTATAGTTTTGACTTGAATACCCCTTATAAGGATTTGCCTGATAAAATAAAAAATATTATTATGTATGGCAATGGCGGGGAAAGAATGGATATTAAATATGTCAGCGGAGGACAAGAAAAATTTTACTCATATACTTTTGACGGTATTGTGGGTAATCTTGAAAGGAGATACAGAGAAACTTATTCGGAAGCGGCTAAGCAAGAATATGAGAAATATATGACAAACGTTAAATGTCCGACTTGTAAGGGCAGACGGCTTAAGGATGAGATTCTTGCCGTTACTGTCGGTGATAAAAATATTTCTGAAATAACAGAATATTCTATTAAAGACCTTAAAGTTTTTTTTGATAATCTTCAGCTGTCAGAAAATAAAGCGCTTATCGCTGACCAAATTTTAAAAGAGATTGACGCGAGACTTGGTTTTTTGATTGATGTTGGACTTGATTATTTGACATTGTCAAGAATGGCCGGTACTTTGTCGGGAGGAGAGTCTCAAAGGATAAGGCTGGCTACACAAGTTGGTTCGGGGCTTGTCGGAGTTTTGTATATTCTTGATGAACCAAGTATTGGACTTCATCAGAGGGATAACGATAAGCTTCTTGGAACATTAAAACATTTGAGGGATATTGGAAATACACTTATTGTTGTTGAGCACGATTCTGATACTATGATGGAGGCTGATTATATTGTGGATATTGGACCTTATGCCGGGGTGAACGGCGGAGAGGTTGTTTTTTCCGGTACACCTCAGGAACTTTTAAAGTGTGAGAATTCTTTGACAGGAGATTATTTGAGTGGAAGAAAAAAAGTTGAGATTCCCAAAGAAAGAAGAAAACAATCTAAGGAAAAATTGATTATTAAAGGCGCTTGCGAAAATAATCTTAAAAATGTTACTGTTGAGATTCCTGTGGGTTTGTTCATTTGTGTTACGGGAGTTTCGGGCTCTGGAAAAAGCTCTCTTATCAATGAGGTTTTATATAAAACTCTTGCTAGAGAACTCAATAGAGCCAGAATTAAACATGGAAAATTTAAATCTATAAAAGGAATTGAGTATTTTGATAAAATTATAAATATTGACCAATCTCCTATAGGAAGAACGCCTCGTTCAAATCCCGCTACGTATACAGGATTGTTTGATATGATTAGAGATGTTTTTAGTCAAACTCCTGAAGCGAAAGTCAGAGGTTTTAAAAAGGGCAGATTTAGCTTTAATGTTAAGGGCGGAAGGTGCGAGGCTTGTTCGGGTGATGGTATTATAAAAATTGAAATGCATTTTTTGCCCGATATTTATGTTCCCTGTGAAGTCTGCAGAGGAAAAAGATATAACAGGGAAACCCTTGAGGTTAAATATAAGGGGAAAACTATTTCAGATGTTTTGGATATGACTATTGAGGAAGCTCTTGTGTTTTTTGAGAATATTCCCAGAATAAAGTCTAAAATTCAAACTCTATATGATGTTGGTTTGTCTTATATAAAGTTGGGGCAGTCCTCAACAACTCTGTCGGGAGGAGAAGCTCAGAGAGTTAAACTCGCTACGGAACTTAGCAAAAAGAGTACGGGAAAGACTATTTATGTTCTTGATGAGCCAACAACGGGATTGCATACCTTTGATGTTCATAAACTTATTGGAATTTTACAAAGACTTACGGATATGGGGAATACAGTTGTTGTTATTGAGCATAATCTTGAGGTTATTAAAACAGCCGACTATATCATTGATTTAGGTCCGGAAGGCGGTGACGGCGGAGGTCAAATTGTTGCAGAGGGTACTCCTGAGGAAGTTTCTTTATGTGAGAATTCGTATACTGGAAAATATCTTAAAAAAATTTTGGAGGTTTGATTTTATGGAAAAAGTTTTGGAAAAATATACAGATAGCAGAAATGAAATTTTAGACGCTTTTGGATGTGAAAAAGAATATTTTATTAAAAATATAGAAACATATAATTGGAGAGTTAAAGATGTTGATGGTATGTTTTTTCTCACATACTGGAAACAGGGCGGAAAACTTAATGAGTGTATTATTGTAAAAAAAAATAACGCTCCTATCATTATTAAAAAAGAAGAATATACTATGATTGTTGTGATTGAGTGTATTAAAATAGCGCTTATATTAAAAAACAGTATGGAGGTATAATTTTAAAGTGGA
Organism: uncultured Eubacteriales bacterium; assembly: GCA_949738935.1. Classification (GTDB taxonomy): domain Bacteria; phylum Bacillota; class Clostridia; order Lachnospirales; family CAG-274; genus MGBC114079. The sequence goes on along the minus strand of CATJCJ010000341.1, from coordinate 17,154 downwards.
AAGATTGAGACAATTTATTTATGGAATTATTGCCGGAATCGCTATTGGCATTGGAGGAATTATTTTTCTTTCTGTTGATAATTCTGTTGTTGGAGCTTTTTTATTTGGAGTTGGACTGTTGACGGTTTTATTTTTTGAGCTGCAGCTTTTTACCGGAAAAATTGGATATCTTGTTTTTAATAAACCTGATTACGTTATTGAGCTTATTATTACATGGCTTGGAAATTTTGCCGGAGCGTATTTTTCCGCTTTCGCTGTGAAAAATACTCGTATCTTTCAGAAATTTGATGCTGTTTATGAAATTGCTGATGTGAAACTTGGAGATTCTCCTTTAAGCTCTTTTTTATTGGCTTTATTTTGTGGTATCCTTATGTTTGTCGCTGTTGACATATTTAAAAATGCTAAAGAAGGTACGGTTAAAATTGTCGGTGTTATTTTTCCGATTACTGTGTTTATTTTATGCGGGTTTGAGCATTGTGTCGCTAATATGTTTTTTTTCAGTCTTGCCGACGCATGGAGTGTTAAGAGTTTTTTTTATATAATTATTATGACTTTGGGTAATTCTGTTGGCGCGTTGATTATCCCAACCGCGAAAAAGGTTTTTGGAAAATGATTTGAGAAATTGTGATGTGTTTTTAGGAGGGGATTTTACTGAATGAATATACGTGAGAATACTGAAAAGTTTGAGAATGAAAAATTTAGTCCGTTTGCCACAAGAAGCGCTGATTCAAAAGGAAGAAAGATTTTTGAGGAGCCTGAAGATATCAGAACCTGTTTTCAAAGAGACAGAGACCGGATTACGCATAGTAAGGCTTTCCGCAGGCTTATGCATAAAACGCAGGCGTTTATTTTTCCTGATGGTGACCATTATAGGACTCGCCTTACGCATACTCTTGAAGTTTCTCAAATCGCAAGAACTCTCGCGGTGGCTTTAAATCTTAATGAGGATTTGACAGAGGCTATAGCTCTTGGTCATGATTTGGGGCATACGCCTTTTGGTCATTTGGGGGAGAGAGATTTAAATGAGGTTTCTGAAAATGGATTTTATCATAATGAACAAAGTGTTCGGGTTGTTGAGATTGTTGAAAAAGAGGGAAAAGGACTTAATTTGACTTATGAGGTTATTGACGGAATTTTAAATCATAGAGGTGATGGAACACCTCATACTCTTGAGGGAAAGCTTGTTCAGATTTCTGATAAAATAGCTTATGTTAATCACGATATTGACGATGCTTTGAGAGCGGGGATAATGTCTGTTTCGGATATGCCGCGGGAAAGTGTTTATATTCTTGGTGAAAGCTCAAAAAAAAGAATAAATTTTCTTATAAGAAATATTATAGAAAACAGTAAAGATAAAAATGATATTATTATGGAGGAATCTGTTAAAAATATATTTTATAAATTGAGAGGATTTATGTTTAAGTTTGTCTATCTTGGTGAGGAACTTGAAAAAGAAAATAAAATGTTTTCAGGGGTTCTTAAAAAGTTATATCATTATTATAATGAGAATTTTGATGGAATTCCGGCGGAATTTATAAAACATTACGCTGAGGGTGATGATAGAGATAGGGTTATTTGTGATTACATAGCCGGTATGACTGATAGGTTTGCTATGAAACAATATAAAAATATTAAGGCTGTTTTTTAGAACCTGTCTAAAATCTAAAAAAGGCCTGTCTAAAAACAAAATATACACAAAAAATCAGCGAAAATAAAATTATTTTGAGGCGTAATGATATTATTTTCACTGAATGAAATTTTAGCTTACCTTTTCTTGCTTTTGAAGCATTTTAAAATTCATTTGTGATTCTTAAATGAATTTTAAAATGCTTCAAAAGCAAGAAAAGCCGGTTAAAATTTCATTTTTTTGGATATTTTAATAGTTTTTAGACAGGCTCTTAAGCTTATTGATATTGTATTGAATTAATTTTTGTGAGTTTGTCGGTATTTCCTAAAAAAATAAAAGGAAATATCCCTTTTGTGTCGAATATTTTAAGTATAAGAAGAAATTGAGTATTTGGGAGGATGCGATTAATCAGTGCTTTAATTAAAATTTGATTGAGGGGTTTAGTTTCGTTGTTTTAATATTTTTATTTTGGGGCTGAATTTATGTATTATTCGGATAATATTATTGAGGACATTAGAATGGGAAATGATATTGTTGATGTTATTGGTTCTTATGTTCAGCTTAAGCAGAAAGGAAATTCTTATTTTGGATTGTGTCCTTTTCATAAGGAGCATACGCCTTCTTTTTCTGTTAGTCCTGATGAGCAGCTTTATCATTGTTTTGGCTGTAATGCCAGCGGAAATGTGTATAGCTTTATTATGCAAATGGAGAATTATGACTTTATTGATTCTATTAAATTTCTTGCTGACAGAATTAATTATACTTTGCCGGAGGAAGGGTCTTTTGGCGCTGTTAATAAAAATAGCCAAATGAAAGCTTCTATTTATGAAATTCACAAAAAAGCGGCGAGATTTTATTATTCTGTTTTGAATAGTGAGGAGGGTAAAAAAGCTGTTGAGTATTTGGATAGCAGAAAAGTTTCTTTGAGCGTTAGAAGAAAATATGGTTTGGGATTTTCATCTTTTAACAGAAACAGTTTATCTAATTTCTTGATTAAAGAGGGCTATGATGTGGAAACTCTTGTTAAAAGCGGTCTTGTGTTCCCTGATAAAAAAGGAGGTTGTTATGATAAGTTTTTTAACAGGCTTATGTTTCCCATTATTGATGTTCAAGGGAGAATTATCGCTTTTGGGGGCCGAATTATTGGTGATGGTGAGCCAAAATATTTAAATTCTCCTGATACTCCTGTTTTTAAAAAAAGTCAAAATTTGTATAGTATTAATTTTGCAAGAAAATCAGGAACAAAAGAATTTATTCTTGTTGAGGGATATATGGATGTTATCAGCCTTTATCAAGCCGGTTTTAAAAATGTTGTGGCGGCATTGGGTACGGCTTTTAATAATGACCATGCCAGAACTTTGAGAAAATACGCCAACAGTGCTGTTTTGCTTTTTGACAGTGATGCCGCTGGTATGAATGCCGCTCTTAGAGCAGGGCCTGTTTTATGGGAAAACGGAATCAAAGTTAAAGTTCTTCAGGTTAGAGACGCTAAAGACCCTGATGAGTATATTAAAAAATTTGGGGCAAGCGCTTTTGAGGATTTATTGTCTAAAGAAGCGAAAAGTTTTATATCGTTTGAGATAGAGTGTGAGAAAGCAAAGTATAATTTTGATAATACCGATGAAAAAATTATATTTACAAATAAAGTCGCTGAAATATTAGCAGGACTTGACAACGCTATCGAAAGAGACGCTTATATCGGAGAGGCTGTTCGAATTACAGGAATTTCAAGGGAGGCTATTGTTGATGAAATAAATAGAGTCTCAAAAAATGGTTCTGTTGGTTTTTCTCCCAGAAAATATAATAAGTCAAAGCGTAAAGTCAGTGGACGGGGAGTTGATGCTGGAAAGCAAAATATTATTAAAGCTATGGTTTCAAATTATAATGCTTACAGAAAAATCAGAGAGTTTTTATCCCCGGAAGAATTTATTAATCCTGTTTATGTGAAGCTTGTTAAAATTATTGACGATTTTTATAAAAAAGGACAAAATATATATTCCGCTGAGATTGTTAATTATTTTGATTCTATTGAGGAACAGAGTTTTGTATCTAATATTTTTGTCTCGCGAATGGATTTTGACGATGTTAAAACTATGGAAAAAGAGATAAATGATGAGGTTAGGGCAATTAAGTTGTATTATATTGATATTGGTATGGCTTCCGCGCAGGAAGCTCAGGATATAGAGGCTGTTAATAAGTTCATGATTGAGAAAAAAAGTGTTGGGGCGTTGAATATTACACTTTCAGATGGTTAGAATAAAGACAAAAGAAAGGGAGGATTACTTTGAAATCCATTGATGAAAACTTATTTGCTATTCGATTAAAAGAACTTTTGGCTCTTGGCAAAAAGAAAAAAGGTATTCTTGAATATAAAGAGATAATGGATTTTTTGGCGGATATTGAACTTGATTCTGAGCAGATTGATAAAATATATGAGTATTTGGAAAGTCAAGGTATTGATGTTATGGGCGTTGTTGAACTTGAGGAAGACAGCGAAAAGGATTTGGATTTATCTATTAATGATGGAAGTATAAATATTGATGACCACGTTCGTATGTATTTAAAAGAAATTGGCAAGGTTTCTCTTTTGAGCGCTGATGAGGAAACCGAACTCGCCAAACGTATGGAAGAGGGTGATGAATACGCTAAAAAACGTCTTGCTGAGGCTAACTTGCGCCTTGTTGTGAGCATCGCCAAGAGGTATGTTGGCAGAGGAATGCTCTTTCTTGACCTCATTCAGGAAGGTAATCTTGGTCTTATTAAGGCTGTTGAGAAATTTGATTACAGAAAGGGTTATAAATTCAGTACTTACGCTACTTGGTGGATTAGGCAGGCTATTACAAGAGCTATAGCCGACCAAGCGCGTACCATAAGAATACCTGTTCATATGGTTGAGACGATTAATAAGCTTATAAGAGTATCAAGGCAACTTTTACAGGAGCTTGGAAGAGAGCCTTCGGATAAGGAACTTGCTAAAGAAATGCAGATGCCTGTTGATAAAGTCAGAGAAATAAGAAAAATCGCTCAGGAACCAGTTTCTCTTGAAACTCCTATAGGCGAGGAAGAGGATAGTCATTTGGGAGATTTTATCCCTGATGAGGATATTCCGGCTCCGGCGGAAGCCGCCGCTTTTACTCTTCTTAAAGAACAACTTATAAATGTTTTGGATACTCTCACGGAAAGAGAAGAAAAGGTTTTGCGTTTGAGGTTTGGGCTTGATGATGGAAGAGCCAGAACTCTTGAGGAAGTTGGACGAGAGTTTAAAGTCACAAGAGAAAGAATAAGACAGATTGAGGCTAAAGCGTTGAGAAAGCTAAGGCATCCAAGCAGAAGCAAAAAACTTAAAGACTATCTTGAATAATAAAAAGGCTGTTTTGTCACAGCCTTTTTATACTATAAAATACTGTATGGAGGAATAGTCTTGGTTATTTCTGAAAGATTAAAGACAATTATCGGATGTGTTAAAAAGTGTGATTTTATTGTTGACGTGGGAACAGACCATGCGTATATACCTATTTATCTTATTAAAGCGGGAATTGTGAAAAGGGCTGTAGCTTGTGATATTAGTTTTGGTTCTGTTGAAAAGGCTGAAAAAAATATTCGATTACATAATTATTCTCATTTGATTGAAACAAGGGTTGGCGATGGGCTCAGTATTATTAATGCCGGAGAGGTTCCTGAGCAGATTGTTATTGCTGGTATGGGTGGTTTGATGATTATTCATATTCTTAATGATTCAAAAGAGGTTGTAAACTCAGCGCGAAGGCTTATTTTGCAGCCTCAGAGAGATATTGACAAAGTCAGAAAAACAATACATTCACTTGGATTTAAAATAGTTGATGAGAAAATGCTTTTTCAAGGCGGAAAATATTATAATATTATTGTCTGTGAAAAAGGTTTGGATTTTTATTATAGTGAAAAGGATTATTTTTTTGGGAAAATTCTTGTTGATGAGAAAAATGAGGTTTTAAAAAAGCAGGTGGATTTTGAGCTTAATAAGCTTAATAATGTTTTAATTGGTATGGAAAAAAAAATGTTAGAGTCAAAACAAAGTGATTTGTTTATGAAAAGATTTAAGGAACTTAGTATGAAACGTTGTTTATATGAAAGAGTTTGGGAAATATAGTAGAAAAATGATTTTGGCTGAATTTGACTGGAATTTTTTTTATATTGTTATTAACTTAAAAATTTTGATTATACATGATATTATAATGTTTTTTGTTAATCTTTTAAAGGGAGGATTTTATGGATAAATCTATAAAATGTGGAGACATTGTTAAGTTTATGGAGGATTTCGCTCCTCCTGAATTGGCTGAAAGTTGGGATAATGTTGGTCTTATGATTGGCGATTTTGATTCGGAGATTAAAAAAATCTTGGTCGCTCTTGATGTTAATGACGATGTTATTTGTGAGGCTATTTCTGAAAATGCCGACTTGATTATTACTCATCATCCTTTTATTTTTGGCGGTATTAAAAATATTAATTCAGGCAGTGCTATGGGAAAAAGAATAATAAAGCTTATTAAAAATAATATTGCCGTTTATTCAGCGCACACTAATTTGGATATAGTTAAAAACGGGACAAATGATGAGTTGGCAAAAATTATTGGCTTTCAAAAAACTTCTGTTTTGATAAAATCAGATGATGGGGTTAACGGTCTTGGAAGAATTGGCGAGCTTGCTCAGGAGACGCGATTTATTGATTTTGTTAATCAATTGAAAATTAAATTGAAATTAGATAGGGTCACTATTACCGGTGATAAAAATAAAGTTATTAAGAAAGTTGCTTTGTGTACCGGTCAGTGCTCAGGCGCTGAATATATGACGGAGGCGAAAAAAGCGTGCTGTGACGTTTATGTTACGGGTGATTTGAGGTATCACGAGGCTCAGTTTGCTAATAATATAGATTTATGTGTGGTTGATGTGACTCATTATGGCAGTGAGGTTATTGTTGTTCCTGTTTTACGAGAATATCTTAATAATTACGCTGAAAGTAATAATTTGGGTTTTGAGTGTATTGAGTCTAAAGTAAATGGTCAAACTTTAAGTATTGTATAGGGGGAAATTGTATGGAAAAAATAAATATAAATATTTTGAATATAAATAAAAGTATTATGGTAGACGAGGGTGTTTCACTTCTTGAAATCGCTAATATGTGCGGGGATAGTTTTAGTGAGGAGCCTCTTCTTGCTGCTGTTGACAATGAGCTTGTTGAGCTTAAGCTTAAAGTTACGAAAAGTTGTGACGTCTGTTTTTTTGATATTAAAACGGCTTATGGTTATTCCGCTTATCAGAGAAGTCTTATATTTTTGATGATTTATTCATTTAAACAAGTTTTGGGAGATGTTGCTAAAATAACCGTAAAACATTCTATTAATCAAAATTATTATTGTACTGTTGATGGTGTGGACATTGATTCTGAGGTTATCGCTGAAGTCGAAAAGTTTATGGGTGACGCTGTTAAGAAAGATATTCCTATTGAAAAACTTTCGGTTCCGGTTTCTGAGGGAATTAGTTTTTACAGCTCTTACGCTGATACGGATTTAACTGAGGAACTTAAATATACTCGTTCATCTAATATAACTATGAATAAAATTGAGAATTTTTATGATTATATGTATGGTCCTATGGTTCCGTCAACAGGATATTTAAAAATTTTTGGACTTGTATATAAGAAAGATAATGGCTTTGTTATTAGATTTCCGTTAAGAAATGAGTGTTCAAAATTAAATGAGGTTATTAATTATGAGAAACTTATGAATATATTTGAGGAAAGCTCTAATTGGGCTAAAATTTTGAAAGTTGAGTCAGCTAAATATTTGAATAACGCTATTTGCGCCGGAGGTATAAGAGATATTATTTGTTTGTCCGAGGCTTTTCATGAGAAAAAACTTGCTCAGATTTCAGATATGATTGCTACAGGTAAAAAAAGAGTTATTCTTATCGCGGGACCATCTTCCTCAGGCAAAACGACTTTCGCTAAAAGACTTTGCATTCAGCTTAAAGTTAACGGGATTAAACCTCATATTATTTCCCTTGATAATTATTATTTGGACGGTGACCGAACTCCTATTGACGAGTTTGGCAAGCCTGATTATGAATGTCTTGAGTCTATTGATGTTCCGCAGATAAATGATGATATAAATCTTTTGCTTAAAGGTGAAACTGTTCAGGTTCCTGAATATAATTTTTATAAAAAACGCAGAGAATATACTGGAAACTTTATTAAACTGGCTGAAAATGATGTTCTTGTTATTGAGGGGATTCATGGTCTTAATGAGAAGCTTACTAAACAGGTTCCTAAAGAAAGTAAGTTTAAAATATATATAAGCGCTTTAACTCAGATTAATATTAATCCCCACAACAGAATTACTACAACCGATACGAGACTTATAAGAAGAATTGTTCGTGACAGCCAGTTTAGGGGATTTGACGCCATTAATACAATTGGAATTTGGGATTCTGTTTTGAGGGGAGAAAGAAAGTATATTTTCCCTTATCAGGAAGAGGCTGATGTTATGTTTAACTCAGCTTTGGTTTATGAACTGGCTATTTTGAAGCCTTATGTTGAACCTTTGCTTTTTAAAATTGACAAATCTCACCCTGAATATATTGAGGCCAAAAGACTTATTAAGTTTATGAATAATTTTTTGAGCATAAATGACAAGTATATTCCGCAAAATTCTATTATACGAGAGTTTATTGGCGGAAGCTGTTTTGAGTGATTATGTACTTTTAAAAGAAGTTTATTGGAGAGCGTGGGCGAAGCCCTCGCTCTTTTTAAAGAAATTCTTCTATCTCTCTTATGAAGTTTATGGATTTTAGGCGTAAGTTTAATTGACTGTTTAATAAGTTCCTTGAGAAATTTGAGAGCGAGTTCATTATGTTTGCCGGAACTTTAAACGTATATAATTTGTTCAATTCGGATGAGAAAATGTATCTTATTGTGTATAACAGAGTTTCGTTTAAATGTATATGAAAAAAGTTTTTTTGAACGCAGTTTTCGCAGATTGTTCCTTCTATTGTTATATAAAAGTTTTGTGTTGTTGGCTTTTTGCAGCTTATGCAAAACTCGGTTTCAGGTTTGTAACCGTTATATTCCAGAACTTTCAACTCAAATATAGACGCTATTAATTTGTGCGGTATAACGTTACTTTTTGAAAGAACTGTAAGTGATTTTAAAAGCAGTAATAATATGTTATTTGAGGGCATATTATCGAATAATAGTTTGTTTGTTATTTCAAGAAAATAAGAACCATAGGCAAGGGCGGAAAGGTCATTTCTTAAATTATAAAAAGTTTCTATTGGTTCGACTTGGTTTAAGTACATTCTTTTTTTTGATTCCGCTATGTAAAAATCTGAGTAAGAAAAAAGGGAAGTTCCCGCGGTCAGACCGCTTCTTACTCTCTTCGCTCCTCTTACTGAAACTGATATTTTGCCATAGTCTTTTCCGAGGATAGTTATAAATTTGTCGGCCTCACCAAAAGGTGTTTCTTTTAGAACTATGCCTCGGATATTTAATAAATTTGACATTTTATTACCTCTTTGATATTTTTGCCATTTATTGTTTTTATATATTTTGTCGCCGTTTTATGTGTTTTATCAAAATTATTTTTGATTTTGGATTAGGCGGTAGTTTCTTATATTTGTATCGGTGGCTGTTGTTTCGTTTTGTTTTAGTTCGGAAAATTCTTTATAGGCTAAAAACGCGTCTAGGTTTCCGCTTTTTTTAAAAATATTCCAAAATAATTCCGTCATTTTAATACCCTCCCGAATTTATACATATTATAATATTTATCATTTCCTTTGAAATATTTTATATACGGCTAAAAATTTGGCAGTATATGTAGAATAAAACCACTTGACAAAAAGGAATTTGTTGTTCAATGGCTTATCGGGAGAATTTTTTTATTTTTCGCGTTGAAAATTTTATCTTTTTTTGCTGAAATTTGTTTTATAATTTTTTTGAGTCGTAGCCGAAATTTTTTAAAAGAAAATCACTGTCTCTCCAGTCTTTTTTTACTTTTACCCATATTTGGAGGTTTGTTGGGGAACCTAAAAGCCTTTCTATATCATATCGAGCTTTTGAGCCGATTTGTTTTAGCATTGACCCTTGTTTTCCTATTATTATTCCTTTGTGAGAATCTTTCTCACAATAGATTGTTGAGTCTATATCTATTATATCTTTGTTTTCTCTTTTTTTCATTCCCGTAATTTCAACGGCTATTCCGTGCGGGATTTCCTCTTGAAGAAGATATAAAGATTTTTCTCTTATTATTTCCGATATAAGTTGCCTTTCTGGTTGGTCGGTTATCATATCTTCCGGAAAATATTTTGGTCCTTGCGGAAGATACTTTTCTATGTTGTTTAAAAGGTCTTCTATATTTGTTCCTTTTATCGCTGAAATGGGAATTATCTCATTAAAATTGTATTTTGAACGGTACGAGTTTATTACATTTAATATTTTTTCTTTTGCCACTGTATCGACTTTATTTATGATTAAAAAAACTTTTGAGTTTATATTTTTGAGACGTTCAAGAATTTTTAAGTCGGAGTCTTTTATTTTTTCATATGGTTCTATTAAATATAAGACGATATCTACTTCGTTTAGCGTTGTTTGAGCGCATTTTACCATAAAGTTTCCAAGTTTTGATTTTGGTATGTGAATCCCCGGTGTGTCTATGAAGATAACTTGAAAATTATTTGTTGTTAATATGGCTTGTATTTTATTTCTTGTTGTTTGTGGTTTGTTTGATATTATCGCTATTTTTTCTCCAACAAGTCTGTTCATTAGTGTTGATTTTCCTACGTTTGGTCTTCCTATTAAAGAAACAAATCCTGAACGGAAGTTATTGTTTTTTTGATTACTCATTTTTTGCCCTCACTTCGTCATATTTTTTTCGTATCGATTTGAAATCTTCCCACGCTGGCCGCTTTTTATTTTCATCACGTAAAAGGGCGGAGGGATGATATGTAGCTATTATATTGCAATTTTTTCTATTATACCATATTCCTCTGCTTTTTGTTATTTTAAAATCGGGAGAAATTATCGCTTGTGCCGCTATTCTTCCAAGACATACAATTATTTTTGGACGAATTAAAAGAAACTGATGTCTTAAAAAGTTTATACAAGCGGCTTGTTCTTCTTTGGCGGGGTCACGATTGAAAGGAGGCCTGCATTTTACTATGTTAGCTATATAAATTTTTGTGCGGTTTAAATCTATGGCGGCAAGCATTTTATCAAGAAGTTTTCCCGCGGCGCCTACAAAAGGTTCTCCTTTTAAATCCTCCTGTTCCCCCGGGCCCTCGCCTATAAATAGTATATCGCTGTTTTTATCACCAACTCCGATTACAACATTTTTTCTTGTTTTGGCAAGTTTACATTTTTGGCAATTTAAACATTTTTCCTCAAGTTCTTCCCACGTATACACCGAAATCACCTCTATCTTAAGTTTGGGGTAAGAGACTGCGTTTTTAATTTTCTTAAAGCTTAAAAGCATATGGCATAAATTCTGATACTTTGTATACTTGTATAATATTGTTTTTATTTTGTAAGATAATTTCTCCTTTTGGCATAAATTCTGATATTACTTGCAGACAAATTCCGCAGGGAAATGTTAAATCATTTAAATCGGAAGTTATCGCTATTTTTTTGAAAGTTTTTTCTCCCTCGGAAATAGCCTTTGAAAAAGCTGTTCTTTCAGCGCATATTGTAGCGCCATAAGATGAGTTTTCTATATTACAGCCTGTGTATATTTTATTGCTTTCCGCTAAAAGAGCGGCTCCTACTCGGAATTTTGAGTATGGTGAGTAGGAATTGTTTTTCGCTTCTTTCGCCTTTTTTATTAGAAGACTATTTTCCTCAATACCTTTGTTTTGAGACATTTTTCTCACCTCGTTAAACCTATATTGTTTAGTATTTCTTTTTGTTTTGTGAACATTATTTTCTCCTCGTCAGCGGTCATATGGTCGTATCCAAGTAAATGCAGCATACTGTGAGCTGTCAAAAAACCGAGCTCCCTATCTATTGAATGACCGTATTCTTGAGCTTGTGATACGGCTTTTTCTATGCTGATTACTATATCACCAAGCATTGTTATTTTTTCTGAGAGTTCAGAAGGGTTTTCGTTTGTAAAGTCTATTAGGGGAAATGATAATACATCTGTTGGTTTATCTATATTTCTGAATTTCGAGTTTATTTTTTGTATTTCTGAATTTGTCACTATCGTTATACTTACTTCGACTGATGTCGGGAAGTTTTCATATCGTAAAGTTTCGTTGATTACATTGTTGAAAATATCCATTTTTATTTCGTCAAAATTATAGTTGGTTTCATTTTCAAAAAGTATGTTCATTTTATCATCCTTTTTTTATTTGATTTATTTTTTACTAGACTTCTTTCGAAACTTCATATTGATATAAGCATCGCTGTAAAAAAATATTTCACTCAATGCTTTTTAACGCTTTCGGCGTTTAAAAAGCAAAACGCCTGACGCTTCACATTGAATAAAATATTTTTTTGTTGGATTGACGTAATTTTATAGTTTCGAAAGAAGTCTACTGTTTATCCTCTGAGTTTTGAGATTCGTCTTTTTTATCTGTGGGGTAGGGAACTCTTTCATGATACATTCCGCTTAAAACTTTCATAAAAGCGTTTTCTATTTTGTTTAGGTCGCTTATTTTTAAAGAACATTGGCTGAATTGTCCATCGTTTAATTTTCCTTTTATAAGCTCGTGTACGAATTTTTTTATTTCCTCAAGATTTGTCTCGTTTTTACTTCTTACCGCAGCTTCTACAGTATCAGCAAGCATTATTATCGCTGTTTCTTTTGTTTGAGGAGGTTGTTGTTTGTATCGGAAATCGGATTCTTTTATGTTTTTTCCATCGGAATTTTGTTTTGCCTTGAAGTAGAAAAAACTTATTAATGTGTTTCCGTGATGTTGAGCTATAATATATTTTATTGAACTTGGAAGTTTGTATTTTTCAGCGTACTCAACTCCGGCTGTGACGTGACTTGATATTATTTTCGCGCTTGTGTAAGGATTCATTGAGTCGTGAGGATTTTTTCCTCGAATATTTTCACTGAAATATTGAGGGTACTTTAATTTTCCTATATCATGGTAATAACTTCCTACTTTTGCCAGAGCGGAATTAGCTCCTATTTCAAGAGCGGCGGCCTCGGCGAGATTTGCTACTATAAGACTGTGGTTATATGTTCCGGGGCATTCAAGCATTAATTTTTTTAAAAGAGGTTTGTCAGGGTTTATTAACTCAAGCAATTTATATTGTGTTACTACATCAAAAACAAAATCCCAAATCGGCATACTGCCTATACATATAATTAAAGTTAGTATTCCGTTTGAAAACGCTAAAAAGCAATTTTTTAATAATTCCTCATTGAAACTTTTATTTATGTATAATGTTATGCCTGTTATTATAAATACTCCGGCTACGCAATTTAACAATCCTACTTTAAATATTTTTTTGTGCTCTTTTATTAAATTTGCCATAAACGCTGTAAACATTCCTGTTGTCGAAAAATATATTAGAAATGATGTGCTAAAATTGAAAGCGATGTAATATATTATACAAACGCTGAAATTTAAAATTATCGCTAGCCTATAGTTTAATAACATAGCTAAAAGCATTGTAAATGAAAGTATAGGAATAAACATATATGGGACATTTGCTAAAAGTTTTGTTAATATTGTTAGAATAGTATATAAAGAAAACAGAAGCAGAGCCTCATTTTTTCTTGTATATAGCTTTTTATGAAATTTATATATATATAGTGAGGTCATTATAAATACTGAAAATATTAACAATGCTGTTCCCAATAAAGGTATAATGTTTTCTTTGAAATTATCTTTCTGAATATATCCTGACGAGTATAAAAGTGAATATATTTCCTCGCTTATTATTTCTCCGGAATCTACGATTTTTTGATTCTTTAAAAGCATTACAGGTTTTATTGAGGCGATTTTTTCTTCTTTAGCCTTTTCTGTGGCGGCAGTGTCTATCATCATATTTGGCTCAAGTGTGTTTGATATTATTGAATAGCCTATGTTTAACAGCTCATTTGAGAGATTATGCTCTGACAATTCGCTTTTTACATAAATTAATATTTTATCCTCATTATCCTCACGTATGCCTTGTTCAAAGGCTGAATTTACGGTCTGTAAAATTATATTTTTAAATTCTTTAAAATCAGCATCGGTCATTGTTGAAATAATATTAGTTTGATTTGATGATAAATATATTTTTGATGAAAGTTCAGATGTGTCTGCGTTAGTGGTATCTGTATTTTCGCCAATATTCTCATCGCTTTTTTCGTGTTTTTCAGATTTGTTATTTTTAGATGACGGCTGAATGGCTGGAGTTAAAAGCTGCTGTTGTTCTGAGTTTGAGTGAATATAGTCAAGAAAAGAAATTATCTCTTTTGTAACTTTACTTTGTATTGTGGAATCTTTTGTGTACAAAGGAGACATCTCGGAAACAGCTTTATCTATATTTCTTTTTGTCGCTATTTCATTTATGATTTCTTCTTTGGCTATAAATTTTTTTGGACTTACCATGCCAACTGCCAAATCTTTTGTTTCTGAGTTATAATATCCAGAAATAGAGCAAACTATTGTTATTGTAAACGCCAAAAATACAAGAACCATGTTTAAAGTTGTTGTTTTTTTTATACTGAGTTTTAACATAATATTCCTTTCCTTTTTAGGTAATATCTATAAGTTTGAGAGATTTATACATGGATATTATCTTTATTTTTTATTTCTTTTGTTTTGATATTTTTGTTGATTTTTCTTTTTTTTGTTCATAAATCTCATAAGCGTTTATTATTTTTTGAACAAGAGGATGACGAACAACATCTTTATTTGTTAATGTTACTATTTCTATATCATCTATGCCTTGTAAAATTTTTGTTGATTCTATGAGTCCTGAACGTTTACCGTTTGGAAGGTCTATTTGAGTAATATCCCCTGTTATTACGGCTTTTGAACCAAAGCCTATCCTTGTTAAAAACATTTTCATTTGTTCGGGAGTTGTGTTTTGAGCCTCGTCAAGGACTATAAATGAGTTATCCAGAGTTCGTCCTCTCATATAGGCGAGAGGAGCGACCTCTATCGCCCCTTTCTCAATATTTTTTTGAAATTGGTCTGAACCCATTATCTCATACAAAGCGTCATAAAGGGGTCTTAGATAAGGGTCTACTTTCTGCTGCATATCGCCCGGAAGAAAGCCTAAGTTCTCTCCTGCCTCAATTGCCGGCCGAGTTAAGATTATTCTATTTACGTCATTATTTTTAAAAGCGTTTATTGCCGCTGCCATAGCAAGATATGTTTTTCCTGTTCCTGCCGGACCTATGCCAAAAACTATTGTGCTGTTTTTTATTTTATCGACATATTTTTTTTGACCAAGGGTTTTTGGCTTTACAGGACGTCCTGATATACTTATACATACAAAGCCGCTGTTCATTTTTTCTATTTCATCAAGAGTATTTTCTTTTAACTCGGAAATATAATAGTTTATTTTTTGTTCATCCAATATTTCTCCTTTTTCAGCGGAAGAAATTATCGCTGAAATGACTTTGTGGGCTATGTTAATATTTTCTTCCTCGCCGGATATGATTATATTATCGTCTCTGTTTACTATTGTTACAGAAAAAGAATTTTCTAGTTTTTTGATATTCTCATCAAATTTTCCAAATACTTCGGAAATAAATTTATTGGCTATTTGTATTTTCTGGTGTGTCAATTGAAGTGCTCCTTTCAGTGCTTGATATTTTTTGTTCTTCTCCTATATTTTCTATAACAGAAATAGTAGCTGTTACAATTAATGATTTTTCGGTTTTTTTATAATCAAAGGTTTTATCTTTTATATCTGTATTGAAGTCAAAATCTTGAATTATTTTTTTGTTTATTAGGTTTTCGCCTAATTTTTTTGCTTCGTCAACAGTGCGGTTTTGTTCTTCATATTTAAACTCTTTATGTATATTCTTTATGAGGATTACTGGCAAAGGGTAGTCGTCTGTTATTGTCAGTTGATTTAAAGAGTTATATGAGTCATAGTTTTCATATTTTATTGGCGGATTATACAGCGAAAAATTTTTTTCAAAAAGATTTATACTATAAGAGTTTTGTTCATTTCCCGAGTATACTTTTTTTAAGTACCTAAAAGGAATAGTCGCCGTTATTTTATGGATTAACCGCGCTTTTATTTCCGCCATGGAATGGGTATAATTTTTTATTTTGCCTGTTTCATCGTCTTTTATGAGAAGTTCCCCGGAAACAAGAATATCGCCTTTTGATACAACGTCTCCTTTTTTTATAAGTGGAGTTCCCTTTTTTGTTATTATTGATTCTATTATTCCGTTATTTTTTGCTATTATGTTACAAGGTTCGGAAATATCGATAGTTTTCTCTTGGGGAAGGGTTTCTCTTAATTGTATTGTCGCTTTTGTTCCTTTTAATTCTATTGAAATCCATGAAATATTTGGAAAATGTTTTTTTAAATCTTTTTTTAAAATGGCAACATCTATGGAATTTTTGTATGAGCCTACAGAAAAACCTTTTGTTTCACAATAGTTTAAAATATCTTTTGTTTTAATTTGAGAATTTCCGTGTATCTCAATTAACCATATAAATGATGAAAGCGTATACAGCAATATTATAAATATGGCTGTTCCGAATATGTATAGCTGTCTTTTTTTTATTTTATTTATTATAAATGGACCGCCAAGGCGATTTTTGATTTTAATATGGCATTGTGATTTTTTCAAACAAGATTTTAGTTTTTTGAGATTTTTTACGGATATTTTCATTTCCGCTCCTCTTTTTGTTTCTTTTAAATCCCATATTAAAATTCCTTTTTTTGAGGTGAGGTTTAAAAATCGCTCGACTGAAAAACCACTCACCTCTATAATAACATAACCTCGCAAATAATTCCATAGTATTGAAAGCATATTTTATCACCTACAACAAAATAATAAGATTTTTATGTATTTTTTACTAAAGTGTATCTGAAAACTAAAATATACATAAAGATTATAGAAAGATATAACAAACTTGAAGTGGGTTTGTTTTGTTTTTTATAATTCTTTTGATATTTTCACTTTATGAGGATTTAGCCATTTAATTTTTTATATGGTTTTAATATATAGATATAAAGTTTTCAGATACGCTCTATATAAACTCAAAATTTGAAATTGTTCCTGTTATTAGAATTGAGTCTTTTGTTAGCTCTTTTAGAAAAAGTTTTTTTCCATCTATTGAGACTATTCCGGCTGAAGTTGATATTCTTATTTTCTTTTGGCTATACTCTATTATGTTTTTGTAATTTTCTATTGACATAGTGTTTTTGCCTGTTATTGTTATTAATGGAAGATTCAACATTACCTCTCTTGGAAGTTCCAAAGCTGTTGTTAAATTTGTTTTTAGTGATTTTATGGGGGAATTTTTTTTGAATCTCATTTTAATACCTCCCATCCCTTTAAAAAATTATATGACTTTTTAAATTTATT
>CATJCJ010000340.1 GCA_949738935.1 uncultured Eubacteriales bacterium | reverse complement strand
CCTTTATATGTAAATCCATAAAACGAGATATCTTTGAAAACATCAAAATAATAAACCTGTACCGTAATCAAAGCATCTGTTAATTCATCTTGCTTAATGCCAATAGTCCTACTCAGAGCAGAGTCAAACACTGATATGATATTTGTATCGTTCAAACTATCATCTTTAATTGTACGAATATGATCTTTGCCATCTGTCAATTCATTCTGAGAAACTTTATTGGATAGAAGAGTGAGTAACTTTGCTTTTGACTTTTTTGCCTTTTCTCTTTTATGTTTGATTAACTTTGTCCAATGTAAATATTCTGAAACAGTATCGTAAGAAAATTCAATAATATCAACTTCTTCCGTTTTACCATTTTTCAGATTCTTGATATCGTCTTCTGTGTATCCAAACTGTTTTAACTGTTTTTCAATCTCTGGTAGTTTATTCTGGACATAATTATGTTCTCTGCGATATTTACAGTTTATATCATGTAAATATTTCTCGTGATTACTGTAAAAATGCCCAGTATCTACAGAATACATATTATATTGTTTATCTAGCAACCCATCAGCCTCCTCTTATTATCCCATTGAAATTTCTATTTAATCCACAAAATATACAGGCACTTTATCTATTTTTTTGAAATGTGCTATCTTTATGCTTGAATATCCATCTGCTAATGTAAAATCCTTATGCAAGATAATCGGTGATTCAAACCTGCCAGTTCTAATCCAATATTTCATTTTATGAGTCAATTTTACTTTTCCTATTTTTGTTTCCGTGTGTCTTACTGGGATTTTAATGTCTTTTATATTCACCCAATATTCATATTCTATTTCATAAATGCCCAATATTTTCTTTATAGGCCTAATAATCCATTTCATATGTATCACTTATTTCCTCTGCAGTTTTTACTTTATACCCCAGCCATTCTAATAAATCCCTCATCCCATAAAAACAATCATAATGACGAAATTCACCAGCATCATTTTCTATATATTCTTCACCCTCTTGAATCCCTTCTCCACAGGAAGAACAGTAGTGCTCAGTTTTCCTGGGAGAATAATACGGACACATAAAAGCGTGACTACCTTCTCTACCACATATTTCACAAGCCATTTATTTATTCTCCATTCTATATAGTTTATAATCGGTTATAATAAATATTTGAAAGTCTTTCATTTTCAAAATATTCATTTCCACAATCGAAACACTTACACATATATTCAATCTGTTCAACATATCTATCAAAAAATTTTTTATGGTGTTTGTCTTCGTGAGTAGCAGCAAATTTAATAATCCTATTAATATTATCTAAAATAGTTTCTTTTGTCCCAGGTATATATTGTGTGTCAATGTTGTATAGACAGTCAGCCATATTCCTACATCTTAACCCCATACACAATAAATATTTTTCTTTCTGCTTGTTATAATTGTATGTACATTCTACAGAATATCCATCATATCCATATACTCCCAAATCTGATTCTACTGTATACCCCTTTATTTTAATTGTGCTCATTTTTAATTCCTCCTTATTTTATCTTTCAAGCCAAACTTCCCAATATCCATCGCAATATTTCGTTCTTAGTGTATTAAAATGAAACCTTGCAAGATCCATGATTTGATAAATGTAATAACAATAATCTTTTTGTCCCATGCGAATATTTGATAATATATCATTTATAAATGAACAATATTCTTGCCAATTTGTACATCCATGATATTCACCCATAGTTTCTTCATTCCATTTTCCAGACTCTATGGAATATTTACCAACCATTTTTGTATGATTTTTATCATGTGGATTAATAAACATTTTTCTAATGTTAAATTCCTTTTGCCATTTTTTATTCGTAAGAGTAGAGTGTGGTCTACCATTTGTGTTTGATATTAATTTCATTTCACGTAATTCTTCTAATGTCATGTGCATGTATTTTTTGTATTCCTTTCTAATATTTTCTTTTTGTATTAAATATTGATGTAGGCTTAAAGATTTTATCTGATTGTTAATTCTCTCTTTGTTAGGTGAATTAGTATCAAAATCTTCAATATCAATATTCCCTCCATAAATACTGTGATTGTTATATTTCTGTGTTACATAGTTTTCTGTCATCAGTTACTATAAATTCTCCTTTTCTGTTTGATGTTTTTTTATTTGTTGATTTGATTGCTATTTTAATTGTCATAGTTTTGTTTCTCCTTTTTTTGGTAGGATAGTGATGACGATGGATAGTGATTCATGTTTGTAATATTTATTTCTATATTTCAGGATTAATCTTGATAGAATTTTTTACTTACGTAATTCTGATTTCTCAAAAATAGAATCCCATATTCTAATTCTTTCTCATAGTCATATTCTTCTTTTGTGCATTGAACTATTTGATTATTTCTCCATATATACCGATAGGGGCAGATATAAATAATATCATCAGTGTGCCATTTATCATTAGAATCTTTATATCTTGGCATTCTATATGTTTTTATCAAACCAAGTTGTTCTAATACTCCAGTTGCTTTTGCAATCATTTTTCTATCACTGCCTATAAAAGCAGCTATAGCTTGAAACTGCGAATAAAATATTTCTGGTTTATTCTTTTTTGACTTTTCTGAATGTCCAGACAACTCATTTGTTCTAATCCATGTAAATGCTTTTATATACGATAAGAGAAGAAAAAGTATGCTTTTGTTAAGTGGTTTGTATGGCGACCGATATTTGTTTATTGTTTCTATTTCAAAGTCATATAAAATACCAAAATTGTTTCCAGGGTTGATTTTTTCACAATTTAATAAAGATGATTGAAATGTATTCTGTATATACTTCTCTTTATCGAAATCAATAATGTAACCATTATCAAAATACCAATCCATACAATCCCTGAATTTTGTGAAAATATTCTTTTCAGTACCCCTATGCCAATTTGCTTTATACTTACACCATTGGATCATATAAATAGGAGAGTAGTGTACGGTATTTTCCCAGGTTTGGTTATAATTAAAATAGAGTAAAGCTGAAATTCTATGCTCTGGTAAAGTGTTTGCTAAAATTACTTCTTTTGGAATCTTTACAAAACGATTTATAGTAGTTGGAAGCTCTAATTCTTCCGTTGGTGATTTATTATTTTCTATGTAAAAGCATCTCCCTTCTTATACCCACTTAGTTTTTCTGTTTTTTACACGATTGTACTCTGTTTGCAAAATATGTTTTCTATCTTCATAGGAGTAAATTTCTTGAGAAATGATTAATTGTGCATCGTATCTTTCTAACCTTTCTACATCATCCAACTGATCCTCAGAAAAATAGTTCCGTATTTGGTCATTAGAAGATATATTATGTTCCTTACGATACTGGGTAGCTGACATTCCAAGTATAACGGTGTTTAGTAATGAAAACTCAATGGAATATAAGTTGCCATTGGTAATCCACTCAGGAACGCCATTAAGTAATTCGTCACTTTTTACAATTAAAGCACTGCGCAATTCTTTACAGTTAATAAGGGTGTTTTTGCGATTCTTATTCCAACTTGTCCGGTTTTTAAATGCTTTCTCTATAATGATGAAATATCTTCTGACCAAAGCTCCGATACTTGTACGCTCAACCATTGCTAACTGTTTTGCACAATCAAGAGTGAGAGAGTAGTCCAGTGTCTCTTTGGGCTGTAAACCGCTATTTTTCACGGTTTCATACTTTCGTGAAATCGTAAAATAATCCACATCCTTTATAAGCTGATAAGATTCAATACGGTTTTCAATCCAATCTGTAAATTGACGGCCAGAATTTAATTGCTTATGTAAGTCTCTTGCGTTGACTTTTGAATCATTTTCATCAGACTGTAAAATAGGTAAAAGTGTCTGATATTCAATGATTGTAGAGATTTCTTCATCTGATAATCCATATTGTTTTAATTCTTCTTCAGTAAATTTTCCGTCTTTGAATGACTCACTTTTATATACTTTTTCTTTTCTTGGTTTTGTGTTGTTCTTGTTTGTAATTCTCATAATTTTATTCCTTTCTTCTAATTCGATTTTTAAGGTATGTCACATCAGAGTGTGATATACTTGAAGAAAAAATGGCAAAGTATATCACACTACAGTGTGCAGAATCAGCCGTCTTTTTATAAATAAAGACCGATTATATAAATAAAGACTACTATCGTAATGAATTATTCACATACGCTCATAATTCATCACTCTCTTAAAAACTTTTTGATTGTTTATGGTTAGTAATATGGAAAGCGATAGTAAGGATTCATATAATTTACTTTTCTATATTG
>CATJCJ010000339.1 GCA_949738935.1 uncultured Eubacteriales bacterium | reverse complement strand
TGAAAACTATCATAAACTATCAGTTATATATACAAAATATCCAAAAAATTATTAAAAAATAAACGAAAACGGTTCAGTTTCGTTTTATTTTTTATAATTTTTTGTGCATATTTTAGTTTTCAGATACGCTCTAAGAAACTGTCTAAAAACCATTAAAATATCCAAAAAATCAGTGAAAATAAAATCATTACACTCCAAAATGATTTTATTTTCGTTGATTTTTTGTGTATATTTTGTTTTTAGACAGGCTCTTACGTCAATTTTTGAGATGTTATAGTCAATCAACTTAAAAAATGAAAAAGTTCGGTAGTCAAAAATCATTTTCAAGTTGATTGACTATAAAAAGAAATCTAATCTATAAATCTAAATGTGGAAAGAAAAGAATCAATTTGAGTCTCAAAGTTTTGATATAAATTTAAGTTATCAGCGTGAAATAAAAATACATAAGCAAATTTGCCGTCAGAAATAAAAATAACATCTTCTCTAGCCTCGTCCGCGGCACCAGTAACAAGGTTTGACCTATCAATCTCAACATCATTTCCGGATTTATCTTTAATTCCAATTCCGGAATCATCAATAGAATCAACTTTAATCCATTTACCCTTTTTATCGGCGATTGTTACATTTGCCATTTTAACAATTCCAGATTTTAAAAGATTTGTATACTTTTCAGCCAAAGATGCTATATCCTCATTTTCAGTTTCAAGAGGCTCTTTTTTTACTCCCAGCCAAACTTGCTCCTCACCGCTGTTAAGAACAAATTTAGACAAATACCCATCTGAATCAACTTCAACCTCCCAATCATCATTACAAGCGATTTCAAACCCTTCATTTTGATTTCTGTAAAGTTTTTTTCCATCTTCTTTCATTAAGTAAATCTCAACGCCGTCTTCACTGTAAGAAAGTTCTTGACTTTCCGAACAACCAGAAAACATGGTAAACAAAATAAACACCGCAACAATTTTTTTTAGTTTCATAATTAAATTCCTCCAAAATCACAAAATTTTATTTTTTTAGAGCGTATCTGAAGACTCTGTACTTATTATTCAGTTTTATTTTTTATAATTTTTAGCATATATTATAATTCTCAGATACACTTTAGTTTGTTTCTTTCAAATATATATAACCTTTGTTTTTTTGTCAATACAAAAATTACTAACTTTTAACACAAAAATAAAAAATTCTATCCAAATTTGTGAAATTTTAATTCATCTGTATTGTACATAGA
>CATJCJ010000338.1 GCA_949738935.1 uncultured Eubacteriales bacterium | reverse complement strand
TTTTAAAAATTATACTTTAAAAATTTATAATAAATAACAAAATCCTTCCATATAAATCCATTTTCTGTTAAGAAATCAAATTTATATAATTGTAATCTGAATAATTTAAGAGGTGAGCTATATAATGAAAAAAAGCAGAGTTCGCTCTGATAAACTTAGTGAGGGTATGGTTGTAGCCGCGGACGCTATTTCTATTGTTGGAAATACAATTGTTACAAAAGGAACTGTTCTTGATGTGTATACAATAGATAAAATACGAAAATCAGGAATCACAGCGGTTATTATTGAAATTGAGGATGATGGCAAAACAATAAAAAAACAAAATTTTACAAGTATAGAAGAAGTCAGAAAAAGTGAGGAGTTTAAAAAATTCAAAGAAAATTTTGAAACAAGCAAAGAAGAGACAAAGCGTTCTCTTGATAAAATTATAAGAACCGATACAGAGGTAGATATCGATAATCTTATCGCGGAAGTAGAGGTTGTAATGTCAAGCGCCTCCACAGGTATGGAAATATTTGAAATGCTGAATTGTATGAAAGATGAAATGGACGATGTATATCAACATTCTTTAAACGTAGCTCTTACAAGCGCCGTAATAGCGAAATGGAACAGACTGCCAAAACAAGATATTGATGAGGTGATATCCGCCGCTCTTCTTCATGATATTGGAAAACTAAAAGTTCCATATGAAATATTACACAAAACAACTCTTTCAAGCGAGGAAAAAAGATTTTTAAGAAAACACGCTATTTATGGTTATAATATCTTAAAAAACAAAGTTGACGAGCAAATAGCGCAAGTCGCTTTAACTCATCACGAAAGGTATGATGGAAGCGGATATCCAATGGCGCAAAAAGGGCTTGACATTCCAAAAATAGCCCGAATTATTGCCATAGCTGATATCTTCGATGAATTGACGGGAAAAAGAGCGAGTAACAGAATCGCTTCTTGTCCATTTGAGGCAATAAGACTTTTTGAGAGAGATGGATTCCAAAAATTTGATACGGAATATCTTCTCACGTTCTTATCAGGAATTGCCGATACATATGTTGGCTACGATGTAAAACTCTCAAACGGAAAACAGGGAACTATTGTATTCGCCAATAAAACAAGACCGTCAAGACCTATGATAAAAACAGAAAATCGGTACATTGATTTGGCAAAAGAGCCCGAACTGCAAATCGTAGAACTTCTATAAAAATCAAAACAGCTAAAAGGCGTCAATTTATAATAACTAACGCTTTTTAGCTGTAAAAATTAATCTTTTAAACCTTTACTCATCTTGAGTGTTTTCATCTTTCTCCAAATTGTTTATATTTTTATTTTCTTGTGTATCTTCAATTTTATCTTCTTTTATATTTTCAGTTTTCTGTATATTTTTTTGTACTTTCATTTTATCTTTATCTCCAAGAGCTTTTCTGTATTTTTCTCTCCACGCTCTGTCCGTTTTAACAATTTCCTCATTTTTTCTTTGAACAGAGGCTGTAAGCTGCTCAATCTGTTTATCTTTAAAAGCAAGTTGATTGTTAAGCATATACACTTGATTTTTAAGTCTTTCAACAATATTGTTATCAAAAACCTCTCTTGGTCTTACTCTCACATTATCTATTTCCTCAGCATTACTTTCAGATTCAATCTTTTGATTTTCTTTTTTCAGCGTTTTCCCACTCCCAGCAAATTCTCCATAAAGCTCAGGCAAAATCTGAAAATCACATATATTGTTATTATTTGTATATAAATTATTAACAAAAAACTCATTACTCATCATTTTAGGAAAAGAAAGATACACCGCCTTTTTTAAAACAGGAGCAACTTTTCCTTTAAATCTTATAGGCTTTGAGAAAGATTTTCCGTTATCTTCCGAAACACAATAAAATACTCCCATACCATTTTTCCAAAAAGCGTAAATTCTATCATTAACACAAAAAAGCTCACAACTGTCAATCTGCTGAGATTCTCCAAGAACAATATAATCATTCATACCAGAGGAATCTTTTTTTCGATAAATAATCCTTGACGAAAAAATATTTTTCACAGCGAAAATAAAGTGCAAACCGCTGCTCATAGGCAAAAATGAAACAGCTCCTATTTTATAATTTGTAGAATAAACAGAATTATAGTTTCCAATATTCTCAATATCAAATTCCCTATAACCTATATTATTTTCACTGGTACGCTTATTTTTCTGATAAAACACAATACCGTGTCCAAAATCAATTATATTTACTTTAAATATAAACTCATTCATTCCCACAACAGTATCAATTCTTTCAGGAGCGCTCCATTGCCCTTTACCGTCAAAAGTCTGTTTCATAATATCATAAGCGTTTTTTCCCTCAGCCGGAATATTATATAATAAGCACATACCCTTACCGTTTTCAATGCAGTAAAATAATATGTTGTCCGAAGAATTTCCGCTGCTTTTCAAAATAATGTTTTCTTTCCATTCCTCTTTTCCTCTCAAGTGTACAATATCCCCCGAGATTTTCTGGCAAAACACATAAATCTCACCATTTTTACACAAGTTAACAGTATACCCTTCTCTAACGCCTGTCACAATAGTTTTCTCGGCAGAAACTTCTCCGCCAATCATTTCTTTAACAACAATACTTCCTTTTTCAAAAAAGAAACATAACATTTTTTCTTTATTAACCCTAACTACAAATCTATTTTCCACAGATAAGACCTCAATAAAAAAATTATAATTCAATATATTAAGAAATTTTATAATTTATAACAAAAAAATACTCCCACAAAAAGCGGGAGATATAAGTCAATACACTCGAAAAAGATTTTTAGCCGCCAAACCTGTTTATTTTTAAGTGTATTGACTATATTTTTAAAGAGATATACTAATTATCTTTAGCAGTCATCTCAAGAATTTTGTTACTTCTTGCTATAAACTCAGTCATAGCTTCCATTTCAAGAGGCTTATGACTCATAACAGCCAAATCATAAATCTGTCGGCAAATAATTTCAACATCATCTTTTCTTGTCTCATTATCAGCAATTTTACTAAGAAGTTTAACAACATTGTTGTTACTGTTCAAAACTAAAGTCTCATCAATAGGCATAGCGCCAAAATTCATTCCATAAAGACTGCTCATTTCCTGCATTCTTCTAGATTGCTCGCTAAGTTGAATAACACCTGATACGTCATAAGCTTTAAGGCTTTCAACCTTAACTTTAAGCTCATCCTTTTTAAGAACTTCTTTAAATAATTTTTCAAATTTTTCAGTAAGAGCTGCATCTTCATCACTGCTCTCATTTTTAAGGGTATCAGCGATATCGGCGTCAATTCTGGCAAAACTTACTCCACTATTATACATTTCAATAGAAGACATATAAGGATTATCAAGTTTTGTATCAAGAATAACAGCTTCCATACCATTATCCTCAAACATTTTAATATACTGTGCCTGCTGTTTCTCGTCCGTAACATAGAACACCTTATTTTCGTGTTTCTCTTTATTTCTGTCAAGATATTCAGACAAAGTAACATAAGTTCCCTTTGTTGTTTTAAATAAAAGAGAGTCTTTAACCTTGTCATAAAATTCCTTCTCTCTCAAACAGCCATATTTAATAAATTGGCTTATATCATCCCAAAACTTCTCATATTCCTCTCTCTCTTTTTTAAAGAGACTGTTCAATTTATCAGCTACTTTTTTTGTTATATAACCTGACATTTTGGTAACATACCCATCGTTTTGAAGAAAACTTCTTGAAACGTTAAGAGGCAAATCCGGACAATCAATAGTACCTTTAAGAAGCAGCAAAAACTCAGGAATAACCTCTTTTATATTATCGGCGATAAACACTTGATTATTATACAACTTAACTTGTCCCTCAATGGAATCAAGCTCGTGTTTAAGCTTAGGGAAATACAAAATACCTTTAAGTCTAAAAGGATAATCCATATTAAGATGAATCCAAAAAAGAGGCTCATTATAATCAGTAAACACTTGATGATAAAACTCTTTATACTCATCATCAGTACAATCTTTTGGCTGTTTAAGCCAAAGAGGATTTATATTGTTAATAGGCTTTGGAGAATCATCTATATCATTATCCTTCTCACCATTATCTTTATTCTCCTCAGCGCTTTCCTTTTTCTTATTAATTTCCTCAATATCCTCAAAATAAATCTCAATAGGCATAAAATAACAATATTTAGCCAAAACCTCTTTAATTTTATAAGGACTAAGAAAGCTCTTGCCAGATTCACCAATATAAAGTGTAATAACGGTACCTCTTTCATTCAAATCACTATCATCCATCTCAAACTCAATACCGCCGTCACAAATCCATTTAGAAGCCTTTGCGCCTTCCTTATATGACAAAGAATCAATCTGCACCTTGTCCGCAACCATAAAAGCTGAATAAAATCCAAGACCAAAATGACCAATAATATCGCCGCCCTCATCGATTTTATCCTTATATTTATTGATAAAATCACTTGCTCCGGAAAAAGCTATTTGAGTAATATACTCTTTAATTTCATCGGCGGTCATACCAATACCGTTATCAACAACCTTAATAACACTGTTTTCCTTATCAAGAATAACTCTAACCTTATATTCCGTGTCCTGTTCAGCCACGGCCTCACCCATACCAACAAGTTTTTGAAGTTTAGTAATAGCGTCACAGCCATTTGAGACAAGCTCACGCAAAAAGATATCTGATTCCGAATAAAGCCATTTTTTAATAATAGGCAAAATATTTTCACTGTTAATAGAGAGATTGCCTTTTTCCATATAAAATTCCTCCTAAAAATAATTATCATAAAAAACCTATATGTATAATAATACCACTTAAATAGAAAAAGTCAAGAAAAAAATTAGCACTCAGTCAAAAAGAGTGCTAACAACAAAAAAATTATCATTCCTCACAAACAGCGATTTGAATATCCCTAAAAAGTCCCTTAACATATTCTTCCCAAGCAATATCAAGTTTTTTATCAAGTGAAAAATTTTTTTGAGCTGTACCTGTTGTACAAACAACCCTATCCTTTTCAAACACAAAGTTAAGAAATAATGCCGCGGCATTATCAGAAACACTTTCAAGGAGTTCTCTTGAGGCTGAGATAACAAATTTCATATAAGATGGTTTAACCTTTCCTTTCACAAACTCAAAAACATAAGGTCTGATTCTTCCCCATTTACAAAAAAATACCTTATCAATATCATTATCCTCCAAACTCTCATCAGTCATAAAATTTTTATCAGCCTTACCGTCAATATCAAACTTAGCGAAAGACTGAATTTCAACATTTCTAAGGTCAAAATCATCAAAATATTGTTCCCTTAAAATTTTATTCATAAAATTTTTAACCTCGCCGTCACGAATATAAAAAACATACATAAAACCCCTCCTAAAAAACAGTTTACAGCGAATAAACAAAAGGATGAATAACTAAACTCAAAAATAAACAATGAATTAAGAAATTCTTTTATTGACTCACTTTAAAAACTTCACAAATCACCATCACCATATTCCAATATTACCTGAGCGCATTTAATCCCGTCAACAGCGGAAGAAACAATTCCCCCGGCATATCCGCATCCCTCTCCGCATGGCAAAATTCCCTCTATACTTGACATATACTTTTCATTTCTCAAAATTCTTACGGGGGAAGAACTTCTAGTTTCCGGAGCGGTCATAACAGCGTTTTCGTCAGCGAATCCCCTAATTTTTTTATCAAAAACCTTAATACCCTCTCTCAGAGAAAAACATATTTCATCATTAAAAATATTCTTAAAATCCCCGCCGGAAACTTTAGGCAAATAAGAAGGAAAAACACCTTTAAATTTATTTTTAGAAATTACCGTCGCCCTGTCCGCCAAAAAATCACCAACAGTTTGAACTGGAGCCGAATAATTTCTTCCGCCGCAAATAAACGCTCTTTTTTCAATTTCCCTTTGAAAATCAACACCGGCAAGAGGGTGTCTTGATTTAAAATCATCAGGAGTAATCCCAACCAAAACAGCGCTGTTGGCGTTTTTTTCACCACGACCGTAAAAACTCATTCCATTTGTGACAATTCCGCCTTTTTCTGACGCCGCCCCAACAACAATTCCCCCCGGACACATACAAAAAGTATAAACACCTCTGCCATTTTTCAAATGCGTAAATAGTTTATAGTCCGCCGGTGGAAGATATTTTGAAAAATCACCATACTGAACTTTATTTATAAACTCCTGAGAATGCTCAATTCTCACACCAACAGAAAAAGATTTTTGCTCAATATTAACATTTTTTTTATAAAGCATGTCAAAAGTTTTTCTAGAGCTATGTCCAATAGCAAGAATAAGCCTATCCGTGTTAATTTTAAAAACGCCATCAGCGTTTTCACATACAATACTTTTTAAAGCTCCATTTTCTTCCTCAAAATCAAGCATTTCCGTCTCAAAAAAAATTTCTCCGCCAAGAGCGATTATTTCACTACGAATATTCTTAACAATTTTAACAAGGTTATCAGTCCCAATATGAGGCTTAGCGCAGTATAAAATTTCCTCAGGAGCTCCAGCTTTAACCAATTCCTTAATAACAATCCGACTTCTGAAATCTTTAATACCAGTTGTAAGTTTTCCATCAGAGAAAGTTCCCGCTCCCCCCTCGCCAAATTGAATATTTGACATAGGATTTAATATGGCCCTATTACGAAAAGCTTCAACATCTTTAATTCTATCATCGACACACTTTCCTTGTTCAATAATAATAGGAAAAACCCCCGAACGAGCAAGAACAAGTGCGGCCATAAACCCGGCGGGACCAAAGCCCACAACAACAGGTCTTTTTTTCATATAACATTTTTTAAAAAAATATTTAAATTCTTTAACATCGGAAACATTTTTTCTTTTTAATAATTTTTCTTCATTAACACCGCTTTTGAGATAAACATTAATAGAAAAAGTATAAAAAACATCACTTTTTTTTCTGGCATCAATAGATTTCCTCGCGATTTTTACGTTCAATATATCATTCTCATTAACTCCAAGAATTTTAGCCGCTTTTTTTCTCAATACATTCAAGTCACATTTTCTTTTAACTGAAATACGAATTTCCGAAACTCTAACCAATAATTTCACTCCTTCAGCAATAATCTTTTAGCGGCGCTCTTACCCGCCAAAGCTCCGGAAGACCAAGCCCATTGAAGATTAAATCCGCCGCAGCCGCCAAAAATATCCAAAACCTCTCCGACAGCGTAAAGCCCTTTGACAAGATTTGATTCCATAGTCTCAGAATTAAAACCATCTGTCTCAACTCCCCCAGCTGTAACTTGAGCGTTGTTCCATCCATTGTGTCCAATAATATCAAGCCTCATAGATTTTATAAATTTAGCAATTTCCCACAATATTTTCTTGTCCAAATCAATAATCAAAAAAGATAGCTTCTCAATACCGGCTTTTCTCGCGATAACATTTCCTATTCTCTTATTAAGGAGACCGATAAAAAAACTTTCCATGTTAAGATGAGAAAGTAATTCTTTTCTTTTAAGAAGTAAATCAAAAACCTCCTTTTCCGATAACTCAGGCATAAAGTCTAAAATAATCGAACAATCTTTATGTAAAGCCGAGATAACCGACAATTGAAAAATAGGAGGACCTGAAAGACCATAATCAGTAAAAAGAACCTCTCCAAATTCCTCACCTAAAATGTCACTTCCAAGAGCGATTTTCACTCCGCCTGTAAACTTAATTCCCTTAAGGCCTTTAATATCCTCCTTATGAGTTTTAAGTTGAACCAAGGCTGGAACAACCTTTGATATATTGTGCCCAAAAGAACTCAAAATTTCAAAGCCTGTTCCGTTAGAACCAAGATTTGGAGAAGCGCGGCCGCCCGTCGCGATAATAACCGCATCAGAATAAAGAGCTTCTCCAAAAAAAGATACAATTTTAAAAAAAGATTTTACTTTTTTGACTGATTTAACCTCAAATCCAGTAACTACTTTAACACCAAGCCTTTGAATTTCATTTCTCAAAACTTCTAAAATAGAAGAAGACCTATCACTATAAGGATATACCTTGCCGTCTTCCTCTTCTTTTGAGTATATTCCAATTTCCCCAAAAAAGTCCAAAACGTCATAAACACCAAATTTATCAAGAGCATATTTGGCAAACTCAGGATTTTTTCCATAAAATTTAGAAACAGATGTATTCATATTTGTAAAATTACAGCGACCGTTTCCGGTCGCCAATATTTTTTTACCAATCCTGTCCATTCTTTCAATTATAACAACATTTCCACGATTTTCAAGAAATCTTTTAGCGGATATTCCGGCAATAAGACCCGAAGCTCCGCCCCCAACAACAGCTAAGGTAGGTTTATCTTTCATTTCAACCCTCCGACAATTTTTCTTTAGAGCCAAGTACAATTAAAATATCATTTTTACCACACTTTTCCTCATTAACAACAATTTCAGCCGATGAGAAAAATTTTTTCAAATCCTCACCCCAGCCATCTTTTTTAACGTATATTATAGTATTATTTATTTTTTTACTTTCATCTCCAACCGTTAAAATATTAAATCCTTTTTCAGTTAAGATATTTTTTGTTTTTTTAGCGAGACCCGTTGTATATCCTCCATTAAATACAGCGATATTTTTTCCCTCACTGCTTTCTTTTTTAATTTCAGTTTCAACGATTGAGGAATTTTCAGCCCCCTCAAGAGAAGAATCAGCATTTATGCCATTATATACTTTGTCAATAAGCTGAGCCGTTTTCTCTTCATCCATTATAAAATAAGAGCCGCCATTACTGCTTGGACTTCCCGGCAAAGTATATCCTGTAACCATATCACCACTAAACCCGTCAACAGCGTCTAAATATTTAACAGCGTCTGAAATCCCAATATTTGTATCAACATACTGAATAACTGTTTTTAAATAAGCTGATGGATTAGACATTATTTTATCCTTTCTCATAGCCTGGCTTAAAAACGCTTTAAGAAAATCTCGCTGAACCTCAACTCTTTTAAGGTCTTGCATAGCATAGCCGCTTCTAAATCTGACAAGCTGCTCAGCCTTATCACCATCAAATATTTGTGTTCCCGGCTGAAGGTCAATAACAAGTCCGGCTTTATCATTATAATAACATCTTTGTTGAACGTTATACTCAACTCCGCCGATAGAATCTATAAGATAACGAAATCCCTCAAAATTAACTTTAGCATAATAGTCAATTTTAACACCCAGCATTTCCTCAATCTGTTCTTCAAGAAACTCCATTCCATGTTCTTTTCCGCCATATGAATGGACAGCGTTTATTTTCATTTCCTCCGATGATAGTTCAGGAAAATTTTGCCTCATAACCTCAAATCTGTCATCAGGTACTTTAACACGAGTATCTCTTGGAATAGAGATTAAATCAAGACGCTTACTTACAGAGTTAAAGCACGCGACCATAATTGTATCGGTTCTTGTTTCATCTTTATCAACACCCGCCAAAAGAACAACTGTTTTTTCAGGAACAGAAACCGTAAAAATATCTGAAATAAAATTATCATTATTTTTAAAATAATCATTCTCCTCGTCATCATCTAAATAAGTATAAGCGATAAACCCGCCCAAAACAGCGACATACGCAAAGAGAATAGAAAACAATATAATAAAAAACTTACGTACAGGGTGGCTTTTTTTATTATTCATTTGATATTCATAAGGCGGTTTTTTAGGTTTAATCGGATAAATCTCAATTCCTTTTTTCTTATGTTTTACATTTTCATCACTTGGACTATCTCCGCCATTTTCCCTTTCATTATCATAATTTTTATATTCATCTTTCTCATAATCATCATAGTCATCATAGTCGTCATAGTCATCATAATCGTCATAATCATCATAATCAATTTTCCTATGTTTTCGATTATTTTTATTTATAATTCTATAAACATTATTAGGATTTCCGGTTTTATTGGGGTTCCCGGTTCTGTTAGGATTTCCATTAAACCTATTCTGATTATGAGAATCCTTTTTATCATTGCTCATAAACTAAATTTCCCCCTTAAGAGCACACTCACAAACCTTTTTAAAGCGCTTGTGAGAAAGTGGGATAAACTCCCAAAATCTCGCGATATACTACTTATTCGGTTTAAAAGAACTCTTCAAAGAAACAATTCTATTAAACACAATATTTTTCTCCGATGAGTTTTTATAATCAACACAGAAATAACCATTTCTAATAAATTGAAATCTATCCATTGGTTTAGCACTCTCTATAGATGGCTCACACATGCAATTATCAGCTATGACCAAAGAATTGGGATTAAACACATAGCCTTCCGGAGCAGTCTCATCCTCAATAGTTAAATTTTCATAAAGCATAGCTTTAACCTTAACAGCGTGAGGAACAGAAACCCAATGAATAGTACCTTTAACTTTCCTTCCCGTAAAATTAAGACCGCTTTTTGTCTGAGGGTCATAAGTACAATGGATTTCTTTAATATTTCCAGCCTCATCTTTAACAAAATCAGTACAAGTAACAAAATAAGCCCCTTTAAGACGAACTTCTTTCCCCGGAGAAAGTCTAAAAAACTTTTTTGGAGGATTTTCCATAAAGTCACCTCTCTCAATATAAAGCTCTCTGGAGAAAGGCACTTGCCTTTTTCCAAGACTCTCATTTTCAGGGTGATTTTCGATTTCAAGCATTTCCGTCTCATTTTCAGGATAATTTGTAATAACAAGTTTAACAGGGTCCAAAACAGCCATAACAACAGGAGTTTTATCTTTTAAATCCTCTCTTATACAATATTCAAGCTGAGCTCTGTCAACAATACTGTTTGCCTTAGAAACACCAATTATATCACAAAATTTTTTAATAGATTCCGGCGTATATCCCCTTCTTCTAATACCTGAAAGAGTAATAAGACGAGGGTCATCCCAACCATCAACTTTGCCTTCCTCAACCAAAGCTCTCAAAAAACGTTTTCCCATTATAGTATTCGACAGATTTAATTTAGCGAATTCAATTTGTCGAGGTTTAACAGGAAAGTCAATTTCATTTATAAACCAGTCATATAGAGGTCTATGGTCTTCAAATTCCATTGTACATATAGAATGAGTTATTTCCTCAACAGCATCCTCAATAGGATGAGCAAAATCATACATAGGATAAATACACCATTTATCCCCCGTAGCGTGATGAGACATATGAGCGATTCTATAAATAACGGGGTCACGCATATTAATATTCGCTGAAGACATATCAATTTTAGCCCGAAGAGTTTTCTCCCCGTCTTTAAACTCGCCATTTTTCATTCTCTCAAAAAGGTCAAGATTTTCCTCAACGGAACGATTTCTATAGGGACTTTCTGTTCCCGGCATATTCAAAGTACCTCTGGCGTTTTTCATTTCCTCAGCGGACATATCACATACAAAAGCCTTACCCTTTTTAATAAGCAAAACAGCGTATTCATACATTTTATCAAAATAACTTGAGGCAAAAAAAAGCCTGTCCTCCCAATCAAAACCAAGCCATTTAATATCATTTTTAATAGAGTTAACAAATTCCGTATCTTCTTTAGCGGGATTAGTGTCATCAAAACGCAGGTTACACTTTCCTCCATATAAATCAGCAAGTCCAAAGTTAAGACAAATACTTTTAGCATGTCCAATATGCAAATATCCGTTAGGTTCAGGAGGAAAACGAGTATGAACTTTATTAAGTTTTCCCTCTAAATCCTCATTAATAATAGTATGTATAAAATTACCTGTAGAACTCAAAGAACTTTCATTTTGCTGTAAATTTTCGTTGTCCATTATAAAAAACCTCCATAGTTTACTTAAATATCCATCAAAACTAAAAATTTAAATTTATTAGAGTTTATCTAAAACCCCTGTATTATTTGTTAAAGTTGTATAAAAAT
>CATJCJ010000337.1 GCA_949738935.1 uncultured Eubacteriales bacterium | reverse complement strand
CAGCATTAAGGCCCATGTCCATTGTGTGATTGTGGGGTTTAGTTCTGCGCCCAATTCAGCGCCTAAACGGATTTATACAATGGAGCGTTATCAAGAGGCCGAAAATATCAATCCTTATTTGCTTGATGCTCCCAATGCGTTTGTTGATAGCCGAAACAAACCAATTTGTGATGTCCCCCTGATGACAACAGGAAATCGGCCAGCCGATGGGGGGCATTTGATTATTGAAGCTGACGAGTATGATGAATTTATCGCAAAAGAGCCTAATGCGCTGCCATATATCAAAAAACTGGTTGGTGCCGCAGAATTTATCAATAACAAGAAACGCTGGTGCCTATGGCTTGTCGGAATTAGCCCAGCAGAATTAAGGAAAATGCCGCTGGTGCTTCAACGGGTAGAAGCGTGTAAAGCAGATCGTGAGAATGCGCCTGACGCCGGACGCCGAAAGTTGGCAGAACGTCCCACGCAATTTCGGGAAATCAACAACCCGGACACATTTGTGGTAGTTCCTGCGGTTTCCTCTGAACGGAGACGATATGTCCCGATTGGCTTCCTTGACAAAGATACAATAGCCACAAACCTTGTAATAACAATTCCTGACGCACAGCTTTATCATTTTGGTGTGCTAACGTCCAACGTACATATGGCCTGGATGCGGGCCGTATGCGGGCGACTGAAAAGCGATTACCGCTACTCCAAGGATGTTGTCTACAACAATTTCCCCTGGCCCACCCCCACCGACACCCAGAAAGCCAAAATCGAGCAGACCGCCCAGGCCATCCTGGATGCCCGCGCCCTCTACCCGGACTGCTCTCTTGCCGACCTCTACGACGAGATCACTATGCCTCCGGAGCTGCGCCGTGCCCACCAGCAGAACGACCGGGCCGTCATGCAGGCGTATGGCTTCGACGTGGCGACGACTACCGAAACAAGCTGCGTGGCGGAGCTGATGAGAAAGTATCAGAAATTAGTAGAGGGAACGAGATAATTATGGAAAACGAGAAGAAAGAT
>CATJCJ010000336.1 GCA_949738935.1 uncultured Eubacteriales bacterium | reverse complement strand
TTACGTAATATTTTTTAAAAAAATTATTTTTTTTTAAAAATGTCTTGAAAAATAAATTTATTTTGTTTATTATATAAGAAGTGAAGTTTTATAGTATAATTTATTATGGTCAAATTTTATTAAGGAAGAGCAGATATGAGTAAAAGTATTCCAAAATTGTTTAGACGACGTTTTATACCAAACGAAAAAATTTTCTTGAAAGATGATATAGTTGTTGAGTTTAATGATGATATCATTGTTACTAAATGGAAAGTTCTTAAAAAAAGAAATGATTTCTCTAATGGAGTGTCTTGTGTTTTTTTGAAAGATAATATTAAGGTCAGTAAATTTATGGATGAAAATGGAAAAATCTTGTATTGGTACTGTGATATAATAGACTGGGAGTATGACAGCGCTGAGAATTCTTATGTGTTTAATGATTTGCTTGTCGATATTATTGTTTATGATGATGGATTTGTTAAAGTTGTTGACTTGGGAGAGATTTCGGCTGCTCTTGAGGAGGGGCTTATTGATATTAATCTCGCTAAAAAAGCCCTTAATGTTGCTGATAATTTATTAAGTGATATTTATAACGGAAAATTTGATTATTATAAAAGATATATTTTAAGTATTTGAGGATTTTGATATGCCTAACAATAATGAAAAAGTAAAGAAAAATGATAAAAATGTCCATTCGGGTCATAGGGAAAGAGTCAGAAAAAGATTTATTAATGATAATTCTCTTGATAATTTTGAGTATCATCAAATATTGGAAATGTTGCTGTTTTATACAAATCAGCAAAGAGACACAAATAAACTCGCTCATAAAATGCTTGAAGAGTATGGCTCTTTTCATACTCTTCTTGACGCCAGACCTGAGGATATTATGAAGAGATGTAAAGTTTCGGAAGTTACAGCCGTTCTTATCTCTATGATTCCTCATATTTTGAAGAAATATTTGAGAAGTAAATGGAATAGACGAGAAATCATCAGTTCTCCCAAGATTGCTTATAAATATTTTCAGGCGTTGCTTTTGGGGCGGGGAACTGAAAGTTTTTATATGCTTTGTCTTGATATAAACAAAAGACTTATAAGAGAGGTTAATGTTAGTGATGGAAATGTTAGGCAGTCTTATGTATATATCGACAGAATTCTTGAACAGGCTATTTTATATCAAGCCTCTTTTATTATAATTGGACATAATCATCCTGCCGGAACAGGAAAGCCGTCTTCACCTGACGTTGAGTCAACGAACAGAATCAGAAGCGCTCTTGACCATATAGGTGTTACATTGATTGACCACATTATTATTTTTGATGACAGATATTTTAGTTTCGCTGAAAAGGAACTTTGTAATTTAAGATATTGCTAGAGCTTTTTTGCTCTTATGTTAATCGGAGGTTTAATTTTATGAAAAAAAATATTGAGAAAAATATGGAAAAGATAGTCGCTCTCGCTAAAACGAGGGGATTTGTTTATCCCGGCTCGGAAATTTACGGAGGTCTTGCCAATACATGGGATTATGGTCCTTTGGGGGTTGAACTTAAAAACAATGTTAAAAAAGCTTGGTGGAAAAAATTTGTTCAGGAAAATCCTTATAATGTTGGCGTTGACTGTGCTATTTTGATGAATCCTGAGGTTTGGGTAGCTTCCGGTCACGTTGGAGGGTTTAATGACCCTCTTATGGATTGTAAAGAATGTCATGAACGTTTTCGCGCTGATAAGATAATTGAGGATTATATGAGTGAAAACAACATTGAGGGTACTCCTGACGGCTGGTCAAATGAAAAAATGAAGAGTTATATTGAGGATAATAATATTCCTTGTCCAAGCTGCGGTTCGAACAATTTTACTGATATAAGACAATTTAATCTTATGTTTAAGACTCACGCGGGAGTTACGGAAGACAGTAAAAATGTTGTGTATCTTCGTCCGGAGACAGCTCAGGGTATATTTGTGAACTTTAAAAATGTTCAGAGAACAAGCCGTAAAAAAGTGCCTTTTGGTATATGTCAAATTGGAAAATCTTTTAGAAATGAGATTACTCCCGGTAATTTTATTTTTAGAACAAGAGAGTTTGAACAGATGGAGCTTGAGTTTTTCTGTAAACCTGGGACTGAACTTGAGTGGTTTGAGTATTGGAAAAAATATTGTGTTGATTTCTTGAAAAGTCTTAATATTAAACCTGAAAACATTGTGATGAGAGACCACGAAAAAGAAGAGTTATCTCATTATAGCAACGCTACAACGGATATTGAATACATGTTCCCGTTTGGAAAGGGTGAGCTTTGGGGAATTGCCTCAAGAACTAATTTTGATTTGACAAAACATTCGGAACATTCGGGAGAAACTCTTGACTATTTTGACCCAACCGCG
This sequence comes from uncultured Eubacteriales bacterium, assembly GCA_949738935.1. GTDB lineage: Bacteria > Bacillota > Clostridia > Lachnospirales > CAG-274 > MGBC114079. The sequence goes on along the minus strand of CATJCJ010000336.1, from coordinate 20,505 downwards.
AATGAGAAATATATTCCTTATTGTGTTGAGCCGTCTTTGGGCGCTGACCGTGTTACTCTAGCTTTTCTCTGCGAGGCTTATGATGAGGAGGAACTTGAGGGCGGTGATATGAGAACGGTTTTGAGATTTCATCCTGCTTTGGCTCCTGTTAAAGCCGCAATTCTTCCTCTTTCCAAAAAACTTTCTGAAGAGGCTGTGAAAGTTTATAATGAGCTTTCAAAATATTTTACATGTGAGTTTGACGATGCTTCTAGCATTGGGAAAAGGTATAGAAGACAAGATGAGATTGGTACTCCTTTCTGCGTTACTTATGACTTTGACTCACAAGAGGACGGTTCTGTTACTGTTCGTGACAGGGACAGTATGAAACAGGAAAGAATCAAAATATCTGAGCTTAAAGACTACTTATTTGAAAAAACTATGTTTTGAGAACGTAAAAACCCAAGACTTTTTCTCAAACCTAATGGAAAGCTTCGCTTTCCAAAAAAATTTATCACTAATAAATTGAATTGCTATAAATAAAAAATATAATAATAGGAGGATAATAAAATGAAAATTGCTTTGATAAATGAAAATAGTCAGGCTGGTAAAAATGAAATTGTTTTTAATACTTTAAAAGGCGTTGTTGAACCTATGGGTCATGAGGTTTTTAATTATGGTATGTATTCACCTGATGATGAGGTTCAGCTTACTTATGTTAAGGCGGGACTTCTTACAGCTATATTAATTAATTCAGGAGCCGCTGATTTTGTTGTTACAGGCTGCGGAACAGGTGAGGGCGCTATGCTTGCCTGCAATTCTTTTCCAAAGGTGTTGTGCGGCTTGATTATTGACCCGTCTGACGCCTATATGTTTGGTCAAATTAATAATGGCAACGCTATCGCTATGCCTTTCGCTAAAGGATTTGGCTGGGGCGCTGAACTTAATCTTCAGTATATTTTTAAAAATCTTTTTGAAGGTGAGAGAGGTCTTGGATACCCAAGAGAACGAGCTGTTCCCGAACAGGCAAATAAGAAAATTCTTGATGAGGTTAAAGAAATTACTCATACAGATATTATGACTATTCTTAAGAATATTGACCAGAAGTTTCTTAAAGAAACTGTTAGCGGACCTAAATTTCAAGAGTATTTCTTTGATAATTGTCAGAATGATGAAATCGCTGAGTATATTAAGGGGATTTTATAAAATCTTGGGTTTTTGAGGATTTCTTTGAAAAAAAAGAGGGAAAACTCATTATGAGTTTTCCCTCTTTTTTTACTGTTGTATGAACATTTGTGTCCAATATGTTGTACTTCCGGATTTTACGTATCCGAGACCCATTTCGGTAAAGTTTTTATTTAATATATTTTTTCTATGTCCCTCGGAATTCATCCACGCGTTTACCACAGCCTCGGCTGTTTTTTGACCTTTGGCTATGTTTTCTCCCGCGTATTTGTAGTTTATTCCAAATTGTTTCATCATCGCGAACGGTGAACCGTATGTAGGTGATGTGTGATTGAAATAATTTTTATTTTTCATATCCTCTGACTTTAATTGAGCTACTTTTGTGAGAGCTGTGTTTAATTTTAACGGGGCAAGATTTTCTTTCGCTCTCTCTTTGTTTACTAACGCTAAAACTTGTGTCGCTTGTGTGTTGATTGCTGCGGTTGGTGTTTTGTTTGTGTCGGCTGTTGTGCTTTCAGTGGTTGTTTCAACAGTTGCGGGTTTTGTGGTCGTTTCAGTGGTTGTAGGTTTTGTGGTCGTTTCAGTGGTTACGGGTTTTTTTGTTGTTTCTTCTATAGTGGGCTGAGTTAAGTTTACCCATTCATATTTTCTATGGTCTTTTGATAATCTCCAGCCCATTGTTGGGGCGGCGTAGGCAGTTGTTAACGCTGATGATATCATAAGAGCTGAACAAAATATTGTAACAAATCTTTTCATAATATAAACATCCTTTCGAATTTTTATTGATTTCAGTATTATAGTCAATGCACTTAAAAATAAATAATTTTGAATGTTAAAAATCTTTTTCTTCTTTTTAAAGTGTATTGATTATATTTTTTGATGTGTGTTGCTATGTGTTTATATTACAATATCTTTAAGAAAATATAAAGTAAAAGTTACTTCTATATTAGTAAAAAATAGTCTTTAATTGATTGTTTTGGAGATGATGAATATTAAAAATCCCTGAAAAATCAGAAAAATTAAAAACACAGGAGAAAAAAATTTCCTGTGTCTTTTGTTACATTATTAATTTATTTTTTCAAAAACGGGGTTTAATTTTTTAAATCTTGAAATATATTTGAAACCGGCTTTTTTTAACATTTCATAGGCAACCTCAAAATGGTCAGCGACATAATCGGGAGTATGAGCGTCGGAGCCTATTGTTATTATCTCTCCGCCAAGTTCTTTGTATCTTTTTAATATATCGTATTGAGGGTATGTTTGATTTAGCTTGTATCTGTATCCGGAAGTGTTTATTTCTATACCTTTGTTTTTATTTATTAGAGTTTTTAAGATTTCATCTATTATATCACTGTACTCATAATATTTTAATGTTTTATCATTATAAGTTCCATATCGACTTATGAAATCAATATGACCATATACGGAAAATTTTTCTACCGTGTTTATATTTTTCAGCATTTCTGTGAAGTATAGTGAATAGGCTGTTTTTTTATCCATTCCATCAAAAAAGTTGTCAAAATAGAGGTCTTTTCCGCATACGGAATGAGAAGAGCCTATTATGAAATCAAAAGAATAGGAATTTATGAATTTGTTTATTGTATCGGCGAGACTGTTTTCAAGACCGATTTCTACCCCTAAAATCATATTTATCTTTGAATTGTATTTTTCTTTCATTATCTTGAACTTTGAGATTAAATCGTCATAGTGGGGAGGTTCGTAACTAACGTGATAATCTACGTGGTCTGTTATTGCTATTTCGTTTATGCCTTTTTCGATAGCGGAAAGAATCATATTTTCCATATCCGAATCGCTGTCTGACGAATAATTTGTGTGAATATGATAGTCGATTTTAAACATATTATCTCTCCTTGAAATGTTTTTTATCAAATTTTCAGCAAAACAATAAAAAAGATAACCAAAGAACTGTGGGTGACGCCACATATGCACTAAGTTAAAACCATGGGACGCTGTCCCATACCCTGCAAGTCCTTTGAAAAGGGCTTGACCCTAAACTTTATAACGGAAAGCTTCGATTTACTAAAAAATTATCATTAATAAATTGAATTGCTGTAAAATGTGATTTTGTTATTTTTCTTTATATTAACGTGAGTTCAACGAGAAATTGCAGTGAAACTCGGCGAAACGTAGTTTCGCACAAAATTTTTTGTCAAACTTTTTTCAAAAAGTTTGTGGAGTTTGAGGTGAAACCTCAAGGTTTTTAATGCTTCAAGAGCATTTTTGGAGGGTTGGAACCTTTTTGCGATAGAAAAAGGTTCCATTAATTATAAAATTTCATCGAACTCACGTTATATTATACCATAAAATTTTTTATAAAGCTATTTTTATTGAGTATTTTGTTACAATATAAATAACGCTTGATTTTTTTACCTTTTGTATGGTAGAATAAAATTGTATTTATATGGTTAGTGTTATAATTAATTTGACGTAATTTAATTTTACGGTTATTAGGGAGGTTAAAAAATGTCAGCCGATTATTTTGGCATTCTTATCGCTTTCGCGGGCGGACTGGGTTTGTTTCTTTATGGAATGAATATTATGGCTTCAGGTTTGCAGAAAGCCGCCGGAAGTAAAATGAAACAACTTTTGGGGATACTTACAAAAAATAAGTTTTTGGGAGTATTGATTGGCGCTTTTGTTACAGCTATTATTCAGAGCAGTTCCGCTACAACAGTTATGGTTGTCGGTTTTGTAAACGCGGGGCTTATGACGCTTAAACAGGCTGTTGGAATAATTATGGGCGCTAATATTGGTACTACAGCCACAAGCTGGATTGTGTCAAGCGCTGAGTGGGCTCAATATTTGAAGCCGGAAACATTGGCGCCTATTGCTGTCGCTATTGGCGCCGCAATGCTTATTTTTTCTAAGAGAAACAGTGTTAAACAAATTGGTGAGATTATTGTTGGTTTTGGTGTTCTTTTTATTGGTATAGAAATGATGACCCAAGGTGTTGAGCCTTTGAGCCAATCTCCTGTTTTTAAGGATATTTTTAAAGAATTGGGGGAAAATCCTATTTTGGGTGTTCTTGCCGGCGCTGTTGTTACAGCTATAATTCAAAGCAGCTCGGCTTCGGTTGGTATTTTGCAGTCTCTGGCTTTTTCCGGGCTTGTTACTTGGAACTCAGCCATATATATTATTATGGGACAAAATATCGGTACTTGTGTTACCGCTATGCTTTCAAGTATTGGGGCGTCAAAAAACGCTAAGGGAGCCGCCTACATACATCTTTTGTTTAATGTTATTGGAAGCGTGTTCTTTAGCGTTTTGGCTTATATTTTCTTTGAGTTTATTAGCCCTGGTATTGGTCACACATCTATCAATCTTCTCGAGATAAGTATCGCTCATACAGGATTTAATGTCGCTAATACTGTTATTATGTATCCGTTTAGCAATATACTTGTTAAAATAGCTGAGAAAATCTCTCTTAGAGGAAAAGTCGCTGAGGATGATACGGAACTTATTCATCTTGATGACCGTATTATGGAAAATCCGGCGTTTGCTATTCAAAATTGTTTGAGAGAAATTGTCAGAATGGGCTATATGGCTTATGACAATCTTAGATACTCAGTTGACGCTATTTTGAATAAGGATGAAGAGAAAATCACTAAGGTTCTTAAACGTGAGAAAAATATTGATAAATTTCAAGAGGCTATTACTCAATACATGATTAAACTTTGCAGTACAAATATTAATGAAAGTGAAAAGAGCACTGTAATGTCATTGTTTCATACTGTAAATGATATTGAGAGAATTGGCGACCATAGTGAAAATATTGTTGAGCTCGCTCAATTTATGATTAAGGAAAAAATAAAGTTTTCTGATATGGCGTATAACGAAATGGTGGAAATATGCGATAAGGCTATAGAGTGTGTTGGAAACGCTGTCAACGCGCTTGAGAATGCTGATATTCAAAAGGCGGAGAAGGTTGTTAAAGGCGAAGCTACTATTGACTATATGGAAAAAGAGTATCGAGCCAAACATATTGAGAGACTTGCCAAACTTGAGTGTGATACAACAACAGGTATTGCTTTTTTGGATACGCTTACTAATATTGAAAGGGTTTCTGACCATGCCTTGAATGTTGTTCAGGGGATTTTGAAAAGAAAATAGTTGATTTAGAGTAAAATAGTTATAAAATTTTTTTAGTAAAGAGAAGTTTTTTGTTATGAAGTTTATGGTCAGGTCATTTTTAAAGGACCCGCGGGTTATGGAATAGAGTCTCAAGATTATTTGGTTATCTTTTTATGTGTTTTTAAAATATTATTTTTCATTTCCGCTATATTCCGATATTTTTAGAAAAAGTTTAAAAAGATAATGTTATAATATTGTCAAAGTTGAAAATTTATTTTATAATAAGTATAATGATTGGTAGAAATATCAATTTTGATAAATATTTTTTATTTGCCGAAAGGAGAATTTAATAATTATGTTAAACAAGAAAACTGTTGATGATTTACAAGTTAAAGGTAAGAAAGTTTTGGTAAGATGTGACTTTAATGTTCCTCTTAAAGATTGGGTGATTTCAGATGAAAACAGAATTGTCGCCGCTTTGCCTACAATTAAAAAATTGATTGATGAGGGCGCTAAAGTTATTCTTTGCTCACATCTTGGAAAACCTAAAGAGCCTACTCCAAGTGCGTCTTTGGCTCCTGTTGCTGAAAGACTTTCCGCGAAACTTGGTAAGGATGTTGTTTTTGCTGCCGATGACAATGTTGTTGGGGATAACGCTAAAAAAGCTGTCGCTGAAATGAAAGACGGAGATGTTGTTTTACTTCAAAATACAAGATTTAGAAAAGAGGAAACTAAAAATATTGATGATTTTAGTAAGGAACTTGCTGGTCTCGCTGAGGTTTATGTAAATGACGCTTTTGGTTCTTCTCACAGAGCTCATTGTTCTACTGTCGGAGTTACGAAATTTATTAAGGAATCAGCTGTCGGCTACCTAATGGAAAAAGAAATTAATTATCTTGGAAACGCTGTTAATAATCCTGAGAGACCTTTTGTCGCTATTTTGGGAGGCGCTAAAGTTTCTGATAAAATTAATGTTATCAACAATCTCCTTGATAAAGTTGATACTTTAATTATCGGCGGAGGTATGGCGTATACTTTTATGAAAGCTAAAGGTTATGAGGTTGGCAAGTCTCTCCTTGAGGAGGACAAGGTTGATTACGCTAAAGAAATGATGGATAAGGCGGAAGAAAAAGGGGTTAAATTCCTTATTCCTGTTGATACTGTTGTTGGTTTGGAATTTAAAAATGACACTGAGTTTAAAACAGTTGATTCTGATAAGATTGAGGCTCAATGGCAAGGCTTTGATATCGGTGAAAAAACAAGAGAGCTGTTTGCCAGTGCTCTTAAAGACGCTAAGACTGTTGTTTGGAACGGGCCTATGGGAGTTTTTGAGTTTGAGAACTTCGCTAAGGGTACTATCGCTGTGGCTCAGGCTTTGGCTGATATTGACGCTACCACTATTATTGGGGGCGGTGACTCTACGGCCGCTGTTAATCTTCTTGGATTTGGTGACAAAATGAGCCATATTTCAACAGGCGGCGGAGCTTCTCTTGAGTTCCTTGAGGGAAAAGAACTTCCGGGTGTGGCTGCTGTTAATGATAAATAATATTTTTATGTTTTATTGTTGGAGGATTGATTATGAGAAAAAAAATTATTGCCGGAAACTGGAAAATGAATAAAACTCCAAAAGAGGCTTTGGAGCTTGTTAAAATTTTAAAAGACAAGGTTGATACTGATAAGTCGGATGTTGTTTTTTGCGTTCCTTTTGTTGATATTATTCCTGTCGCTGAGGCGCTTAAGGATACTAATATAGCCGTTGGCGCTCAGAATATGTGTTTTGAGGACAGCGGCGCTTATACGGGAGAAATTTCCGCTGATATGCTTCTTGATATTGGGGTGAAATACGTTATTATTGGTCATTCCGAAAGAAGACAGTATTTTAATGAGACTGATAAAAATGTTAATAAAAAAGTTTTGAAAGCTATTGAAAAAGGATTAACTCCTATTGTTTGTGTTGGAGAAACTCTTGAACAAAGAGAAAAATGTGTTACGGTTGATTTTGTTCGTATTCAGGTTAAATCAGCTCTTAAAGATGTTACCGCTGAACAGGCTGGAAATATTGTTATTGCTTATGAGCCTATTTGGGCTATTGGAACGGGTGTTACCGCCACAAGTGAACAGGCTGAGGAAGTTTGTTCGGCTATAAGAAAAGTTATCGCTGAGATTTATGATTTGGATACGGCGGATAAAATTCGTATTCAGTATGGCGGAAGCGTTAATGGCTCAAACGCGGGAGAATTGTTTGGCATGTCTGATATAGACGGCGGTCTTGTTGGGGGAGCCAGCCTTAAAGAGGACTTTATTAATATAGTTAATTATCAAGAGTAGTTTATTATTGAACAATATTATTAAACAAGAGAAACTTCAATTTAATGGTTAAGTAACGCTGATAATTAAATAAATTTTAATTTATCAGTATTGCTTTTAATAGGGAGATTGTTTTATGAATAAAAAATTAACTGTTTTGATGATACTTGACGGTTTTGGAATAAATGACAAAACTGAGGGAAACGCTGTTAAACAGGCGAATACCCCCAATATTGACGATATGATGAGCAAATATCCTTTCGCTAAAGGATACGCCAGCGGTCTTGATGTTGGTCTTCCTGACGGGCAGATGGGAAATTCTGAGGTTGGTCATTTGAATATGGGCGCGGGAAGGATTGTTTATCAGGAACTTACCCGTATTACCAAGTCGATTTCTGATGGGGATTTCTTTGAGAACCCGGCTTTGCTGTCCGCTATTGAAAATTGTAACAAGAATAACTCTGATTTACATTTTTATGGTCTTTTGTCCACAGGTGGTGTTCATAGCCATATTGAGCATCTTTACGCGCTTCTTAAACTCGCTAAAATGAATAATATTGAGAATGTGTATGTTCACGCTTTCCTTGACGGACGAGATACTCCTCCGACTTCCGGTAAAGGTTTTCTTAATGACCTTGAAAACAAAATGAAAGAGATTGGCGTTGGTAAAATCGCTACTGTTTCTGGAAGATATTACGCTATGGACAGAGATAAAAGATGGGATAGAGTTGAGAAAGCCTATAACGCTATTGTTTTTGGCGAGGGTGAGACGGCTCAGAGTGCTGAGGAATGTATTACCGCTTCTTACGAAAAGGATGTTAATGACGAGTTTGTTGTTCCAACAGTTATTCTTGAGGATGGTAAGCCTACAGGTAAAATAAAAGAAAATGATTCCATTATATTCTTTAATTTTAGACCGGACAGGGCAAGAGAAATCACAAGAGCTTTTTGTGATGAGGTTTTTGATGGATTTGAGAGAAAAAATGGATTTTTTAAGGTTAAATATGTTTGTTTTACAAATTATGACGTTACTATCCAGAATAAAGAGGTTGCTTATAAACCACAAGTTCTTGAGAATACTTTGGGACAATATATCGCTTCTCTTGGACTTAAACAGCTTAGAATCGCTGAGACGGAGAAATACGCTCATGTTACTTTCTTTTTTAACGGCGGGGTTGAGGAACCTAATAAAAATGAGGAGAGAATTCTTGTTCCGTCGCCCAAAGTCGCTACTTATGATTTGCAGCCTGAGATGAGTGCTTATGAGGTTACTGACAAGCTTATTGAAAATATACTTAAAAATGAGCAGGACCTTATTATTATAAATTACGCCAATCCTGATATGGTTGGACACACTGGAGTTATGAGCGCTGCTGTTAAAGCTGTTGAGACTATTGATGAATGTGTCGGAAAGGTTGTTGACGCTTTGAAAAAGGTTAACGGGCAAATGTTTTTGTGCGCTGACCATGGAAACAGTGACCAGCTTATTGATTATACCACAGGTCAGCCTTTTACGGCTCATACTACAAACCCTGTTCCTTTTGTTATTGTTAATTGTGATATGGCGAAAGGAATTAAGGAAAACGGTAAGCTTTGTGATATCGCGCCGACTCTGCTTGAAATGATGGGACTTGAACAGCCCGCTGAAATGACAGGTAAGTCTTTGTTAATAAAATAATATCTTTAATTTGTGGTTGACAATGTTATATTTTGGGTATTATTATTATAGTATGAAACTTTTTATTTTTAAGTTTAATAAATTATTGAAGGGAGTTTACATTACGAATGAAAGGTTATGTTGAAATTGTAGAAGTTTTCGCCAGAGAGGTTCTTGACTCAAGAGCTAATCCTACTGTTGAGGTTGAGGTTATTGTTGATATTGACGGTGTTCAATCTATGGGACGCGCGGCTGTTCCTTCAGGAGCCTCAACAGGTGAGCACGAGGCTGTTGAACTTCGCGACGGCGGCGACAGATATATGGGAGCCGGCGTTGAGAAGGCTGTCGCTAATGTTAATGATATTATCGCTCCTGAGATTGAGGGTATGAACGCTCTTGACCAAGTCGCTATTGACAACAAAATGATTGAACTTGATGGTACTCCTAACAAAGCTAAACTTGGCGCTAACGCTATCCTGGGTGTTTCCATGGCTGTGGCTAAGGCTGCCGCTGAGGCTTTGAATATGCCTTTGTATCAATATCTTGGCGGATTTAACGGCAAAACTTTGCCTGTTCCTATGATGAACATTATGAATGGCGGTAAACACGCTGATAATACTGTTGATTTCCAGGAATTTATGATTATGCCTGTCGGCGCTGAAAGTTTTAAAGAGGCTTTGAGAATGTGCGCTGAGATTTATCATAATCTTAAAAAAGTTCTTAAAGGCAGAAATCTTTCTACGGCTGTCGGCGATGAGGGTGGTTTCGCTCCTGATTTGGCTACTCCTGAGGAAGTTATTGACGTTATTCTTGAGGCTACTGAAAAAGCCGGATATAAACCGGGTGAGCAGATTAAAATCGCTATGGACGTTGCTTCTTCTGAATTATACAGCAAGGAAGACGGAAAATATCATTTCCCCGGTGAGAGCCAGATGAAAGGTAAGGAAATTATTAGAACAGCTCAGGAAATGGTTGATTATTACAAAGCCCTTTGTGACAAATATCCTATTATCTCTATTGAGGATGGTCTTGATGAGAATGACTGGGAGGGCTGGAAACTTTTGACTGATACTATCGGGGATAAAGTTCAGCTTGTTGGTGATGACTTGTTTGTTACAAATACTGAAAGATTAAAGACAGGTATTGAGAAAGGTGTGGCTAACGCTATCCTTATTAAAGTAAATCAGATTGGTACTCTTACTGAGACTTTTGACGCTATTCAGCTCGCTAACAGAAATAATATGACAGCGGTTGTTTCTCATCGTTCGGGAGAAACTGAAGACGCTACTATCGCTGATATTGTTGTGGCTGTTAACGCCGGTCAGATTAAAACAGGTGCTCCGGCTCGTTCTGACCGTGTCGCTAAATATAATCAGCTGCTTAGAATTGAGGAAGAGCTTGACGAGACAGCTCAGTATCTTGGTATTGACGCTTGGTTTAATTTGAAATAATTTACTCTCTGCCGCGAAATGTTTTATTTTGCGGCAGTTTTTTACTTTTTTTGCGGTGATTTTTGAAGATGAAAAAATAGTCTTTATGAATAAAAAATTATAATTTATTTTATTTAAGGGGGAATTTTATTATGGATATGAAAGATTGTTTATATTGCGGAAATAAAGAAAAACTTGATAGTCTTATGATTTATATTGCTGATTTGGATGTTTCAAAACTATATCTTTTTAAAGAGCAAACATATTATGGAAGATGTGTTATGGCTTATAATAAGCACGCTGTTGAACTTACAGAACTTAGTGATGATGAGGCGGCTCTTTTTATTAAGGATATGCAGAGGGTTGGCAAAGCTATTGGTAAGGCTGTTAATCCGGCCAAAGTCAATTATGGAATGTTTAGTGATACATTGCCTCATCTTCATGTGCATATTGTTCCCAAGCAGGTTGGAGGATATTCTTATGGAGGAACTTTTGATATGAATGTTGAGCCTGCTAAGTATCTTTCTGAAGATGAGTATAAGGAAATTATTGATAAAATTAAGGAAAATCTTTAAGACTGTGGGACTTTGTTTTGCGGCTATATTGATTTGCTATAAGTGAGCGGAGTTTGAGGAGGAGCCACAAGGTCTTTAAAATCTTATAAAGAGAGGTTGTTTTATGGTTGTAGGTACTTGTGTTGTATGGCTGACCGCTGAGTGGGTATTTTCTCTTAAAGATAAAAGAATGGTTGTTAAAAGCATTGTTGAGAAAACAAAGCATAAATTTAATGTGTCTATAGCGGAGGTTGACAGACAAGATGTTCATAAAAATATTGTTATTGGCTTCGCTTGTGTCACAAATGAACGGGCACACGCCCATAGTATTATTGAAAATGTACTTGATTTTATTGAGAATAATACCGACGCTGTTGTTGATAATGTCGAAACAGAGATATTGTGATAATTCTCATTGAAAAATTTTAAAAAACATAAGAAAATTTAGTTAAATCTATAGACTTGAATTTTTTTTTGTGTTATAATTTTACAATGTATGATTTGTTACTATATCTAAGGAGGATTTTTTGTAAATGAGTACAGTGGAAAAAATTGATGTTAATAAATTTAAAATTACTTTTTCGGTTTCGGCTGAAAGATTTGAAGAGGGTATGCAGTATTCATACAATAAAAATAAAAATCGTATAAATGTTCAGGGCTTTAGAAAAGGTAAAGCTCCAAGAAAAATTATTGAGATTCAATACGGCAAGGCTGTTTTTTATGATGACGCTTTTAATTTTGTTCTTCCGAAAGCTTATGATGAGGCTGTTAAGGAAAATAATCTTGAGGTTGTTTCAAAACCTGATATTGACGTTGAGGAGATATCTGATACTGATGGAGTTACTTTTACGGCTGAAGTGTATGTTAGACCTGAGGTTAAAATTGAGGGTTATAAAGGGCTCACATATACTAAAAAAGAGGCTAATGTTGAGGAAGCTGATGTTTTGGCTGAAATTGATAGGGTTAGAGAACAAAACGCCAGAATTATCAGTGTTTCAGACAGACCTGTTCAAGATGGTGACGTCGCTGTTATTGATTTTGAGGGATTTTCTGACGGAGTCGCTTTTGAGGGCGGAAAGGGTAAGGATTATGATTTGAAAATAGGTTCTCACTCATTTATTGATAATTTTGAGGAACAGCTTATTGGAAAAAATATTGGTGATGATGTTGAGGTGAACGTTACTTTCCCTGAGGACTATCATCAGAAAGACCTTGCTGGTAAACCGGCTTTGTTTAAGGTTGAAATTAAAGATATTAAATTTAAGGAACTTCCTGAACTTGATGATGATTTCGCTCAAGATGTTTCTGAATTTGACACTCTTGATGAATATAAAAAGGATGTTATGGCTAAACTTTTAGTACAGAAACAGAAGGAAGTTGACAGCGCTAAGGAGGAAGAGCTTATCGGTGAGTTGATTAAAAAGGCTGAAATGGATGTTCCTCAAGTTATGATTGAAAATGAGATTGACAATAAAATTAATGAGTTTAAAAATGAGATTGGAAGACAGGGATTGTCTCTTGATATGTATTTGCAGTATATGGGTCAGAGCATTGAGAATATGCGCGAGGCTTACAGAATTGTTTCTGAACAGCAGGTTAAGGGCAGACTTGTTCTTGAGGCTGTCGCCGCTGAGGAAAAGTTTGATATTTCTGATGAGGAATTTGATGCTGAGGTGAACAGAATCGCTTCTCTTTATGGTATGGACGTTGAAAAGTTTAAAAGCGTTTTGAGAGAAAATGATAAGAAAAATCTTCGCAAAGACCTCGAGGTTCAGAAAGCTCTTAAGCTTGTCTCAGAAAACGCTGTCGCGGCGGAGGCTTGATGATAATTTTTGATTGTTGATTTTCGCTTTTATAATTGGATTATGTGTTTTTTAAGGAGGTTTTTTTATGAGTTTAGTCCCTATGGTTGTTGACCAGACAAACCGTGGTGAGCGTTCTTATGATATTTATTCAAGACTTTTAAAAGACAGAATTATCTTTTTGGGCGAAGAGGTTACGGATGTTTCCGCGAATCTGGTTGTCGCTCAGCTTTTATTTCTTGCCGCTGAAGACCCTGAAAAAGAAATCAGCCTTTATATAAACAGCCCGGGAGGGTCTGTTTCAGCCGGATTTGCCATTTATGATACTATGCAATATATTAAGCCTGATGTTTCTACCATTTGTATTGGATTGGCCGCTAGTATGGGTGCTTTTATTTTGTCAGGGGGAGCCAAGGGAAAAAGATTTGCCCTGCCTAATTCTGAGATTATGATTCATCAGCCTTTGGGCGGCGCGAGAGGGCAGGCTACTGATATTCAAATTCAGGCTGAACAAATTCTTAAAATTAAAAAGAAAATTAATATTATGCTTTCTGAAAACACAGGAAAACCATTGGAAATTGTTCAAAATGATACTGAGAGGGATAATTATATGTCTGCTCAAGAAGCTAAGGATTACGGTTTGATTGACGCTGTTATCAATAAACCCCAATAATAAGGAGATGAAATTGTGGCATCTAAAGTTAATGAGAAAGATGTGAGATGTTCTTTTTGCGGAAAATCTCAGGATCAAGTTGAAAGGATTGTCGCCGGAACAAATGTTTATATTTGCAATGAATGTATTGATTTATGCTTGAATATTCTTGAGGATGAGTTTGTTGAGGATTTTGAGTTTGATGATTTGGATTTTAATCTTCCCAAACCTATTGAGATTAAAGAAGCTTTGGATGAGTATGTTATTGGTCAGGAGGAAGCGAAGAAAGCTTTGTCTGTAGCTGTTTATAATCATTATAAACGTATTGCTATGCAGGGAATGTCTAAAGACGTTGAACTTCAAAAAAGCAATATCCTTATGATTGGACCAACGGGAGTTGGAAAGACTTTGCTCGCTCAAACCTTGGCTAAACTTATTAATGTTCCTTTTGCTATCGCTGACGCTACAAGTCTTACTGAAGCGGGATATGTTGGTGAGGATGTTGAGAATATACTCTTAAAGATTATTCAGGCTGCCGGATTTGATATTGAAAAGGCTCAAAGAGGTATTATCTATATTGACGAAATTGATAAAATCGCCAGAAAATCCGATAATCCTTCTATTACTCGAGATGTGAGCGGTGAGGGTGTTCAGCAGGCTCTTCTTAAAATTCTTGAGGGAACTGTCGCTTCTGTTCCTCCTATGGGAGGAAGAAAACATCCGCATCAGGACTTTATACAAATTGACACTACAAATATTTTATTTATTTGCGGCGGTGCTTTTAGCGGGCTTGAGGATATTATTGAAAGGCGTATTTCTAATAAAGTTATTGGATTTGGCGCTGAGGTTAAAACAAAAGAAGAACTTAAAAGCGGAGAACTTTTAAAACAAGTTGTTCCTCAAGATTTGCATAAATTTGGTCTTATTCCTGAGTTTATTGGACGTATGCCTATTGTCGCTACCCTTTCTAATCTTGATGAGGAAGCGTTGGTTTCTATTTTGAAAGAACCTAAAAATTCGCTTACTAAGCAGTATACTTATTTGTTTGAACTTGATAATGTTAAGCTTGAGTTTGATGAGGACGCTCTTAAATGTATAGCTAAAAAAGCTGTTGAACAGGAAACAGGAGCGAGAGGGCTCAGAGCTATTATAGAAAGTTTTATTACTGATATTATGTATGATATACCTTCTGATGAGACTATTGAAAAGTGTATTATTACAAAGGATGTTGTTGAAAAAAACGCTGTTCCGGAGTTTATTTATAATAAGGATAGAAAAAATATCTCTCTTGACAAAAAAATAAAAAGGCGGCGCAGACAGAGAAGTAATAGTGTAAACGCGGGTTGATTGGTTTTAAAAAATATTACTGAGTCATGATGAAAATTATATGGGCAATACCTACAATTTTTATTTATAGCAATTTAATTTAAAAATGTAGGTATTGCCTTTATTTTAAAGGTACATATAAATTATGAGTTTTATTGAAAAATTATTAAATATTATTTATCCCTATAAATGTATTTTTTGTCATAAAATTGACTTTGATAGTGAAGATAGCGGAATTTGTGATTTTTGTTTTGAAAAGCTTAAAGTTTTTGATAAGGATATTTGTGAGAAAAATTTTGTTATGAATTCTGGATTCTCAATGTTTTTGTACTCTTCTGAAATTAGAGAGATTATACATAAAATTAAGTATGAGGATTATGGATATTACGCTAAGGTTATGGGTATTAAGATGGCGGAGTTTTTTGTTAGCCAAAATTTGATTTCCGCTGATTTTATTATTCCTGTTCCTATACACTGGAAAAGAAAAATTCGAAGAGGATATAATCAAGCTGAAATTATGGCGAAAGAAGTTTCTAAAATAACAAAAATTCCTATTTCTAATTGTTCTTTTATTAGAGTTAAAAATACAAGACCTCAATTTGATTTGAATAAGGAAATGAGAATTAAAAATATTGAGGGGGCGTTTGCGATTAAAAGTTATGAGGAGATTGTGGGTAAAGATGTCCTCTTTATTGATGATATCTATACTACAGGAACAACTTTGAGAGAGTGTGAAAAAGTTGTTAAGAGTATTGGAACGAATAATGTGTATTATTTTACACTATGCTCTACAAAAGTTTTTTCTTGGGAGGATTTTTCAAGTTAAGTGACGGTAAAAGACTGTTTTTGAAGTTTTCTTAAAATTATTTGTATAAATTATTGACTTTATATAAAAAAATGTTTATTATTATTTATAGCTATGTTTTTGTGACAATTTGTTACTATAATAGATTTCTTTCGAAACTTCATATTGATACAAATATTGTTAGAAAAAAATATTTTCCGCAATGTTTCTTAACGCTTTCGGCGTTTAAAAAGCAAAACGCCTTTCGCTGAAACATTGAATAAAATATTTTTTTGTTGGATTGACGTAGTTTTGCGGTTTCGAAAGAAGTCTAATAATCAGTTGATTTTTTTGATAAATAATGTAATAATTTGTTGAAGCGAATTGATTTGATTTTTAGTTGTTCTTTGGCAGGTGATTTATTTGATTGATAAAAAAATAAAATATGCTTTGGAAGATTTTCCTGTTTGCCTTGTTGTATTTTTAGGTGATGGTGACGCTACGGTTATTTCCGCTAATAATTTTTTCTATTCTTTGTTGGGGTATACCCCTTCTGAATTTGAGAAAGAAAAAAAATCTAGTTTTAAATCTGTTATTTATAAGGAAGATTTGGCTAGATTTGTTAAATTTTTGGATTGCGATGAGGGTGAAACGGGATATTTCGATTTTAATATAATAAATAAGAATGGCTCTATAGGTAATGTTAAATTGAGCGCTAATGTTATTTATGATAATGGTGAGAAGATTTTTAAATGTGTTGTTACTAATATGAAAGTGTTGGATAATTCTTATGAGGATATTTTTCAATGGGAATGTTATAGATATATTTTTTCTATTTCGGATGATATTATTTTTAGATATAATATTTCGGACGATTGTATTGAGTTTGGTAAAAAATATTTTGAGGTTTTTGGGCGAAATCCTATTATCGCTGAGTTCGCTAAAACACTTAAAGAAAATCCATCTATTAATTCGGAAGATGTTAAAAAAGTTCTTATTAGTTTTAATGAGGCTAAAAATGACCTTAAACGTAAGGAAGTTGAGATTAGAATAAGAAACAGAGATGGAAAATTTGAATGGTTTAGTCTTATTTATAAAATTGTTACAGACGCCGATATACAGTATTGTATTGGAAGATTATATAATATAAATAAACAAAAAAATGAGAAAAAACAACTTATTGAGAAATCTCAGATTGATGGTCTTACAAAACTTTATAACAGACCGGCGACAGAAAAAATTGTTGAGGATATTCTTGACGCTAATTATGGTTCTGATAATTACGCTCTTATGATTATTGATGTTGATGATTTTAAAGGTATTAATGATACATATGGTCATTTGCTTGGTGACGCTGTTTTGATGGATGTTTCAAGAATTTTTAGAACAACATTTAGAGATACAGATATTATAGGCCGTATTGGCGGTGATGAGTTTCTTGTGTTTATGAACAAGTTTAATTGTGAGGGCGATGTTAAAAATAAGGCCGCTGAAATGTGCCGGAAAATACGAGCTCTTTATGAACATGAGGTCGCTTTGAATAAAGTGTCTGTTAGTGTTGGAATCGCTGTCGCTAAAAAAGAAAGAATTCTTTATAAGGATTTATTTAAAAACGCTGATTTGGCTCTATACGAGACAAAACAAAAAGGTAAAAACGGTTTTACTATATTTGATAAATCATTTGATTATAGTGATACTCTTAACGGAGGAAGCTCTTCAAAAGGTATTGTTGGGTATGTTAAAAAGAAAATGTCTGAGATTTTTGAGAGAGAAAGTAATAATAACAAAGCTGTTAATGAGGTTATTTCACTTCTTGGAAATAAATTTAATCCGAGTACTGTATATGTTTATATTGTAGAAAGTGAACACCAATTTGCTTACGCTGATTTTCAGTGGTGTAATAAAGGGATTGAGAAAATTAATGAGGGAATGAAAGAAATTCCTCTTGAGACGGGAGTCAGTGATTTTAATTATTTGTCTTATTTTAATAGGGATAACATTTTTTATTGTACGGATGTTGATAAATTGGAGTATCCTTTTAATGAATATATGCGTTTTTTGGGTTCTAAAAGTATTTTGGAGTGTCTTATATATAATGATAATTCTAATATTGTTGGATATATTGGATTTTCGGATTATTCTTCCCAAAGGCTCTGGGTTCAAAGCGAGGTTGACGCTTTGAGCGCGGCGGCTGATATTTTGGGAACACATTTTTTTTGACAGTTTGAGAGGTAATATTTATGTATAAAGGTTGTATATTTGATTTGGACGGAACTTTGGCGGATACGCTTCAGTCTCTTGCTTATTGTACCAATTTGGCTCTTGAGGCTGTTGGTCTTAAGCCAAATCCTGTTTATATGTATAAGAAATTTGCCGGAGACGGTGCTAAGGTTATGATTCAGCGAAGTCTTGCGGCCGCAGGGGATTTGGAATTAAAATTGTTTGAAAAGGCATCGGAGATTCATAAAAAAACTTATGAGAAATTTAGTATGTATAAAGTTAAACCTTTTGACGGTATTGATGAGTTATTGGAACAACTTAAAAATAAAGGCGTTAAGATTGCTGTTCTTACAAATAAACCTCATAAAAGAGCTGTTGATGTTGTTTTGTCTTTATTTGGGGAAAATTGTTTTGACGTTATTCTTGGTCAAAGTGAGGCGTTTGAGAGAAAACCGTCTCCGGAGGGAGCTTTTATTATATCTGATAAGTTTGGATTTAAGCCATCGGAATGTGTTTATCTTGGAGATACAAATACAGATATGAAAACAGGAAAAGCCGCTGGTATGTTTACGGTTGGGGTTACTTGGGGATTTCGTGATAAACAGGAACTTGTTGACAATAATGCTGATTATATTATTGACAAGCCTTTGGAACTGTTATCATTATTTGATATTTAAAAAATAAAAGACTGTGGGTTCGAACCATAGTCTTTTATTTTTATTCATTTTATTATGTTTTTTAGAGTTCCGATTCCCTCTATCTCACATTCTACTATGTCACCGCTTTTTAAAAATCTTGGTGGGTTAAAACCCATTCCAACGCCTGCGGGTGTTCCTGTGGCTATTATTGTTCCGGCTTCTAATGTCATTCCTTTTGTCAGGTCGCTTATTATATATGGAATGTCAAAAATCATCAAATCTGTTGAGCTGTTTTGACGAAGCTCTCCATTAACTCTTGACATTATTTTTAATTTCGGCGGATTGTTAAACTCGTCTATTGTTACTATACAAGGACCTATTGGGGTGAAACTGTCAAGGCTTTTTCCAAGATACCATTGATTGTGCCTTGTCTGAAGATTTCTCGCACTTATATCATTTATTATTGTATAGCCGAATATGTAATCAAACGCTTTTTCGGGAGAAACTTTTTTCGCTTCTTTTTTTATTATTATTCCAAGTTCGCTTTCATAATCTAAACTGTCTACTATGTCAAAATGTCCGTCTATGAAATCGTTTGGTGAAACCGTTTTTTTCGCCCTTTTTGAAAAATATATTGGAAGCTTTCGTTCGCCTCCAAACGCCTCACTTTTATAGTTTGCCGCTTCTACCGCGTGTTCAAAGTAGTTTATTCCAAGACATATTATATCTTGCTTTGGACAGGGAATTGGAGAGAGAAGAGATATTTCCTCTAATGGGATTAAATCAATTAAATTAATATTGGATATATCTTTGAGTTCTTTTGGTGTTATATTTTCAATTAATTCTATCATGTCTGAATAGTTTATGCTGGCTTTTTTTAATGGGAATATTCCATTTTTTATAATAATGCCCAGTTCTTCTTTATCATTCTTATTATTTTTATAAGTTACAAATTTCATTTATTATCACTCTCCATTTAATCTTTAATTGGCAGGGCTATACGAGAAATATATTTGTCCGGAGTTATTTCTCTTCCCACATAAGGCGCTATAACGGCTAAAACTCTGGGAGCGCCTATGGGTTCAACTCCCATTTCTTTGACCTTATCACCTAAAGCGATAAATGTATTGCCAATATTGTCATATTTACCGTAATATAAAATAGATAAGGCTTTGCAGGATGGAAATTTGACAGCCTCTTTGGGAGCTGTTTTGGCTTCTAATGGTATACAACATAAAAAATTGTGTTTAAGATTATTATGGTATTTTCCTTCCATAAAATCAGTGCGTTTATTTATAGTAAACAAAGGTTCGGTTGAGAGGAACTTATAACCTTTTTCAACTGCCTCTTTGAACAGATTGTACATAGCGTTATATTTATCTGTAGAGTTAAAACCAGTATACTCTCTTGAGTAACACACATATTCAGGCAGGTCTATAATTTCGAATTGTATACCGCTTTTATTGGCTATTCTAAGCTTCATTTCTTGTAGACATCTGTTTAAAGCGAATTGTTTTTGTTCAAGAGTTTTTATGAGAGTTGGTGACAGATAATTGGAATTGAAATATTCTGCGATATCTTTATAGCTCATTCCAAACTCAAGAAACATTTGTATTTGTAATATTTTAGTTATATTATTGTTGTCGTAATAGCGATATCCTGTATTTTCAGAGCAGGATATCGGTTTAAGAAGTCCTTTTTCCTCAAGACGCATAATTGTACTTCTTGATATACCGCAGCTTTTTGCCGCTTGACTTATTGTAAATAAATCATTTCTCATAAATTTCTCCTTTTAGTATTGACTTGTTCATAGATGAACATGTTATAATTATATTAAAATATTAAAAAAAAATCAATATGTTTATGGAAAATACATTAA
>CATJCJ010000335.1 GCA_949738935.1 uncultured Eubacteriales bacterium | reverse complement strand
TGGAGCTTAACGGGCTTATATCTGAGCTTCAAAGAAAAGGAATTGAGTATGAGGTTACGGAAATTGATGTAAGTGATATTCAGATGTATGACGGAATGTCTGTTGAGTCTGACGAGGAAGCGAGAAAAATTATAGAGCCTGTTCTTGAGGAGGTAAAAGCTGACAAAATAAAGCAGTTATCAGACGCTTGTGAGAAAAATATTTTTAACGGTATTGACGTTATTCTCTCAGACGGAAGTCTAAAACATTTCAGCCTTAAGACGGAAGACCAGATTAATCTTAACGGACTTGTGAATCAGGTTAGTCTTGGGACAATTAAAGCTGAGAATGGTGTTCCCTATCACGCTGACGGAGAGCTGTGTACACTTTTTTCAGTAACCGATTTTACTCTTGTGGCAAATTCAGCAACAAAATTTATTTTACAGCAGACCACATATTGTAACCACCTTATGGCGTTTGTCAGAAGCTTGGAAACAAGGTCGGAGATTGAAAAAGTTGTGTATGGTCAGGAACTTACGGGTGAGTTTTTAGAAAGCTATAATGATGTAATTGGCGGTGTAATAAGTGAATAGAATATTTAAAATACTGTCTATATGGTTCATTATTGGAATGTGCTATTTCGTAATAGAAGGTATATGGAGAATACCTAAGGGAGGTTACGCCAATATAGTTATGCTTCCTGTAGGTGGTCTTTGCGGACTGCTTATAGGAAGCATAAATCAGATTCCGAAGTTTTACAATATGAGTGTGTTTAAGCAGTCCATAGTTGGAACGTTTATTGTTTTAATTGTAGAATACATATCGGGATATATACTTAATATAATACTTAAGTTGGATATTTGGGATTACTCTAATATGTATTTTAATGTTAACGGACAGATTTGTATTGAGTTTGGATTGCTGTGGTTTTTGCTTATGCCCGCCGCTGTTTGGCTGGAGGATTGGATTAGATTTAAGTTTTGGGGCGAAGGTGAGGAGTATGGATTGAAAGATGTTTATATGGAATTTTTGGGAATTAGATGAGTGTACTTTACAAAATAGTTATTTTTTAGAAAAATACTTGATAAAATTCATATAATATGGTAGAATACTTTATATAAATTTTATCAAGTGAGATGATTTTATGAAAGCAAAAGAAATATTAAAAGAAACAATAACTTTTGATGCGGCTAATGAACTTTATAATTTGATAAACGCGGGAAAAAGTTTATATTTGGAAATATTGAAAGAAAATGAAAATTTATTTAACACCAGTTTTGAAAATGGGATAAAAAGAAGACTAAAAACCATTATAACATATAAGCAGTTTGATAAGAAAGATTTATATGATAATTTTTCTTTTGAAATATCAATAACAAAGGTTAATACATTTGGATATAAAATTCCTGAACTGAGAAAGAAAAATATATTGATAAATGTATTCAATACAAAAGGACCTCAATTATTGCCGAATGTTTCAAAATATAAGAAAGACAGAGCTTTATATAATAATTATTATTATGTTCAAAGACAATTAAATTTAGATAATTTTTTTGAGAATTGCGATAAAGAAAAATTATTTATAGATGTGCCGTTATATGTTTTACTAACATATGATTATTGTTGTGAAAGAGAATTTACACAGCTGATAGTTCCATCTTCTGAGTTTAACTCTATTGAATATAGTCTTGATTTGCAAAAAATTGCGGTAAATAAGACTAAATATAAAAATAAAGAGATAGATAAAAATAAAAGATTTCATTTAAAAAAAGAAATACTTAAAGAGTTAAATAGGAGGTTAGAAAATGGATAGTTTAAGCGTTATACCTGCTAAATTAAATGAGGCGAGAGAAGCAAGTGGTCTTTCAATGAGAGAGTTATCTGATTTGGTTGGGGTTTCGAGTCAGGCTATATCACAATATGAACGAGGTTTAAATAAACCAAGTATATTTGTATTAAAAAAAATTGCTAATATGTTGGATTATCCTTTTGAGTTTTTTTTTAAAGAAAAAGAAGTTTCTTTTTATTCTGATGGTGCTGTTTATTTCAGGGCTATGAAAAGTACTCCCAAAAAAATAAAAGAGGCTTATTCGTATAGAATAAAGTGGGCAAATGAAATTTTATCTTATTTAAAAAATTTTATTGAATTTTGTAAAATTAATATTCCAGTAATAGATGAATATGATTTATCATATGGTATAGATTCAGAAATTATTGAGGAAATAGCTGAAAAGGTAAGAAATTATTGGGGATTAGGTGATGGTCCAATAGAAAATTTGACAGAAATTCTTGAAGATAATGGATTTATTTTATGTGGAATTGCTTTTAAAAATAGAAAAGTAGAGGCGTTTTCACAATGGTATAACGGAGTTCCATATATATTTTTAGGTTCGAACAGGGAAACCGCTGTGAGTTTAAGATTTAGTATAGCTCATGAACTTGGACATCTGTTAATGCATAACCTTATATTAAAAAAAGATGTATTCAATGAGAATAAATTAAACATAATAGAAAAAGAGGCTAATAAATTTGCGTCAGTTTTTCTGATGCCGACAAAAACCTTTTCTAAAGATATAATCAATAATTCTTTAGATTATTTAATCTATGTAAAAGAAAAATGGAAAGTCTCACTAAGCGCAATTATAAAAAGATGTTTGGATTTAAATTTATTTTCTGAAAATCAAACTACGTATTTATATAAGCAAATTAATATTAAAGGATACAAAAAAAAAGAACCATTAGATGACGTGTTGATTGCGGAAGAACCTGAATTATTTAAAGATGCTATTGATTTACTTATAAGAAATAAAATAATTACGCCAGGTCAGTTTTTAAAAGAAATTGCTCTGCCTAAGAGCGAGATAATAAATATTTGCTCATTGCCTGAATATTATTTTGACAGCAAAATTTCAAAAGAAAAAACATTAAAAATAATAAAATAACTAAAAAGGCCGATTTTTTATCGGCTTTTTTTATTGTAAAAAATAATTTATGAGGTGATTTTTATGGAAAATTTGAAAGGAATTTTTTGCGGCGCTGTTGGAGTTGCCGGGGGGATTGTCATTAATCTTCTTGGAGGCTGGGATAATGCTTTGGCGGCTCTTTTTATTTGTATTATTCTGGATTATTTGACAGGGCTGGCAGTTGCCGGAGTATTTAAGAAAAGTCCTAAAACAAAAAACGGGGCTCTGGAAAGCAGGGCGGGACTGAAAGGCTTGATTCGCAAGATTGTTATGATTGTTCTTGTTGGTATTGCTCATACTCTTGATATTTTAATAGGCACAACTTATATACGTTATACGGTTATAATTGGTTTTATTTGTAATGAGGTTATATCCCTTATTGAGAATGCCGGACTTATGGGTGTGCCTGTTCCTGATGTGATAAAGAATACTGTTGATGTGTTGAAAGGCGAGGAGGAGAAAAAAGATGAGTAAATTAATTTGTATTGACGCCGGTCACGGAGGTAATGATTCAGGGGCGCCTGGCAACGGTATTCTTGAGAAAAATGTCACACTAAAAGCGGTGAAAAGAGTAGGGGAACTGCTTCAGAAACATGGGTTTAAGGTTATTTATACACGTATTTCTGATAATTATGTAAATCTTGGTGAAAGGTGCAGGATTGCCAACAGTAATAACGCTGATTTGTTTGTTAGCATACATATCAATTCAGATGATAATTTACAGGCAAGTGGAACGGAAACTCTCTGCTACAGCAAAAACAGGCTTGCTGAGCTTATACAAAAGAACTTGTTATCAAAGCTGAAACTTAAGGACAGAGGCGTTAAAGAGCGTAAAGATTTGTATGTTCTGAATGGTACGAAAATGACGGCGGTATTATGCGAGCTTGGATTTCTGAGCAATAAGAAAGAAGCTGAATTTATAAAAACGGATAAGTTTTTGGAATTGTCGGCGGAAGGTATTGTGTTGGGAATTTGTGAGTATTTTGGGGTTAAGTTTAAGATTGAGAATGAAATTGAGAAAAAGACAGGTGGTATTATGAGAAAAACTATTGATGTCGTTATTGATGGGAAAAAAGGATTCACAGAGGGTTATTTCATTGAGGGAAGAAATCTCTTTACGGCTGATTTTATCAGGTGTTTGGGGTTTGACGTTGGGTATAAAGAAAAAACGAAACAAGTTATTATTAGTTCAAAATAATTGAGATAAAATGTAAATTTATAGAATATTTTAACAAAAAATACTTGACTTGGTAATTAAGTTGTGGTATTATGAATTTACAACAACTCTTGTAGATTTCATGCTGGACAAAGGCTCTCGTTGGATTTTTCTGACGGGGGCTTTTGTTTTTTAAATTAATATAAATATACCTATTAATATACCTACCACAATGAAATGTAATAGACATAATGATACATAATAAAATAAAAAATATGAGAAATTTAATGTTTTTTAGACACAATAATATATGATGATATTATATGATACAAGATTATTATAACTCATAACCCGAAGGTCGTTGGTTCAAATCCAGCTCCCGCAAGCAGAAATCCCTTGAATAAGCATATTTCAAGGGATTTTTTAAGTTAAAATTTATCATATAAAATTAATATTCCCGACTTTTTCCCACTTTAGTTTTTTTTGAAAATAAAGAATGAGGAGTTGAAGTCTATAACGAAACGTTCTATCTTTGTAAGCAGTGACACAATGTAGGATATAATGGTATCTCTAAAAATTATGATTTTTAGAAACATCATTTAGTATAATGTCTAAATGTATTTCCGCTTTTTATAAAAAGGCATTTAACTTAATCTGTAAATCATAAAATTTAAATAGGAAGCGAATAAACACCAAAACAAATATGGTAATTGCAAATATGCGGATAAGGAACTTATCTGATAAAATCGGTAAATCATTAATACTATCAATATAATTAACATAATCAGCCATAAAAAAGCAAAAAAGTATAGAGAAAATCTGAAAAATATTATGCTCCACAGAAAGTTGAAAAATAGTTGAATTGCATATATATTTAATGCTTTTGCTTTATTTGCTTTTTCTGATATAAAAATAATATATGAGGATATTCCCATTAAAATATAGAGGATTGTCCACACAATCGGAAAGACAAATCCGGGAGGACTAATTAGAGGTTTGTTTATTAAGGAATATTCTGAAATATTTCCGCTTAAAAGTGCTGATAATGTTCCAACTGCAAGAGGAATAAGAATTGAAATTATTAAAGCACTTTTATTTTTTATTTTCATAATTTATCTCTCCAATTTTTTATTTATATTATAATATATGTGATTATGATAAAAAATATTATAAATAAAGTTAAGTAATATTTCCACTACGTTTATTTACAAGTGTGTTTTATCGCACAAGAGGAATAGCATTAACCTCGTTGTATAGGTAGTCAATAATATTGATTTACTTGTGCCAGAGTTTTGCGGGAATGATATTTAAGTACAAAAATTTTGCAGATTAATAACATTCACTCACAAATCTCTGATAGCCCGCCATCTTTATGAAAATAAGTAATTGATTTTTTCTATAGAATCTATTTTTGACTGAGGAAGTACATGAACATATATTTCAGATGTGATATTTATGCTTGAATGTCCTAACAGCATTTGAACAGTTTTAAGTTCAACGTGGGCAAAAAATAGCTGAGAAGCAAAAGTGTGGCGAACATTATGGAAACGGCGGTATCTCACTCCGGCACGCTTTAGTAATCTTTTCCACGCTCTTAACATATTAACCCCGTCAATAGGAGTACAGGAATTTGTGGTAAAAATTAAACTGTTTTCTTTAAGAATTAAACCATTTGACAAATATTTTTCTTTTTGTTTGGTTATGTGTTTTTTTAGGATTGGAATAAGTTTTTTGGGAATGGGTACGGTTCTTATACTGTTTTTTGTCTTTGGTGTTTCAATAGCTGTTTCATAATGGTATTTTGTTTCGCTGTCAAATACTTTGATTTTTTTTAAAGATTTATTTATGTATATTTCTTCTTTCTCAAAATTAATATCAGCGGGAGTAAGAGCAAGAAGCTCACCTTTTCTTAATCCTGTTCCTAAGTCAAGCAAGAAAATTATACGCATATAATTTTTTGCTGTTTTTTTGATTTTTTCTATTTCCTCAAGAGTAAAAGGGTCAATATCTTTGCTTTCATCTGTTACAGTTTTTTCAACGGGCAAGGTTACCTTGATACAAGGATTTGAGAGAATATAATCTTCTTTTATGGCGTAGTTGAAAAACGTCTTTAAAAATTTATTGAGGTTTTTTATGACGGAAAGACTTTTTTTATTCTCGTAGTAAAGTTTATTGTAATGCCTTTGCAGTATTAAAGGTTTAATTGAGTTTAGTTTAGTGCTGTTCAAGGTAGTTTCTTTTATGTAATTTCTATAAATTCCCTCATATCTGTCCATTGTTGAATGAGAAGCGTAAGTTTTAACAACCTCAAACAGCCATACTTTAATTAATTCTCCTAAAGTTATCTCATTGAAATTTGAGTTTAAGCCGGATTGTATGCCCCTTAAATATTCATCTCTTTTTGATTCGGCTTCTTTCTTGCTTTTGCCGTAAAACTCTTTGCGGATTAGTTTGCCATCCGCCTTTTTACCAACTGTCGAGGTTAGTCTGTAATAATTATTTCCATTCTTTTCGTAATTTGTTTTAACTGCCATTTGTATCACTCCTTTTGGATTTTTAGAAATTTTGGGTATAAAAATAAATCCTTTGCAAATTCAAGGATTTTGTGATACAATACAGTTGTCGAGGCTGTACTTGTATCACATTCCTTGAATGTGTAAGGTACTATTTATTAAAACCGTTCCTGTTGGCGCAGGAGCGGTTTTAATATTAAGCAATCTTATACTTATTAAAGTACTTAATATTATTTTTCCAATGAATTACTTCGATATTATAATCTTCAAGTATTTTTATTTTTTTATTGTCAACTTTGTTTTCAATATCGTTTAATATAGTTGCGATTTTTTCATTTTTATCTAAAGATAAATCGGTTGTAGCAAATATTAACGATTTTAAAGAATTATCCGTTAGCCGATTTATTATCCGAGTGTGTAAAGTTGGAATATTTCTTTTTTTTATTTGACCTATATTTAGGTCAAAAGTATTTGTTAATTCACTTTTGCCCTGTAATGAATAAGGACGAGAACTATAACTTATTTCATTTTTATCTAAAAACTCTACTACATCGAAAAGAAATAAATTTTCAACATTTGATTTTGATGTTAAAAATAAATCGCTGACATTTATTATTGCTTGTATTAATTGGTGTTTATACTTGGGAAAATCATTTATATTGAAAAATTCAATATAAATATCATTATTATTTCCTATGTTGCATTTTTGGCTAAGTAATATTTTATCTAAGAGCTTTTTTCTTTGTCCTTTAATTTGAATATTGTGCATATCTAATTCATTTAAAATATTTCCGTAATCTGTCAAATAGTATTTTTCATCAATTTTTTTTGCAAACAAATAAATATAAGAACCTGTAAAATCTGTAAAAGGAGTTTTTATTTCTATCCATTCATTTTTTAAATCTGTATAGTTACTTTTATTTATCCAATCTAAATATATTTGTTTTAAGTTATCAGCACTAAAATCCATATATAAAACCTCCTTTCTTTAGAAGTTACTATAACTTTGGTTGTATATAAAAATCATTTATATTAATAATATTACTA
>CATJCJ010000334.1 GCA_949738935.1 uncultured Eubacteriales bacterium | reverse complement strand
CCGCTTAGGAGGCGGACGCTCTATCCTGCTGAGCTACGGGCGCATATTTTATTTTATCGCCTATGGCGGCGATTTGGGAACACTCTCGGTTCTTTTTAGAATGTGGTTGCGTTATATTTGGTTCTTCTATCGCTCTTCAATGGATATATGGCGAGCGGTCTTTCGTAACCTTAGGAGATGGTCGTTCTATCCGCCTATGGTTCATCAATTATTTAAGGCAATACCGCACAATGACCGCATGGCGGCTTTGCGTGCAGCTTGCATATTTTCCGTCAGCTTGCAAAAATCCTACTTGAAATACGTCGGTATTCCTGCGTCGGATTTATACGAGCTGACGATAAATCTGACGGCGCAATCAACACACAATCATTGTGCGTTGCTGCCTTAAATTTACCTTATATATTTTAACACAAAAACAAAATAATTTCAAGTCTTTTCAGCAAAAATTTGCCAAAACCCTGACGAGTTTATTATAAAAAATAACGGTGTTAAATATGAGGATTACGAATACATTCGTAATGGCACCGCGTGCATTTTCATGTTTACCGAGCCTTTAGCAAGGTGGAGATACGCTTACGCTCGGGAACGGAGAACTCTGCAGGATTGGGCAAGACAAATTGATTTGTTTTTGAACGAACAATATCTTATACTAATCCTTTTTAAAACTGTTGGATTAGGGCTTGTTTGAAAAAACTGAAACGCCGTCTTTTCGCGCCCAAACTGTCATCTTCTGCGTCAAAAAGCCTCGTTAAACGACAGTTTGACTGCGTTTTTTTCCTTGAGACTAACCATTTTGGGTCAAAAATATGTCATTCCCTCTATTTTCAAACAAGCCATGGTGTTTTTGGGTGCAACCTTTTTTAAACTATGGATTTTATCCATAGTTTAAAAAAGATTTGGTATCCAGGCTAAAAAGTTCATTCTTGTAATGGATAATCTCATATTTAAGGTAATACCGCACAAAGGTTGTTGTGCAGATACGGAGTCAGCTTTTTCGTCAGATTGTCTAAAACGACGCAGGAATACCGGCGTATTTCAAGGAGTTTTAGACACAAAAGACGGAAAAAATGCAAGCGTATGCGCGGCAAAGCGCACAGCACGGTCTTTGCGCAGTGTTGCCTTAAAGATATAAAATTTACAAATTGCCGGTATTAAAAACAGTGTTTACGGTTATTCCGACAGCAGTCTTTCATCGCAGTACTCGCACTCCAGCACTCCTCCGTGATTCCTGAAGCTGTGTGGCAGCGCCTCCTCGCTGCCGGTGATACATTTCGGATTCCCGCAGCAAACCTTGGGCATAACT
>CATJCJ010000333.1 GCA_949738935.1 uncultured Eubacteriales bacterium | reverse complement strand
TTAATTTAATTTTTTATTATTTTAACAGAATCGTTTATATTGAAATTTTTAAAAATCAAAACGTAATATTTAATATCTAAAAGGTCTTTAAATCGTTTATATCGAGCTTTTAAAAGTTATGAGTAATAATAATAAGCCTAACTCTTAAAAAGCTCGATACGGCTTGAATATGAGCAAAATAACAATATTTATTCTCTTATAAAAGCCCTCTGCCTTCCGTAAATACCGCAGTTTACGGAATTCTGGCTTTTCCAGCCTTTTATATTTCTGAGAATATTATTAATTTCTCTTGCCTGCGCCTGAGTAAAGCTTTTAGTGTCGCCTCTGAAAAGTTCCTGCCATATTTCCATAGCGCATATATGGGTTCTTACTTCTGTTCCTTCTTCCTGTTCTCCGAATCCTCCGCTTAAAAACAATAATCTTTTGTCAAGCTCCATAGAATCCCAGTTTTCAGGCAAACGCATTTCTAAAAACTTTTCTATTAAGCCCTGCTTGCTGTTGGTTTCCGTATGCTCTTCCTGTACCTTGCGGGCCATAGCTTCCGTTTCGTCATCAAGATACCATTCTTCTCCTGCTTTATATCTTACAACAATTTCAGCCCAAATCTGGTCAACAATCTCGTTCGTTAAGTCTTTGCCTAAGTCTCTGCCTTTTTCAGAAACAACGATAGGCCAGAAACGTCTGCCGCCTGTAGGGTCTCTTAAAAATTCATAGTCATTTGTTGTACCGAAGAAAGCGCATTGTCTCGGGTGGTCCTGTGTCTTATGAGCATAAGCTGACCTATAGTTATCGCTTTGCTTTGACATAAACTGTTTTATCTGTTCAAGTTCGGCTTTTCTGGTTGCTGCCATTTCTCCCATTTCTATTATCCAGTATCCTTGAAGAAGTTCATAGGCGTCTTTTCCTGATACCGTATAAAGAGAATCTGAAAACCATTCTTTGCCGAGTTTTGCAAGAGTTGTTGATTTCCGGCAGCCCTGAGGACCTACTAAAACAAGAGTATAATCGTGTTTGCAGCCAGGTTCAAAAATTCTTGCGACTGCCCCTATTAAAGATTTTCTTGTGGCTTCTCTTGTGTATTTATTGTCGTCCGCGCCTAAATAGTCTATAAATAAAGTATCGGCGCGCTTAACGCCGTCCCATTCAAGACTTAATAAATACTCTCTTACAGGATGCCTTTTGCAGGATTTCATTGCAAGTTCAACTGCGTCGTTTATCTTTGCGGCGTTATCTATGGCATATACTTTTTCAAGATGATGTCTGAGTCCTGCGTCGTCAAAATCCGACCAGCAAACGCTTATACGCTTTTCAAAAGGACCCCAAGGAAGGTCGCCGTTTATAATAGGCCTTTCTCTAAATTCGTCATAGTAATAATTGCCTTTTAAGCTTGGGTCGTTTAATAATATCAAAAGCGCATTATCTCTTGTGGACTCAAATTTACCTTTGGCGTTTACGGTAAGCGCGCTGAGCCATTCTATATTTTCTTCGTTTTCATCGTCAAAATATGATGATATTTCTCTGAGCCTTGTAACGGCTAAATCCTGCTTGACGTCTTTATCGTTTATTGCGATTTCAGACATTTCAATATAAGACGGCAGCCTGTTTACAGGCGTATCAGGCGCCGCTTCAAGGTCTTTATCTCCGAACAAATGAAGCCTTACCAAGTCAAAAGCGTTGCAAAGTTTTCCGCCGGCAGGGTCGGTACCGTGATGAGAGTACGCGAATTTTCCGTTTTCATATATTACAAGACCTCCGATGGTCGAGCCGCCGGAATAAGTGTAGCGGGCTTCACCGCATTTTGTATATGTTTCGGCAAGAAATTGTTCGATAGCGTCCTCAACGGAATAAACACGGCAGAAAGCACCTACTACTCCTTTTTTCTCTATAGGGTCTCCCTGCTTTTTAGCGAGCCTCTGCATAATGCTTTGCTTTCTGCTTGAAACAGGCCATTCGGAAGAATCTTTCCAGTTATGATAACGTTTTAACTGCTCGTCAACATCAAGCCAAGGCTCGTCTGATATATCAAAACGGTATTCTGCGTCAAGCGAAGCACTGGGCCAGTACATAAGTCTGTGCGGTTCATAAGTGGTATCGTCGCACATATCAATTCCTATATCGCCGGCAATCCGTCTTGCAAGCGCCGTATATTCGTCAGGACTTACGGGTCTTGACAAAGGAATCACAAGTCTTAGCCTCGGTGACTCGGGTGTATGTGAGTGCGTGCTGTAAATAACCGCCGCACAGCCTATAACAAGTCTTACGGTTTCCCAAGGGGTATCGTTGGGCTTAACATAATCCAAATCAAGAGTTAAAAGTCTTCTTTGAATTACAAACTCGGCTTTTCGTCTTCCGTTTTTTAAGGAACCTCCGACAAAACCGCCGACGTCTTTTATTTCGTCTCTTTTTGTTTTCGCAAGAGCCTTATATTCAGCTTGCTTTTCAGGCGTTCGGGTTACAGTATTAAGCCTTTCGGCAAGGGCACTCCATAACAATTCCCCGTTTT
The DNA here is from genome assembly GCA_949738935.1 of uncultured Eubacteriales bacterium. Taxonomy (GTDB): domain Bacteria; phylum Bacillota; class Clostridia; order Lachnospirales; family CAG-274; genus MGBC114079. The sequence continues at coordinate 10,013 of CATJCJ010000333.1, read as the reverse complement.
TCCAGTTTACGGATTTACGGGAATTTCCTGTTGCGATAGTAATCAGTCCGTCATAATTTAAAGTTTTACTCATACGACAACCCTCACAATACCTGCGTTTTTAATAAGACGATTGCAGACATTACAAGGCGCCGGTTCATTTTCAAAATTGATACAGGCAAGATAAAGAGTACCTCCGAGCATTTCTTTCCTTGAAGCACTTATAACAGCGTTTTGTTCTGCGTGAACGGCTACACAAGTACCATACTTATTTCCGTGCTGTGCCGCAGAAGAAGCAACAGGAAGTTTATTAGTATCACGATAGCATACCCCTTTGTCGCAGCAATTTAACTCTCCTCTCGGCGCACCGTTATATCCGGTGGAAACAATTTCATCATTATTTACTATTACGGCGCCGTATTTATGATGTAAGCAAGTTGACCTTGACGCTACTGCCCGTGCTATATTCAAATAATAAGTATCTTTGTCGGGTCTGTTTCCCATAAACCTACCTCCCTGTCGAACCAAAAGCGCCTGTTTGTCGTTTCTCACCTTTTTCGGTTACAAAATCAGCTATAACAACAGGCATTATAACAAGCTGTCCTATACGGTCGCCCTTATTTATCTGAAAAGTTGTTCTTCCGTTGTTAGTTATAATAGCGTGAATCTCTCCCGTATAACCGGCGTCAATAGGCGGAAGCTCGCATATTATGCCCTTTGCGCTTAAAGAGCTTCTCGGAAATATATACCCCGCAAATCCGGCAGGCAGCTCAACACCAAAACCGAGAGGAATTTTTATCGTTTTAAACGGATTTATATCATAATCTTTCATTGCATAAACGTCCGCGCCTGCGTCGTTATCGTGGCTTCTTTTAGGAGCGTATTCGGGCAAAGCTCCGTAATTTAATATACATATTTTCATAAGCTCACCTCAATTTTCATAAAGCTTTGGAAATTCGGACTTTAAAATATCTTCAGGTTTAGCCTGCTTTCTGTACGGTGAATTGCACGACATATTTGCCTCTTTACAGTAATCATTTATACAGAACGGCCCGCAGTCGGAAAATAAACCGGGACTTTCATTGTAAAGCGATTCCCATATTTTCAGCATAATATATCTCGTTTCGTCCGTATTTCTTTTACAGGTCCTAAGGTGTATCATATATTTCCACTGAAACGGTGTAGCGCTTATAATAAGCACATTTCTTAAACTCTGCGGCATAATATATCCTGCTGTATCACTGCTGTATTCAGAGTCAATAAGCGCTTCGTATTCTTCTGAGTTCTCTTTACACATTTCTTTATATATAGGCTCTGTACTTGTTCCGATAATCTCATAGGGAATCATAAAATCAGCTTTTTCCGAATAATTGCTGTACTGCAGACTTGCAGACATAAATTTAACTTCGTTTTGATGTCTTGTTATTTGCGCGAGAAAACGCCTTGAGGCGCCTGTTACAACGGCATTTATGCAGCCGAATTTTTGAATAGCGGGGTGTGGATGCGATACTAAAAATCGTATCAAGTTGTTTTCATACGACTTATTATATAAATTCATAAAATCATCAAGATTGTGTATTTTTTCACCTCTTTGCGTAAGTCTTGCAGAGCACACAAGCATTTTTTCGGCGTTCTTTATTTCCTGAGGATTAAGAAGTTTTACTTGAATTTTTCGCATTTTCAAGTTCCTCCTTTACCATTGCGCTTAATATAAGCAAATAGTTTATGCTGTCCGTAATTTTTTCGGTCCAGCGTTCCTGAGAATAATCTTCTTTATTTGTACACATATCAGAAACAGAAACAAGATGTTTTGTAAGCATACCAAATAAAGCGGCCCTTGGAGTTGTATTCATTAAAGAAGCAGCTTTTTTAAAAGAATGCAGCCTATCAGTCATAGCCTCAATATTAAAAGCAATCTGTCCGTCCTGTTGTTCGATAAATTCAGGAGCATATTCATCGCCCTTTTTTGTCAAAAGGCTCTTGCACATATCTATCTGCGTATCAACTGCGTTGTTAAAGTCTTTTAAAGTCATATCGTATCAATCCTTTCTATTATGCTTTTCGATAGTATTCACACTCATAAGCGTCAGCTCTTAAAGGCAGGTCTTTTGCCCAACTTATGGTTTCCGACATAATCTCTCCTATTTCCTCGGCAGAACTTACGCCTATTGGTACTTCGCATATAACCTCGTCGTGCACGTGAAACACGACAGGAAAGCCTTTCTTTTCAAGTCTGTCAATAGCGACAGCAAGACAGTCTCTTGCTGTCGCCTGTACTATATTTTCAACAAGTTTAGGTCCGTATGATTCTATTCGTCCCCAAGCACCTGAAGTCTGTAAAGTTCCCTCATAGGTTATATTGCCGTCAATAACGGCAGGCTTTACATAGCTTAGTTCTCTTCTGTTAGGTAAAACTAACTTTAAAAGAGGACCTTTTTTATAAAAGCCCATTCCGTGAGGCAATTTTGTCGGTTCGGTCGTCTGTATCGTATGCTTAGCCGCTGCATCTGTGTCCCACCAAAATTTAGTTATTGCTGTATTCGCAGCACGCCAGCTGTTTACCAAAGGTTTAAGCTCTTCTTCGGGTATTCCCATATCTAATGCGCCCATAGATTTTAAAGCACCGACGCTTCCACCGTAGCCGAGAGCAAGCTCGGCAATTTTACCTTTTTGCCTTATAGGGTTTCCTTTTTTAACGCTTCCCGGCGGTAAATGAAACATCTGTTCCGCCGAGGATTCATATATTTTTCCGTGGGTGTTAAACACGTCCATACGCCATTTTTCATCAGCGAGCCAAGCAAGAACACGTGCTTCTATAGCCGAAAAGTCGGCTACGATAAAACGGCAGCCGTCTTTCGGCACAAAAGCCGTTCTTATAAGCTGTGACAACGTTCCCGAAATATCGTCAAAGCATATTTCAAGTGCAGTCAAATCATAATTTCTTACAAGCTGCCTCGCAATATCAAGGTCGCGGTCAGGCATTTTATTTTGCGGCAAATTCTGCATTTGCACAAGCCTGCCTGCCCATCTTCCGGTACGGCTTGCACCGTAAAATTGAGTAAGTCCTCTTATTCTTCCGTCGCCTCCGACCGTGCGGAGCATTGCATTATATTTTTCTGTAGAAGTCTTTGAAAGACCTGCGCGAATATCAAGCATTTCATTAACAGCTTCGTTTATTGCGTCGGCTCTTACATTCTGAATATTTTTCTTATTAAGACTTTCAACCTTTATACCGGCGGTACCCTCAATCCAAGTTTTCAGCTGTGCTGTGCTTTTCGGATTTTCAAGTCCTGTGATATTTATCGCTTTCTGCAAAAGCCTGTCTTTTATAACCTTGTCAATCATTACAGCTCTTTCGACAAAAGCATAGTCAATCATAACGCCTCTGTCATTAATATGCTGGTCGTGTACCCATAAAGCCTGTTCTTCGGGAGTTATCTGAAATCTTGACAGCTTTTTTCTTATTGCTCTTTCAGCTTCGACGTCCTGTCTGTTATATTCAATATACAGTTTCCAGCGGTCCGGGTCGTGCTCCGGTAAATTTCTTGTTCTTTGTCCGTTTGTTTTTGTAGGTTTGCAGGGAACAGAAAAATATCGTATAAGAGCCCTGCCCGTTTTAGATTTTTGCTTATCCTCCGGCAGTCCGAGAACGGCGCCGACTTGTTCAAGAGAAGCCGGCAGTCCTAACTCTCTTGACATAACTGCTGTACAGCTCCATTGTTCGGGCGGCGTAATACGCCCAAAATATGCAGATAAGCAAGTACGCTCAAAAGAAGCGCTAAAAGCCGTTTTTAATATATCAGGGTCATAGATTGCTTTTTTAATATCATCAGGAATAAATTCCTCTGTAAGGTCTATTACTTTTACCGGTTCGTCGTCAAAAGCGTAGCCGAAAAGCAGAATTTCAAAATCACGGCTTTCGGCATACGCATAAACGCCTGACTTTTGCAGAGATACAGAGCTGTAAGTTTCTATATCAATACTAAGATTTTTCATAAAGCAGGCCTCCGAAAATTTTTAGTCAAGCAAACCGTCGTCTTCGTCATCGTCCCAATCATCGTCCCAGTCTGCGTCCGTTACAACTCCGCCGCTTAAAGGCTCTCCGTCTGACAGTTTCATAACTCCGTTAAGCCCTGCCGAAACACCCTTGTTTCCATTTGTATCATATACATAAAAGTTAAGTACAGCACGGCCGTAACAACCTGAATACAATTCCTGAGAGTCTGTAAGAGGCGTTTTATCCGCATAGACCATAACCGGTTTATTTACTGAGCTTACAGTCATAACATAGCAGCCTTTGCACTCTGGACCGTATTCTCCGCCGTTAGGCATTTCTCCGTCTCCGTCGTGAAGTGTATTTTTAAGTTCGGAAGGAAGCTTTTTGTTTGAATTTTTTTCAAGATAAGCCTGCTTTGCCGCACTAATCGCGCCCTTAATTTTCTGAATCGTACCTTTGTCAGATTTAGGAATCAAAAGTGTTACGCTGTATTTTTCCTTGTCTCCTGCATTAGCCGCACGCGGGGTAAATAAATTACAATAGCTGAATCTAACTCTTCCTGTTGTTATCTGTGTTTTCATAATTAAAATCTCCCTTTTATTTATAATTTTTTTGATATATAAATCATTTTACGATAATTTTTAAGTAAAATAATTATTTGTTTTTTAACTGCGTTATCCCTTCAACCATAAAAAATATACTAAAAACAGTAACAAAAGGGATAAGCATTTCTCCGCCATAGGCTTTATAGCCTCTCTCTATTTCAGCCAATTTGAATATAAAAGGCATTGCTGTAAGCGATATAACTGCAGACATTGCTGAAAGAAATATTTTTATTTTAAGTATTATTCTTTTGTTCACCTGAAATACCGCCTTTCTAATTTTCGTCAAAAGCGGCAATCACTGCTTCGTTAATCTGCATTTCAGGTCTTTTATCGGATTCAGGCACAAGCTTAGGCTTGCCTTTCGGCTTTATAATTAAGTCTTTTAATATTTCAGCGACCTCTTTTTTGCCGAAGTCCTTTTCCATTTGAGTTAAAGTAATAAGTTTCTTTTCATAAAGCAGCGCTTCTTTATATCCCGCTTTTTTCATAGCCTTTACAACCTTGCTCTCGTCCGCAAACGCTCTGTTGCTTCGGCCTTCAACAATTTTATAACCGTTAACTTTTTCACCTTTCATAAGAGCGGAGTATACTAAATCTTCAAGGTCATCAAGCCAGCCTCTCATATCCCCGGCTTTTGTTAAAACAGCAGCCGCTTCGTCTGGCGTTATAAGCAAAGGGTCAGGGCTTTCGTCAAAGATGTTTAAATTATAATCATAGCGTGCTCGGCACTCTTCTTTTGCTCTGCAAAATTTACAAATTTCTTCCGACGGTGCAAATTCGCCTTTTCCTTCAAAAGCTTCTTTTGCCTTAGGCCTTACGACCTCTTCCGCCCATTTTAAAAGTTCTTTAACAGTGATTTCATCAGAGCTTTGTACGCCTGATAAACGAGGCTGAAATATTGTCATTCTTATTTTTTCAATGTCATAAAGCTGCCCATAATATTCAAGAGCGCCTAAAGCGTAAAGTCTCATCTGAAGATTTCCCGCAGCTTCGACTCTATGGCCTTTTCCGTATTTGAGGTCTATAATTTCAAGAATTTTATCAGAAACAATAACACAGTCGCTTGTACCGAATCCGTCAGGTACCCATTTTGAAAAATCGACTTTAACTTCAAGCTCCGCAAAAGTATCTTCACATACCTCTTTTGCAGCCTTTACTTTATCTGTAATAAGTTTTGCGTAATCATTTATATACTCCTGCATTTCCATATTAAAAAATTCCTGACCTTCTTCACTTGCTACAAGTTCATCTTTTTGATTTTCAAAATCCATTTCTGAAATATTGTTAAGCCAATAATTTACGGTAAGTTCGGCAAGAGTATGCGCAAGTGTTCCCTCTCTCGCATAATTTGAAGTCCTATTCGGAATTTTTTCCTCAAGTCTTGCGCTTGGTGTACAGTTAAGCCATTTTGCGGCGCCGCTTGCAGATAATAAAGCGTGTTTATTCATTTGCCGACACCAGCTCTCTCATAAGCTCGGAATATTTATCTTCAGGTACATCACCGAGTTTTTCAGCCCCGAATTTAGCAAATATCTCTTTAAGCACATTTGACTTTCCGGCTTTGGAGAGTTTCAATGCTACTGCTCTTACGTCAGACTTATTGATTTCCGGGGTACTGCTGCTTTCAGGCGCTTCCTCGTTTGCTGTTTCCATATTAAGCGGAGGATTATCCTCTGCTGGTGTATCAGCTTTTTTTGCAATTTTTGCTTTTGTGTTCTTAGACGGAAGCTGTACTTTTTCCTCTGTACAAAAGACTTTTAACTTTTCAATGTTTTCCGGTGTTGCTTCAATGGTAAATGTAATTTGCATATTATTTTGCCTCCTTTAATTTCTGCCAGTCCTTAAAGGCCTGTATGTTTTCCGGTTTACTGTAAAATTCTTCAGCAGCATTCAACAGACGCACTATTGTATGTTTTTCAATTTCTTTGATAATAGAAGTTTGCATAATTTGATTTATACCTCCTGATAAGATATAGGCTTTGCGAAAAAAATATTTACAATCTCATTAGGGGTGAACTTATATCTTCTAAAGATAAAATCTATTTCCGCCTGATTAAACATAGCGCCGTTTCGTCTGTTGATTTTTGCATTGAGTCTTGACAAACTAAGCCCCATTGCCTCGGCGAGTTCCTCTTGGGTATCTCCATTTTTAACCATATAACTTAATAAGAGAGATTTGTTCATATTTTACAACTCCTTTCTTTTATATTTCTCATAATTTGAAATATTTTTCTTATTACGATAATATAGTATCATTTAATTTTTGATTTGTAAATGGTAATTTATAAGTCAATTTTTGAAATAAATTTCAAAAAACTATTTATTTTTAAGTTGAAGCGTGATATAATATATCATATAAATAGATATTTATCAATTTAGGAGGGCACATAATGAGTAGTATTGTAGGTACAAGAATACGCGAATGCCGAAGAGACTGCGGTCTTACGCTTGAAGAACTTTCTAAAAAAGTAGGCGTAACAGCGGCGACTATAAATAAGTATGAAACTAATGTCGTTTCCAACTTAAAAAAAGATGTTATAGAAAAACTTGCTGAAGCCTTACTTACAACGCCAGCGTATTTAATGGGCTGGGATAACACTACCTATTATGCTAACACTCATACTAATAACGGTGTTATAGCCCAAAATACAAATACTGTAAATTTTAACGGCAGTGAAAATCTCAGCAAAGAAGAAGCCGAACTTTTAAGGATTTACAGAAACCTTGACGTAAAGAAACGTATTGAGCTTGTTTCAACAGCTTTACGTCTCGAAACTGAAAATGCAGCCCATTAATTTTAATATAAGGAGAAATTTTTAATGTTAAACTCTACCCCCCCCCGAAAATCTGTTTGGTTGCGTGAAGATATTATCGTGGCTTACGCTCTTTACTGTATTATTCCGCTTAATAAAATAAATCCTAAAAACGAAATTATCCAGCAAGTTGCGGAAAATCGTAATAAATCCGCCGCTTCTATGACTATGAGAATGCGTAATTTTCAATACATAGACCCTAATATTACCGGCGAAGGCAAAAAGGGCTTATCTCATACGGCTAAAGCAGATAAAGAAATATTTAAAGAATTTCAAAATGACTGGGGCGAATTGAGCTATGCCGCCGAAACAATTACAGGTTTTAATCTTTTTGATACAATTTCAGAAAAAGGTGCTTCAAAATTATCATCTCTTAATGACCGCAGCAAGGTTAATCGTCAGCGTGCCTTCTTCCGTTCAAGCGTACTTGCCGCTTACAATAATAAATGCTGTATTACTGGTGTTGATATACTTACTTTTTTAAGGGCAAGCCATATAAAACCATTTGAGGTCTGCCGTACAGCTTCCGAAAGAACCGACCCGCACAACGGTCTGCTACTTAACACGTTTCACGATGTGGCTTTTGATAAAGGTTTAATAACTGTAGCGAAAGATTACACTATACACGTTTCAAAATCAGTCAAAAAACACATTGAAAATAATTTTATCAGAAAGCAGCTCATAGAACTCGAAGGCACCAGCATAGTAAAATCGAAAACCTTTTTACCCGCTCCTGAATTTCTGGAATACCATAACGACGTAATCTTTAAAGGAGGTTCCCTATGAGAACAGCATTATATGCCCGATACAGTGCAGGTCCGCGTCAAACCGACCAGAGTATCGAAGGGCAAATAAGAGTATGTACAGATTACTGTAAACAAAAGGGGCTCACAATAACAGAAATATACGCAGATAAGCATATATCAGGAAAAACAGACGACCGACCCGAATTTCAGCGTCTTATCGCTGACGCTAAGAAAAAGAAATTTGACGCCGTTGTTGTATATAAAACAGACCGTTTTGCCCGCAATAAATATGACAGTGCCATATATAAAAGGCAGCTTAAAATGAACGGAATTCAGATTTTTTATGCCGCCGAATCTATTCCGGACGGTCCCGAAGGAATTATCCTTGAGTCATTAATGGAAGGCTTGGCAGAATACTATTCTGCGGAACTCGCCCAGAAAATAAAACGCGGTATGCACGAAACAGCCTTAAAATGTAAAATAACCGGAGGTGTTCTTCCTTTAGGTTATAAGGCTTCAAAAGATAATACCTATGAAATAGACCCTGACGGTGCAAAAGCCGTTAAAAAAATTTTTGAAATGTATATAAACGGTAAAAGCTGCCGTGAAATATGCCAATACTTAAACAGCTTAGGACTTAAAACAAGCTATGGCAACACCTTTGATACAAACAGCATAACCCGAATTATAAAAAATCAAAAATATATAGGCGTATATGAGGCAGCAGGCGTAAAAGTTGAAGATGGTATTCCTGCTATAATTTCAAAAGAAACCTTTTATCTTGCCCGAAAAGAAATGGAGAGAAAACGAGTGGGAAAGAAAAAACGTAAAGAAACATTCAACTATTTATTAACGGGAAAGCTTTACTGCGGTTATTGTAAAAAACTTATGACCGGCTTAAGCGGAACAAGCCATACAGGAATACGCTACCATTATTATCACTGTCCCTCTTTCCAAAAGAAAAACGGCTGCAAAAAAACTAATATACGTAAAGAATATTTAGAGGACTTAGTTGTCGATAAGACGGTTGAGTACATTATGCAGCCTGATATTCTCAAGGATATTGCCGGCAAAATATATGCTATGCAAGCCGAAAACGATACCCGAAAAGAGAATATAGACTATTATAAGAAAAAACTTAACGACAATAAGAAAGCTATCGCAAATATAGTAAAAGCTATTGAGACTGGCACAGCTCCAACGGCACTGTTAGAACGTCTGCAAACTTTAGAATCAGAACAGCTTTCAATAGAAGGCGAGCTTGCTTACTATGAAACGTTGTCGTTCGGCTTAAACGAGGAACAACTTTATTTCTTTCTTACGCAATATTTAAAGCCCGATGAATACGAAACCAGAGAAGAATATAAACAAAAAATTATTACATCTTTTGTACATCAGGTTTATTTATATAACGGTCGTTTCGTTATTTACTATAATATCGTCAAAGGCGGTGAAGCCGAATTTGAAAATATTATGCTTGCCGATGACGGCAAAAAAATCTCTGACGAACCTTTGTCTAAAGGTTCGAGCAGAGACGCACAAGGTCAACCTTTGTAATGAGGATAGAGCTATAAGGGTAATTATCAAAAGATAATTTTTGAGTTTTTCCGTCCGGCTTAACCTTCAATAGTTTTAGGTATGTCGTTTAAAGCGTAATTTTCCGGTGCTTGAATTTCTGTGATAACATAACTTCTGGGTACAATATTGTTTATCAAGATTTCGCCCTTGCTGTCTGTTATATATTCGCCATTAGAGTTGCCAATCGGCTTATTAGAAGTGTCTGTTACTTTAAATTTAGCATTTGCAAGCGGTTTCTTTGTTACACCATCAACTTTTGTAATGAGGATAGCTCCATAAGGGTAGTTGTCAAAAG
>CATJCJ010000332.1 GCA_949738935.1 uncultured Eubacteriales bacterium | reverse complement strand
TATGGACCAGTGCGAGTTCGCAACCGACATCATGTTTAAGGAACGTTCCTTTTTAGAGGATATCTATCCATCTCTGGTTGGCCACGCATTTTATGATTATCCTGATTCAGACTGGTCCTATGCAGAGCAGTATTTAGGACAGGAAATCCAGGAATGTATCAGTACAGAAAGAATTTCTTCCTTCAATAAGAACGGGTATATTGTACTTGAAAATGATAACAGGAATGAACTGATTTTTAACCTTGTCAATAACTACAAGATTATTTACTGCACAGAGCATTACAGCCTGTTAATCCGTGAAAATACGGAAAATATGGAAAAGCTGAAAAAAATAGGGATGGAAGGATTATCAAAAGACGGAAAAATAAATATAAATTATTTTCGTTTAAGCAACAATACGTTTAAAAACGCATTGGCACATGTATTGGAAGAAGGTATGTATCGGGTTGATTTGGCTACTAACGGAAGAAATACCGAACAGAAAAGCATGCAGGGTGACATTATTAACAGTCGTAATTACAATGTAAGTACATTAAATGGTGAACGCAGTATTATTTTTTGGCTGGACGGTAATACGAGAACCACTTTTAATGTATATGAATACTATACGCCAGTGTCGGCAGATGCAGATATATATATATCGAAATTGTTATGGGATTCGTCACCAGATGGTATGGATTTGACATTGGTGGAAAATATGGCATACACGGGATTAGGACTGGAAGAATCCGGTTATGCCATGTATGGACCTTATATTAGTTTGGATCCCGGCGCATATGAGGTATTGTTTGAGATGGATGAAACCATGGGCACCCCTGATATTTTAGGTAGTATGGATGTTTGTGCCGACTTTGGAAATACGCTTATTTGTTCCACTGCATGGGATGGGAGTTCTAAATTTGTAACGCTGCAATTCTGTTTGGAAGAAAGAACGGAAAACATAGAAATCCGGTATTTCAAAAGTGCAGGAAATAACACCATTCCGGTGAAAGTAATTTTAAGAAAGATTCATGACAGGTAATTTTTATGGTATAAAAAACGGTGACAAGTGTTTTTATGTTTATTCAGGGCGGCGGCTATATGATAGCCGCCGCCTTTGGCACTCTATCCAATGCCCATATCCTGTAATTCCTCTAACATAATTTTTTCAATTCTGATTACATCGGGTTGCGTCGGTGTAAAACGCACTCCCCGGTGCAGCAGGTTAATTATTTTTTTTGCATTCTTTTCCAATGCCTGTATCAGTTTAGAATCTGCAATCCTTACAGGCTGACCGCCTTTGATATACTGGCCGTCTATGTATTTTGCAGTCACAGGAAACATATCTTGAAAAAGAAGCACTGTTTTACAACCAAAAATTTTCACAATCTGAATCGTGTCTGTCGGCTTGTTCTGTTCCTGTTTTTTCATTATCAGGCGTTCAAATTTCTCTGTTTTAGAACTGCATGGAATCAGCCAATACAGTTCCATTTTGCTGTCCTTAAGGGCAAAGTAGTGCGGACGCTTCGTGTCTTCATAATTGATTTTCAGATAGGGGTCTTGTATCTTTGCAAAGAAATCATCAGAAACAAAATACAGGCTTCCCGCCAAAATCTCCATAAGTGTCATTTCTCCTTGCATAAACTAAGCCCCTTGTTTTCAGGCAAGAGGCTTACATACTTTTTCACGGCCTATTTGTTATTCGCATGGCCGGAAGCGAACCACGTTTACACGGTCTATTTATTCTCCGCATGACCGGAAGCGAACTACTTTTCAAGATAGCTGCCTATCTGTTGTTATTATTATACGCAAGCTATACAAATATGTCAATCCCTGCAAAAAAATTCATCTTCCTGCTCTGTTTTTATTTCATTTTTACGTAATTCCGATAAATATTTCGACTATTCTGCTCCTCCTTTTGTTTTACGTAATTCCGACAAAAACTCGCTTATAAAAAGGTATGCTTTTTTGGACAAAAACAGAAAACGCATCCAGGAAG
>CATJCJ010000331.1 GCA_949738935.1 uncultured Eubacteriales bacterium | reverse complement strand
TTGCCAAACAGGCTAAAAAGCAGCTATAAGTAATATTTTCCTCATCATTATTAAATATATTTTTCATATTTGCTCCAATCCCGTTATTCCTAAAGATATGGGGTCAATAATGATAATTTTGCGCCCTAGCTTTTGGGCATAGCGCAGTGTTGCGCCTGTGCCGCTACGTTGTTTGTGTTTATCATATATGACCAGAAGCAGACTGGTGTTTTCAACCATAAAGCGGTTGCGCTCCAGAATACAGTTTGTATGATAATTACGGCTGGTGTAAACTATGCTGTCTGCCTGTTTCAAAATCATTTTGTAGCGTTCCTGCGCTGGAATAGGCCATTTTTCTGCCTGCGTTTTGCAGGGCAGAATACAATGGAGTTTTAGCGCAGGATTGTTTTCTCTTAAACTTAGGACGATTTCTGCTGCCCAAGTGTCAACCCCCAGAGCCATACCAGATAAAAAATCTGTTATGCCTTTACCTGCCAGATTAGCAATTTGTTGAGTTAATATTTCTTTCAACCTTAGACAGTTTTGATCTGTTTCGTTGAACCGCCAAGGCAGACTTTGTGGTCTGTGGCCGGTAAATGCACAGGTTTTAAATATCATATTTTACTTCCTTAATTTATGTTTATATGATTTAATTCTACCTCATATAAAAGAGCTTGTCAATTATAAATGTCTATTTTTATATAAATAATACACTTATAATTTCGCAGCGTGTTGTAGAATATAAAAGTAGAAAGGAGGGAGAACGATGGTTTATGATTTCGGTTTACGTTTGAAAGAACTTAGAGAAGCAAAACATCTTTCACAGGTTGATGTTGCTAAGCGTCTTGATGTAACTCGTTCTACTATAAGTGGTTATGAACGCAATACAATTATGCCAAGGGCGGAACAACTTATAAAATTGGCTGTTCTTTATAATACCTCTGTGGATTATATGCTAGGAATAACTAATCGTTCTTACCTCTATTTAGATGATTTAAGTGCCAGTCAGCAACAAACAGTTTTAGATGTGCTAGAAAGATTAAAGAAAGAATTTTTATCTGATATATAAATCCTAGGGGTGAAATAAATTGACATCTAAAGAGCGCTTGCTGTTTGGTGAACGTATTCGTAACAGACGTAATACATTAAATTTAACACAGGAGTATATAGCTGAAAAGGTTGGTATTGGTATACGCTTTTATCAGGCTTTGGAACGTGGTGAAAAGGGCGTATCCTTAAATACCCTTATAGGTTTGAGTAAAGCTTTAGATTTTAGTATTGATTATCTATTATTTGGTGATTTATCATATTCTCTTAAAAATCCTATGACTGATATTCTGAATGAGTTGTCACAACAACAGCGTACAGATGCTTTAACAATCTTACAAATATATGCTAGTGCTTGCAAAAAATAAATTGGTAAATATATTTAGTTTATATAAATTAAAAAGCTGACCTGTAAAAGTTAGAAAAAATCTAACGATTGGAGGTCAGTTTTTTTACTGTATGTTGTCTTGTAAAAATATACCTAAAATGATATAATAATCTGGAAAAAGTATAATTATTATCATATATTTTTTTCATTGTATTATAATTCTTCAATAAATGTTACAAGCATTATATTAATGGATGTTCGCAATGATAGCTTTGCGTAATCCCAAGTCGCACGAAAATATTGCTATCACAAAAGATGATGCCATGCGTCGTTTAATTTTTGCAAGTATGCTGATGTTCCGGCTTGATGAAGTTGTTGTGACTTCTGATAGTATCAGTTAAAAAGAAATAAGGAATCAATATTAAAATTTTCAAAAAATATTATATATGATACGGCATTGAAGAAACTTTTTATTAAATCTTTTGAGGATATTGTTAAAAAAGTAGAGTAAACTTTTATGAAAATACGTGATAATGAGGTGTTTGTAGTTTGGAAGAAAAAATAGTGGATAATCCATTACCAGATGAAAAACCTGGTGGTTATATTACAAATATTAAATTTAATAATGAAACAAATGTTAATATCAATCGAGATGACATTATTGTATTTGTTGGGCCTAATAATGCTGGTAAAAGTCAATCATTAAAGGATATTTTTTCCTTGTCAGGTAATAAATATACTGGTGTTGTTATTCAAGATGTTAAAATAGTAAAAAATAATGTTTCTATCATTCCTGTACTTGAGTCCTTTAGCGAGGTTAAGGAACTTAATAAAAACAATAAATCATATAGTGTATTAAAAAGTACATTTTTTTACAGTGAGGCAATGAACTTTTATGGAGAACAGAATTTGGGAAAATTCAGCAACTTTTTTATTGCGAATTTAGATACAGCAGCTCGTTTAACTATTTGTGAACCTCCAGAAAATATTAAACGTAATTCTGCAAAAAAACATCCTATACATTATGCTGCATTTGATAGTAAATATCGCAAATGGCTTTCATATAATTTTAAAAAAGCTTTTGGCACAGATATAATTCCTAATATGCAGTTCGGTTCTATTATTCCTCTTTGTATTGGTACTCCTGTAAATCTTAATGAGGAATATGAGGATGAACAAACTCGCCAAGAAGAGTATGCTAAGATATTGGAGGATTATGATCAGGTTCAAAATCAAGGTGATGGTATTAAAAGTTTTGTGGGTATTTTACTTTATCTTATGCTGGATTATTTCTGTACATATTTAATTGACGAGCCCGAGTCGTTTTTACATCCTCCGCAAGCACGAATTATGGGGCAAATTATAGGAGAAACCTTAACTAATCAACAGCAAGCTTTTATATCTACACACAGTGAAGAATTTATTAAAGGTTTATTAGATACTTGTCCAGAGCGAATAAAGATTATAAGGATTACTAGGCAAGATAAGAATAATCATTTTTCAGTTCTTGATAATGAAAAATTTCATGAAGTTTGGAATGAGCCATTGCTTAAATATTCCAATATAATGTCAAGTCTGTTTCATAAATCGGTTGTATTATGTGAAAGCGATTCTGATTGTAAGATGTATTCTATTATTGAAAATCACATTAAACAACAATCAGGTCGATATTCTGAAACTTTATTTATTCATTGTGGTGGTAAGCACAGAATGGCCAGAGTTGCTAAAGCCTTGCATTCATTAAATATTGATGTTAAGATAATTCCAGATATGGATGTTTTAAATGATGAAAATGTTTTCAGAGGTATAGTGGAAGCATTTGATATAGATTGGTCAACGTTTCAAAAAGATTATAATATACTAATTAGCAACTTGCATAGTTATAAAGAAAAAATTAATAGAATGGATGCTAAAAAGAATATAAATGCTATTTTAGATAATTCTAGTGAGAAAAATTTGTCTGGTAAAGAAATTAAAGAACTCCGAGAACAAATTAGCACAGTTTCAAAGTGGGAAGCAATAAAAAAATTTGGGTTTAATGGTGTTCCATCAGGAGATGCCTCTATTGCTATTAAAAAGTTGAATAGTACATTGAAAGAAAACGGTGTTTACCTTGTTCCAGTTGGAGAATTAGAAAGATTTATTACAGACGTTGGTGGTCATGGACCAGATTGGGTTAATGAAGTTCTTGAAAAATATCCGGATTTAGACAATGAAGTTTATTCTGATATAAAAAAATTTATTGCAGAATTGAATTTGTGAAAACCATATAATATATTATTTTTTTAGCCACAGATTGTCTATTGTTTGACTTTCTGTGGCTTTTATTTTTGGCCTTTAACCAATTTTTTTCAAAAGATTTGCTATTCACTAACTAAGGAAAAATTTAGTGTCTTTTGTTATTTCATAAATAGTGAGAAGTATATTTAAGCAATATATAATTACGAAATACAGCTCAAATTGAGCGATGTTTTTATTTGGAAATATCGCTCAATTTGAGCCTTATTTTTGTGTAAACAGTCAAATGGTGTAGTAATTACTCGACCGATTGTTGTTATAATCTATATATTTTTGTTATAGGAAAGTTTATAATTTATTACAGATAGTTTGGAGGAAATAACACTAAATAAACTGTTAAAATAGTTTTTTCATACAGTCGGGCGGTGCAGCTGACATTTATATACATAAATATAGTAATATAAAAATATCGCAGTTTGAAAAGGGACTGTGATATTTTTATATTCGACATTATTCCAATTATATATGTTTTGTTGTGTTTACTTCAACATTATTTTTTATATAGTAAATATGAGGGCGTTGGCTTTATTGCTGACGCTCTTTTTTATGTAGATAATTTGGCGCGTGCGCCGCCGTCCCCGATTTGGATTTTAACAAAAATAAAAATTCAAATCGGAGGACATAAAGATGAATAATAAAAAAAGTTATATTGTTTTAAAGCA
>CATJCJ010000330.1 GCA_949738935.1 uncultured Eubacteriales bacterium | reverse complement strand
TATAAAACCTTATTTTTAAATAACTATTTTTATTCTCTCAATCACAAATTTTTATATATTGAATATTATATATTATAAACCAATAAAAAAAATTTTCTCTCCTACAGAAATTATTGGCAAATAAAAACAGGTTTGAAAGAATAATAGATTCTCTCAAATCTGTTTTTTAATTCGAACCTGTCTAAAATCTAAAAAAAACCTGTCTAAAAACAAAATATACACAAAAAATCAGCAAAAATTATCGTTTTTATCTAAAAATTTACTATTTTCCGGCGAAACAAAGTTTAGCATAAAAAGCTTTATCTCATCTTTTTCAAAAAACGAGCGGAGTTTGATGCGGTGCCTCAAGTTTTTTGTTACGGTTAGTACATATAATGCGCCTCCCTCAGTTTTAATACAAATTTATTTACGCACTTGATTAAATTTGTATACTTGATTTTTACAGCCTAAAAAGTTATAATATTAATAATATGTGGAACAACTAATTTTACTATATTAAAAAATAATAGGTGGTTTGAAATAATTATGCAGATAATTGTAGTAGGCTGTGGTAATGTAGGATTTGCTCTTACAGAACAGCTTAGCAAAGAGGGACATAATTTAACGGTAATTGATTTGAAAAATGACAAACTTAAAAGGGTTACTGATAACTGTGATGTAATGGGGATAGTCGGAAACGGAGCTACTTACAGTGTACAAATGGAAGCAGGAATTGAAGAAGCAAACTTGCTAATAGCGGTTACAGATTCTGATGAGATGAACCTTCTTTGCTGTCTTATCGCAAAGAAAGCCGGCGGATGTCAAACAATAGCTCGTGTGCGAAATCCTGTATATAGCAGAGAAATCGGCTTCATAAAGGAAGAACTTGGGCTCTCAATGATTATAAATCCAGAGGCTGCCGCGGCTGATGATATAGCGAGGCTTCTTAAATTTCCCTCGGCAATTGAGGTAGATACTTTTGCCCGCGGACGTGTAGAATTATTCAAAATACGACTTACCCGTGATAATATATTGGTTGGTTGTGTCTTAAAGGATATATCATCAAAATTATATTGTAATGTACTTGTTTGTATAGTGGAACGTGACGAGCAAGTTATAATTCCAGATGGTAATTTCAAGCTCTGTGAAAAAGATACTATATCTGTTGTGGTCTCTTCAAGAAATATAATACAGTTTTTCAAAAAAATGGGTCTTGCGACCGGACGTGTCCACGATACAATGATAGTGGGAGGAGGAGCCACAGCTTATTATTTAGCTAAGCAACTTCTTAATATGGGAATAAAAGTCAAGATAATAGAATATGACCGCATTCGATGTGATACACTATGTGAACTTCTTCCTCAGGCAATGATAGTATGCGGCGATGGAACTGACCGAAATATTCTGATGGAAGAAGGCATAGAACGAACTCAGGCATTTGTTTCCATGACAAATGTTGACGAAAAAAATATTATGCTTTCACTTTTTGCAAGAACCATATCTGACGCAAAACTTATTACCCGCATACATCGTATGTCCTATGATAATCTTTTGAGCGAGCTTGACATCGGAAGTATAATATACCCCCGCTATACGACAGCGGAAAATATTGTTCGATTTGTCCGCGCTATGTCAAACTCACTTGGCAGCAATGTTGAGACTCTTTATAAACTTATCAGTAATAAAGCTGAAGCTCTTGAATTTTTAATAGGTAAAAACTCGCCTGTTGTTGACATACCAATTCAACATCTCAATCTAAAACCGAATATACTTATTGCCTGTATTAATCACAAAGGGAATATAATAACCCCCGGCGGAAGTGATATAATACGGGTGGGAGATACTGTTGTCGTCATAACCACAAATACTGGTTTATATGATATACGTGATATATTGAGGTAGGGTTATTATGAATTATTCAATTATATTTTATATCCTGAGCAGGGTATTGCAGGTTGAGGGAATTTTTATGGCGTTGCCCTGTATAACAGCACTTATATATCGTGAAAACAGTGGCTGGGCTTTCGCCGCTGTTATGGCCGGATGTTTTATTATAGGAACTATCGGCAAACGTCTAAAACCAAAAAGTCATGTATTCTATGCTCGTGAAGGTTTTGTAACCGTATCATTCAGTTGGATTATACTCAGTTTATGCGGAGCTCTGCCATTTACACTAAGCGGAGAAATACCCTCCTATACAGACGCTCTTTTTGAGACAATATCCGGTTTCACTACTACAGGAGCCAGTGTGCTTTCCAATGTCGAGGCGCTGAGTAAATGTTCTCTTTTCTGGCGAAGTTTTACTCATTGGCTTGGCGGAATGGGAGTATTAGTATTTATACTTGCCGTTATGCCGCTTATGGGAAATTATAATATGCATCTTATGCGTGCGGAAAGTCCTGGACCTTCGGTTGGTAAGCTTGTTCCTAGAGTAAGACATACTGCCGAACTTCTTTATACAATATATTTTGTTATGACCATAATACAAATTATATTGTTGCTTATATCTGGAATGTCGCTCTTTGACTCGCTTACTATGTCTTTTGGAACAGCGGGAACAGGAGGCTTTGGCGTGCTTAATACCAGCGCCGCCGATTATACAATAATACAGCAGACAATACTTACTGTATTTATGATTTTATTTGGGATTAATTTTAATGTGTACTACCTAATACTTTCCAGAAAAATAAAGCAGGCATTTAAGTGTGAGGAAATGTGGATTTATCTTGGAATTATTGTATTAGCTGTTTTTCTCATTGTCCTTAACACATATTCGAAAGGAAAAACATTATTAGAAACTTTTCACCACGCATCGTTTCAAGTTGCGTCTATTATTACAACCACAGGTTTTTCCACTGTTGATTTTAACTTGTGGCCTCAATTTTCAAAATCAATTCTCGTACTTCTTATGTTTATAGGAGCTTGTGCCGGAAGTACAGGCGGCGGTATTAAGGTATCTCGTATAATAGTACTATGTAAAACTGTTCTTAATGAATTAAGAATGACAATGCATCCACGACGTATAGGTATTGTACGTTTTGAGGGACACACAATGGAAAAATCTGTTGTACACTCAATAGAACGCTTTTTTGCGGCATATATTTTGATTTTCGTGGCGTCGATGCTTATTATTTCTCTTGATAACTTGGACTTTACAAGTTCTTTTACAGCTGTGGCGGCAACACTTAATAATATTGGCCCTGGTCTTGAGGCTGTTGGACCATCCTCAAACTTCGGAAATCTTTCCATGTTCACCAAATATATTCTTATGTTTGATATGCTTGCCGGAAGACTAGAGATATTTCCAATGCTGGTACTCCTTATGCCTACAACATGGAAAAAGTAAATTTTAAAAGTCTGTCTTGCCGCAATTTCATAATAGATAATGATAAAAAATTATAGCAATCCAATTTATCATTCTTTCGGCAAAACGCAGTTTCGCTTAAAAGTTTTTGCCTAGCTTATTTCAAAAAGCGAGAGGAGTTTAAGGAGAAGCCTCAATATTTTTGTTAAGTTGGTGCATATAGAGTACTGCCTACGGTTTATTTGTTTATATTTTTATTATTTTGCTATAAAATACTTTTCACATTTTTGTAACATACCAATCAGTGCTTTGGGATACTCTGTTAAATTTATTGCTGATAAATTAAAAAAACGGTTCAAATATTCTTAGATATTTTAGGTCCTACCGCAAGAATGCCAAATACCATAAAAACACAGCAAATAGCATGTGATGTATGAATTCCAAAATCAGAAAATCGAAAAGCCATTATACTAAGAAGCACAGCAAGTCCCGCAAGGCTATTATCACCTCCAAACAGCATACTAAACAATGTTATAAATAATATACAAAAAACTATAGTTATAATAATTTTAAATAAATAAATTCCAATATGTTTCAACTTTTCTTTTGGATTTTTAAAACTAGCAATATAATTTTTAGAACCAGCTTGATTGAGTTGAAGTTCTTGATAAAAAGTCATTTTTTACCTCCCATTCTGTAACATATTATTAGCTTCTTTAATTTGAATAATTAAAGATTCAAATCTTTCCTCTTTCAAAGTCCTCTGAAGTTTATAAATAGGTTTTAAATAATATTTATAAGTTTTTTCCAATTCTTGATTACCTTTTTCTGTACTAACAAGAATATAACTTCGTTTATCCTTTGAATTATATTGCTTTTTAAGAAATTCTTTCTTCTCCAGTCTTTCAATCAAACGGCTTATCCCCGACTTGCTCAATCCTGTTTGTACAGTAAGTTTCATAGGAGTCAGCGATATCTCAGACAACACAATTCTAGACATTATATCCAATTCCTGAGAAGAAGCAATACTCCCTTCTTTAATACGTCTTACATTAAGATTTGAAAAAGACGTATATCCTGCATTTTTCTATCATATCAATCCAGCTGAATTCTTCCATAAAACCATTTTTATCCTATAGTCAATCTGTAGAAAATAAATAATATTTTATAGCAATCCAATTTAAAAATAAACAAAAAGAAGACGAGATAAAATTTATTTTCGCAAGAGGCCGGAAGTAGAGCAGCCGAATGCCTATGCCCACTGAATGACAATAGGGCGAAAATAAACTTTGGCTGTTGAACTTGTTTATTTTTAGGTTAGATTGCTATAATCTATAATTCAGTCACAAATTTTCACAAAAAGAATATTATGTAGTATGAACCAATTAAATTAAAAGTTTTCTCTCCTAAAAACTCAAATAATTCACAAATTGGCTCACAAAAAAGAAACTTTGATTTTGTATTCTTCTTTAAAAATTGTTTGGAGGTGTAGTTATGTGTAAAAACGAATGTGAAAAAGAAAATAACTGTTCTTGTGATGAAATAGGCAAAATTAAATGTATACCATATGAACAAAAGATTATTGTAAATAAATTAGCAAGAGCGTATGTTCCTTTTCAAAAATATTGTTCTCTTTTAAGTCCTTGCGAGGCTTTTCTTGCCGGTACTATCTTTCCAGAATTAAACGAGCCCAAGCCATATTTAAAAAAAGGAGGTTGTTAACTATGAACGATGATAATAATAAAGAAACTTTGCTAAAAAAATTAAGCATTCTTGATTTCATCGCTGTTGATTTAGCTCTTTTCCTTGATACTCATCCAAATGATAAAGAAGCTATTGAAAAATATAACAGTATCATAGAAGAAGCTGATTCTTTAAGATATGATTTTGAGGAGATGTATGGCCCATTATGTTCATTTAGATCTATGAGTCCAGAATGCAATTTCAAATGGATTGATTGTCCATGGCCTTGGCAATGTGATTTTAATTTTAATGTAAGGGAGTGTTTTTAATAATGTGGGTTTATGAAAAAAAGCTTGAATTTCCTGTAAAAATAAAACAAACAAATCCGGGTTTGGCAAAAATAATTATAAGTCAATATGGAGGACCAGACGGAGAACTTGGAGCTGCTCTTAGATATTTAAGCCAACGTTTCACTATGGTCACACCACAAGCGAAAGCAGTATTAAATGATATAGGAACAGAAGAACTCGCGCACCTTGAAATGATAGGCTCAATAGTATTACAGCTATCAGAAAACGCTACCCCTGAAGAAATTAAAAAACACGGCTTTGACAGCTATTATGTAGACCACGGAACAGGAGTATATCCGGCAAGTGCCGCTGGCGTTCCTTTCTCAGCGGCCACTTTGCAATCCACAGGCGACCCTCGAACAGATCTCTATGAAAATATGGCGGCAGATGATACAATCATATAAGAACAACTTATTGATTATAAATTAAGACCTATCCAATTTAAAATAGCTTTACCTAATTAAAAGCTATTTATTAAATACAAATTTAGCATTAATTATTGAATAGGTCTGTTTAAATATTTAAAAATTCCAATGAATTTCTATAGGTATTTTAGTTGTTCCTTTTTCTCTTTTACCAATAGATATGTAATCAATTAGCTTTTCAACTATTTCTCTGTTTAAATGTTCTAAATTAGTGTACTGTTCAATAATTTTTCTGCGATTATTACCGGTTTTAATTTTTTCTCTGATTTTTTCCAGCTTATTATTGTATTCGTTCATAAGCTTTTGGGATTTTTCTCTTTCTTCAGACAATTTTTTTGAAATTATGTCATAGTCATTCTCTGATAAGTTTCCCTTTGTTTTATCCAGGTACGCAGAAGTAATAGCATCATTATATTCTGATATTTTTTGCTTATACTTATTCATATCAGCTTGAATTTTTTGCTCACGTTCTTCTAAATCTGAATCCAATTTAATATTTTTTTCAAGACTGTCCTTATCAATATATTGTTTGTATAAATGGTTTAATTCATCAATAACAGCTTTTTCTAATTTATCAACAGCTATAAATGCGCCTTCACACGCATCTTTGGATATATGTTTTTTTGAACATTTCAAATAGTGTTTTCCTCTGTTCTTTGAAGAACGCATAGTATAACCGCAATTCATACATCTGGTTTTATTTGCAAATAAACCAATATTGCCTGTTGAAAATGGCTTTGCTTTCTCCTTAATCATTATTTGCACATTATCCCATAATTCTTTATCAATGATTGGCTCGTGAGTATTTTCAACCCTATACCATTTATCTTTAGGTCTTGGCTTATTTTTTTTAGATTTGTATGACACGCTTCCATATTTTCCTTGAACCATATTGCCAATATAAATTTCATTTATAAGCATTTTAGAGATGGCATAGTAGTTCCACAAAGTTTTAAGCTTTGACTCAGGCTTTTTGTATCTTAAACCTTTTAATCTTTTGTATTCGCTTGGATTTGGTATGCCCTCTGCATTCAAAATTTTTGCTATAGCTGTTTTCCCATAGCCTTGTGCAAATAAACTAAATACTTTTCTTACTATCATAGCCGCCTCTTCATCAATAATCAAATGACCTTTACGTTCTGGGTCTTTTTGATAACCATATAAAGCGAAAGAACCTATATGTAAACCCTGTTTTCGTTTATTTGCAAGTACACTTCTTATATTGTTGGACATATCTTCCAAGTACCATTCATTTGTTAATCCTATTAACTGTCGGCATTTTCTGTTTTTATCATCTTCAGTATCAACATTATCAGCAACTCCTATAAAGCGAATCCCCCATAGAATGAATAACTCGTTAATATATGTTTCCACTATTTCAATTTCACGAGTAAATCTTGATTGCGTTTTACAAATGATAGTATTAAATTTATGCTCTTTTGCGTTTTTAATCAAACGATTAAATTCAGGTCTATTTCTGTCTGAACCAGTATATCCGTCATCAACATATATGTCATAAATCTCCCAGCCTTTTTGTTTAACATAATCCTGCAACATAGCTTTCTGATTTTGTATGCTCTCACTATCGTTTGCGTTAAGTTTTTTATCATCATCTTTTTCAGATAATCTACAGTATATTGCTACTTTATCGCTCATTTTTACCTCCATTGTGTAAAAACAAGTCTGTTTTCAAAATTATTATAACTCCAAAAACCAACTTGTCAACTTCTTTTTAATTATTTTTACAATTACAGTGTCATATTTTTAGATTTTTCACATTGATTTATTAAATTGATAACAGCATTAGTAAGTGATATTCTTAAATCTGAAGTATTAGCTGTACCCTTTTTAAACACATTTTTACATATAACTTGATATTCAGGTTTTGCCATATGAATCACCTTCCTTTTATAATCATTATGTAGTATAGTTTGTATGATATGTTTTATTTAACTAATTAAATCAGGTATATTGTTTAATTAACTAAATAATAAAATTAAAATTTAAGGTATATCTTTTAAATGTTTAATTTACTCTATATATTCATAGGTATTAAGAACAAAAGTAAAAAATAGAGGGCAAAATTTAAAGGTATCTCTATTTTGTGGTTACCGTACAAACGTATTGGCAAAACCCGCCTTATTTTTTTTATTTTCTAAAGTGTCAAAATTACCAAAACACCAAAATAACGTATTGCTATTCTTTTAATTTAAAAGTAATGTTTCACAAAAGTTTCATAAAAAAAAGACACCTTTTTTCAAAGTGCCTTTATAATAACTAAAAACTGCTTTTATAGTATAATAAATTTTGTTAAAATTGCTGATTATTAAATAAGTCTCTTAATTTTGAACAGCTAAACTAAAATTAATGAAATTTATTCAACAAACCTTAAATATGATGTTTTTTTCGTTATTTTGCTTGTAAAACTAAAACTAGTTCTTAATTTTCGTCTTACCTTTGATTGTAAACAAATCCTTAAAATAGTTTTATGAATTTTATATTTTTTTATAATATCTAACACCTGCAATTAAAAAAACTCCCTTACCTGCTTTTGAAATACCAAGTTATAGAGTAAAACTTGTGATAATCATTCTGAGTTTATCTGATAAACCTTTGGTAAAACTTTGATTAGTTTATTAATTTTCTTTAATTAAGCTAAATGTTCAGTAATTAATTTGAGCATAAAAGGCAGCCAATATTTAACCAAACACATTTTATAGGCATTTTATAAAAACTCTTTTAAATCCTCAATTTTTAACATTTTACCGAAGATACTATTATTTTGTAAATCTAATATTTTTTCTTTTGCGGTCATACTATTTTTATTACAATTACAACACTTAGTTACCCCTTTATTATTGTTACATTTTTCAGCTTTGCAAAAGTTACAATTTAAACAATTATACCATTTTTTAGATTGCCTTAGTGTATTACAATCTTTTATCCAACAAGCTCCTAAATGTCCTTTATTTATTTTGATATGCTTGCCTTTTTCTGTCATCTCGCTTAATACTCTTGCTGACAGTCTCTCACGATTATCAGATTTTTTCACTAAATGCCTTATGTACTTATTGTGATTTATACTATCCTCTCTATAGTCTATACCTTTATTTATACAATCTCTAATAAAAGTAAAAGCTGAATATTTATCACTTTTACTAAATTTATCAGGCATTGCATTTAAGTTAATATTATTTATATTGCTAATTATGTCATTATAATCTGTACTCAAATAATTTTCAAAGTGATAATAACTTAAAAATAATTCTTCAAAGCAATAATACAAAGTGATATATAATTTATTAATTTGTTTATTTAATCGTGATAATTGATTATCAATAAAGTTTGCTACTTCTATACTTTCAATGTTATCAAACGATATTATAATTGTATCATTTCTTGTGTAAGTATTTTTATGTTCATTAATGTATCTTACAAGGTTACTAAAACCTCCGCAGCCTACAATATCAATCTTCTTGCTTTTTGACATAAACTCATTTCTTATAGTCTCCCAAAAGGTATATTCAGAACAATATTCTTTACCCTCTACGATTATATACAATCCCATTTTTATTTTTGCCTCCTATATTTTGTGTAAAGTTTGTTTTTATCTCTAATAAACTCACCAATACAACCTTGTGAGGCACGCAAACCTGTAATTGCCCTTGTCATTATTAAATACTGGTTTCCATTATACACATCCGTATTAATGTGTTTTACTATTTTAGATGTTACTATGTTATCAGCTTCATCTATTATTATTAATGTATTAGTTATTTTATTTAATGATAAATTATCCCTAGTATCTTTAAATATTTTAATGTTATCCCTTAAATTATATTTATTCAATATATAATCAGACCTAACATCAAGTATTTTCTGTATCAAATCCACAAAAAATGTTTTTCCAGTAGCTGAATTACCTTTAATAAGGTTTACTCTGCCAGGCAATTTTATATCCACTTGAACATTATCTTCTGTTATAAATTTAATTTCATCATATAATTTATTATACATAGCTGCCTACTCCTTTTAGTATATTGTCTATAATAAAGCCATCAGTAATAGCCTCATCATCAACAAATAAACTATCACATTCTATATCAAATGGTATATCTGTATGTCTTAATACCAAACTTATGTTAAATTTATCAGCTATCTTAAACGCATCAATTAATATATTAGGTCCACAGCTTGTAACATCAAAATTAAATTTATCTTTAAAGTACAACATAAGTATTATTGTTTTAGTTCCAGCAGATAAATTTTTTAAATTACACACTCCAAACGGTGTTATTATAATATTATTCGATACAATCTTAGCGTTATCAAATTTATCCATATATTGCATCATTTCATTAGTGAGTTTATTATGTTTTATCTCAATATCAAAAAATGCGTTTATATGTTCTATTGTTTCTTTATTATTATTTATCTTATTTTTATTGGTATATATTTTTAACATATCTATACCTCCCTAATTTTAAACTGCTTTAATTAATTATAATTATACACAAGTGAAAAAATAAAAACAATACTATTTCTGCACTAGCCGTATATAAACACACAATTTTCAACTTTTTTTATTTTTTAAGATTTTGAAAGAGTGTACACTCTTTCAATACAAGTCAATTCTTTTGTTAAGTATTATTCCAATTAAATTTAAACTTTAAATAAGTATTAATGATATGACTAATACTTGGATATGCTAGTATATATTTTTTTGCCGTAGATTTAAACATATTTCATTTAACTAATTCCTCTTGTTTTTATACTGGTATCACATAAACCTACATATCCTGCTGTAATCCTTATTTCATTTGATTTTCTGAAAGCTTTGATTTTCTATATAACCTATATTAAGTTTTAAATTGTTTGCCAACCCTCTTTAAGTAATCAAATAAACTGAATATTTTAGTTAGCTGAATTTAACTAGATTAGTGTGAACACACTCTAAAATATACCCTTAAATTTATTTGTTAAAATTTTAAATCAAAAATACCCTCAAAAAAACATCAATTTTTTTACCCTAGAAGTATGCCCAAAAATAGCTTAATTTTTTTACAAAGTACACTAATTTTACCCCTTAAAAACAGCTGATTTTCAAGAAGCTATTTTCATTTAATGCTCCTGTTGACTATTTAATTAACTATTATTCTTAATTTAATTGAAGCTCGAAAATTATTCAATTTTTACTCAAAGTAATACCATTTTTGAATATAAATTTGATACTCCGGCATTGATAAATTTATGTTTGAAAATTTAATAAGTATTTTATTCATTGTGAAATGTTATTGTAATAGGTGTTTATAATATTCTTCTTAATAAATTATATGCTAATAAACCCTTATTTAAAAAAGCATAAAAAAAACAGTATCCATTAATACTGTACCATCACTGCCTGTGTGACTTTGCGTTATTATCTGATTGTACATTGATGTTATAAACGTCTTGAAACTGCTGTTCTCAAATATATCTGTTGTTACCGCTTTGACTGAATTGCCATATATTGTTACTGGATAACTTTCTTCTAATTGCTTTTGTACATTTTCTAATAAGTTTTTATAAGTGCTGTCATCTAAACTGCTTAGCTGATTGTTTTCTATTATTTCTTCCGCTGTGGTAACATCTCTTGATATTTCTCCCTCAATAGATGTTTTTAAGGATTTCACTAATTCTGTTTGATAGTCCTTTAATTTGTCTTGTGACTGCTTGTCACCTCTGTATTCTATCGAATACGATTTTACCTCTTTATTTAATCCAGTGCCGTCTTGTAATGTGCCAGGCAAGAACACGTTAGATATTGAACCAATAAACATTTCTTGAATTTTTGTTTTTACCATTTCTGAAGATATACTGCCAATACCATATCCATACTTACCCTCTGTCTTTTCAACCGCATTTCTGATAAACTTTGTTATACTTCCGTGCAGTTTACCACAAGATGCCTTTTCACTTGCATTTGAGTGTGTTCTATCACAATAATTTATTGTCTTTAATTTATTAGTATAATTTTCAAGTGTTTTTCCAGACTCAAAGTTAAATCCCAAACTTTCTGCATTCAAACCAAGTATGTCCTTATGTGGCATAAACACAAGGTTTGTCATAAGGCATAAATAATTACCTAAATTGTAAGCAAAACTACCATTCGCCGTACTACTTCCTGTTTTATTACGAAAATACCATATACAATCCCTTAGTGTCATAGCCCAATATGCTCCATTATCTGGAGATAGTATCTCATATGGTTCTATCATTAGCCTGTATGAACCATTAGCACCATTAAATGTTCCTTGCTCAAAGATGTTCTTTTTGGTGCTGTCCTCACCTCTGGCTGTTTCGCAATATACTATTTCATCACCAGATAAACCACTTTGTCTGCATAGTTCATCAATGATTTTTGCACAATCTTCCGTTAGTTCATATTTCTGGCTGTCTACTACTCTTTGACTTTCTGGGTTGTTTGGATATAACTCTAATTTTACTGTTTCACCTGCTACTGGTTTTACAAGTATATCACCTATACTTGTAGCTGAACCTATGTTGACATTATATTTCCAGGGGAAATCTGATAAATGTAAGTCATCTGAGGATGCCATATTGCGTTGAGAACCAGAAAGTTTATAGCTACTTCTATTATAACCTTGTACATCAAATATAAAGAAACTACTTATTCCTTCTTCATCTTTCTTACCGTATGAGTAATAATCCCTACTATCATATCCCGGATAATATACATCAAGTGAACCTACTACTTGGACATCATTTCTATATTCTTCCCACTTGTCTATATTTACATTACCTACAGAGTCAAGTATGCTGGTACCTCCTATGTCACCTGATAAAAATAAAAGTGAAAAACGATAACCACCTTGTTTGTCTTTTATGTACCCAGTACCGCCTCCACCACCGCCTCCGCCGCTGTATGCACCAGGTGCTCCAGAAGCATCTCTGCCAGCAAATACAGTGACTGGTAAAATTGATGTTACAGATAAACACAATATCAATAGTATGCTTATTAAACTTCTTAATTTGTTCATAGTGTTGCTCCTTTCTTTGAGAATTATTTATAAATCTTTATAGTACTACTGCTTTTAATGTTACCCTCCTTTAAATTATATTATCTTGTCCATTAAATTATTCTTTAAAAATGTTTCTATCTTATTATCAAATTTAAGTACTTTGAACCATATAAACTGTATTGCTTATTTTTACTGGTAATTTTGTTAAAAATTAAAAAATAAGTGCTTTGCTCTCCTAATAAACTTACACACTTTCTAATTACAACTGATATACTTAAAATAATGATATGCTTAACAAGTGCATACCTGTATTAAGAAAACATAATAATTGGTATACATTGTTTTTTATTAAGCACATATTTATCTCACCTATTAAAGTATTCTTTTTATTTATTGGTTATACGTATACCTATATAAAAAATAAATAAGCACATCATATATACCTGTCTAAAATTTCCCCAAATTTTTAAAATCTTGTCAACGACTTATAAGTATTACAATTATAAATTTCATTTTTTAAATCAACTTTTAAAAAATGTCAGAAGAAAGGAGTGAATGGTTATGATTAGGTTCATTTATATATTAAATTTATATAGTGAAATCATATTACATATATTATCTTATATTATAGGATAATATATGTAAAAGAGGTTAGTTGTCACAGCAATTAACCTCTTATTTCATTTTATTACTTTTGTGAATTAGTGTGATTTTTATGTTTTTATTTAAAGTATTAATACTATCACTCTTGATTGGTTTACTGTTTGTTTTTTAGGTAATTAACCAAATCACTCCTGTTTTGCTTATATCTCTATAAGGTGTGTGTATAAAGTGCTTTATTTTTTATTTTAATTTTTAGCTGTCGGGTTGAACCAGTTAAACATTAAATTTATCAGCTGTTAATTACTTGTTTTAAATTTGCTCCTAAACTAAAAAGGCTATGCTATAAATAGCATAACTTCTTGCATAAGTGTTATTTAATTATTATTTTTAAATTAATTGTTGACAAGTTACCTATATTTTGGTATGATGTTATTTGTAAAAGTGGACTAAATTTTTGATAGATAAAATTATAAAGATAACCACTCATTTATAATACTATCCCAATACCACCAGCCATCTTTTGAATACTCTCCATTTTTATTACCTGCATAAGATGGTTGTGTGGTTTCAAAAAACTTACCCCATTCTTGTGCTGTCATTGTCTTTTCTTCTCCAGTAACAGGGTTTTTCTTTGTAATCATTTTACCACTCTGTGAAGTTGATGGTGTCCACTGCTGTTTGTCCTCTGGGACTACTGGTGCTGGTAAACGCCTTGAATTGTCTGTAATTCTCGCTATGATTGCACACGCTTGCGCACGAGTTAATGTTTGCTTTGCGGCTATGGTGTATTGGTCATCTATGCCCGCAATTAAACCATTACTTACACACCTCTCTACTGATGTTGCATAGTTTACATTTATCCTCTTATCTTCTGCTTTTGCGTTTATAATGTTCTGTACACCTTTTAACTCTGGTAAATTCTCTTTGTTTACTTTGGTGCAAGCGTTGTACATTATGTGACAAGCCTCTTCTCTGGTAATTGTTAGTGCATAACTAACTGTACTGCCTGTGGCTGCTACATTATTAATACCCGTAGATATTTGCAACTCTTGAGCTACAAATAAATATGGTGTACCCCAAAAGTCCTCTGCTTTTTGATTAATGCCTGCTTTGATATAAGCATTATTTAACTCACCGATAAACATTTTGTATGGATTGTATGTTGCACCATCACTGTCTGGGTGTTCTTTGTTGCCCTCCGCTATAATGGCATCTATCTCTGCATCTGTCTTTAAACTTCGGACTACCGCTGTTAAAAATTCTAATCGTGTCATCTGTCCATTGGCTTTAAAAGTTCCGTCATCATATCCCTTTATTATCCCTTTGTCTACAAGATATGATACATCATTTGTAGCCCATTGTGGTATGGTGTCCTTGAATTGAGAGAGGTCAGCAGCATATATGGTGACTGAAAAATTTGTACCTAATAAACTGTCTAATTCTTGTGAGGGTAAATCCCAAAATGGTGAAGCAGAACCTAAAGTCATTAAGGCTGTGAGAAAACCAGTTACAATAGTCTTTTTGGTGATAAATTTTTTACTCATATTCGAGTCCTCCTTTTGTTATTAAATAATTATTTATTTTATATATTATCAATCTCGGGTTCTAAAGTTGATAAATATTTAAAATCACTGGTAATTAACAGTAAGCAACTTCTGCTAAATCATTTAATAAGGCGGATATCTTGCTATATTAAAACAATCTTGAACTCTTATTCTATTGACCTCCTTTACAATTTGTTATATCTTTAAGTGTATATCACTCCTTTATATTATATTTTGAACCCTCTTCTATTAAGCCAGAGAAAAGCGATTTTGGCAAGGATTTTTTATTGTTAATTTTGTTAGTATAAGTTATCACTAATAAACTTAATCAAATTCAAATAATGTCAAAACCACTGTCTCTGCCAAATAAACAAATTAAGCATTTTAATATCAACTTATAAAGCCTTGCCATCTATCGTAATAACATCCATTGTAGGCTCAATTCCAATAGACCTAAAAATATTTCTTAACTGACTCTTTTTAGTATTTGTGTCTGTTGATGTTCCTACATAATAGGTAATTCCATTAATCACAATTTTTCTGTAGACATCGCCGTTTTTTGAATACTTTAAACCAACTGTAGTTGTAGAAATCATAGGATTATTCTTTAAGATATCGTTTATTCTGTCAGGATATTTTTTCATAATCATCTCAACTATTTTTACAAAAAATTCAGTTATTGATGACGCATAATCTGAAACTCCATAAAAAGTAAACTGTACACCGCCTTTATATTTATTTGAATTTGTAGGTTGTGCACTGTTATAATTAGTCTGTGCAACAGTAGTATTTACAGACCCATTATTATAGCTTGAATTTATATTATGTGAATTTATAGGAATATTATTATAGCCTGTTGACACTACACTTTGATTTATAGGTATATTATTATAATCTTTTGGAACACTATAATTATTCGCAAATACAGTCTTATTATTTTCATTTGTATTTTTATTTTCAATTTTTTCCAACCAGTCCATTATTTTTAATCTACTTTTATATTTAGAATCTCCTTCGATATATGTAAGTCCATTTAAATCTGTGGCAATGTGTAAATCTTTTTCTGTTTTTACAAAGGCAACTTTTTCTATCCCAAGTTTACCTGTGAAAAATCCAAATTCAAGAATAACGTTATCTCTTACGCTATAATTATCATTATTACCTAGTACTGACTCCATTTTATCATCTTTTGAAAATATAAAAATGGCGGCTTGGACTCTATTACTTATTTGGTCTAAAATATCCCAAGTATTTCTACTTATTGTAAAAGTTTCTGCTTCATCCCAAAATATTGGCTTATGTTTTAAATCTTCTAAAACAGATGCAATTCTAATAGCTTCCCTTTTTGCATTATCCCTACTTGAGCTTCCTATAAAAATTTCCATAAAACACCAATCTTTCCTTGAATATAATAGTATTAACATCACACCAATTAAACTACCATTAATAAAATAAGGGCACAAATCAATACTTGAAAACATAAAAATCCCTAATAAAGTATACTTTATTAATGATAGTAAAAATATATAGATAACGTAGATTATTATATATTAATTTTGTGCAAAAGTCAACATAAAATTTCAAAAAAATTGAAAAAATGACCTCAAAAATCAATCCCTATTAAAGTATACTTTATTAGGGATTTTGAATTATAGCTTTAAT
>CATJCJ010000329.1 GCA_949738935.1 uncultured Eubacteriales bacterium | reverse complement strand
CTCCAAAATGATTTTATTTTCGCTGATTTTTTGTGTATATTTTGTTTTTAGACAGGCTTTTTTTAGACTTTAGACAGGTTTTAAGGTGCCTTTGAAGTATAGACATCACATTCATTCCATATTCGCTCAAGATTGTCAAGATTTTTCATAATCTCATCTTTTTTACTTACACTTATTCCAACAAGCAAAGCGTTAACAACGCTCAAAGGAGCAACAAGAGAGTCAACAAAAGAAACCATATCACTTCTGGCAATTAAAGAAAGGTCAGCAAATCTAACCAAAGGAGAAACTTTGCTGTCTGTAATGGCGATAGTAAAAGCCCCTTTTTTATGAGCGTATTCCATAGCCTTAATAGTTCTTTGAGAATACCTCGGAAAACTCATACCAATAAATAAATCCTCATCATCAATTTTATAAATCTGTTCAAAAATCTCAGTTGAGGCATATGAGTTTATCAAAACAGCGTCACTAATCATAAGATTAAGATAAAATTGAAAAAAAGACGCCAAAGAAAAAGAACTTCTTCCTCCAAATATATAAACTTTTTTCGCCAAAAGAATTTCACTTACACATTTCTCAAAAACTTCCTCATTAATTTCACTTAATGTGCTGTGGATTCTCTCAGAGTCCGATTCCAAAACAGCTTTAAGAATACTTTTCTCACTTTTTTTAATTCTATCCGAGGAAACCTTAATTCTTTGAACAGCTGTAAGTTTTATTTTAACAAGTTCTTCCAAAGCCCTCTGAAGTTTGGGATATCCGTCAAATCCCAGCTCAATGGCAAATCTAACAACCGTAGACTCACTAACTCCCGTAATTTCCCCAAGCTTTGACGCTGTAAGATAAATAGCCTTATCATAGTCCTCAATCAAAAATTTAGCTATTCTCTTTTGCCCTTTGCTAAGTTCGGGAATTTTCTTTTGTATAGTACCCAATAAATCAATTTCGTCCATTTTAAAATAACCCCATATAAAATAATTAAGAGCTCGTCTAAAAACTATTACCGCCAATCAGAGCGTATCTGATAACACCCGCCGGCTATTAAAAGTACATAAAACCTTATTTTTTCAAAATTTATTTTTACTTTCTCAAAACTAAATATCAAAAAATTACGAGAGAATAAACGAAAATAATTCAATTTCATCTTATTTTTTATAATTTTTTGCACGTATTTTAGTTTTCAGATATGCTCTAACAAGCCCCATAACCTCAAAAAATAAGACTGCCTGTAAAAAAAGCATTTCAGACAGCCTCAAATATTAGACTTTTTTTGAAACTACGTGTTAAGAAATATTAGATAAAATATTTTTTACATCTTCTTAGGAATTGCTACAGAGTTTCGAAAAAGCCTATTCAATCATAAGAAGCAATCCAAAGAACAATTATCGTTCCAAACTTCCTATACTAGTGGAAACGCCGATTGAAAATCAACCAGCGTCTCAAAAAATTATAAATATATTATTTTGTCAATTAAAATTTGTCTACAGTAGACATATGAGTAATCAAATCAAGAACCTTGTTTGAATAACCCCATTCATTGTCATACCAAGCTACCAATTTAACAAAATTGTCGTTCAAGGCAATACCCGCTTTAGCGTCAAAAACAGATGTGCAGTACTCACCAACAAAATCAGTTGAAACAACATCTTCCTCAGTATATCCCAAAATACCTTTCAAAGCGCCCTCTGAAGCTTCCTTAACAGCTGCTTTAATTTCCTCATAAGTAGCTGATTTCTCAAGACGGCAAGTAAGGTCAACAACAGATACATCAGGAGTTGGAACTCTGAAAGACATACCTGTAAGTTTTCCGTTCAATTCAGGAATAACTTTTCCAACAGCTTTAGCGGCTCCTGTTGATGAAGGGATAATATTGGCAGCCGCGGCACGTCCGCCTCTCCAGTCTTTCTTTGAAGGACCGTCAACAGTTTTCTGAGTAGCTGTAGTAGCGTGTACAGTAGTCATAAGACCCTCAGCGATACCAAATTTGTCATTGATAACTTTAGACAAAGGAGCAAGGCAGTTAGTAGTACAAGACGCGTTGGATACAACATTCATATCAGTTGTATATTTATCATTGTTTACACCCATAACAAACATAGGAGCGTCTTTTGAAGGAGCTGAGATAACAACCTTTTTAGCACCGCCTTTAAAGTGAGCGGAAGCTTTGTCAGTAGTAGTAAACACACCTGTAGACTCAACAACATAATCAGCGCCTACACTACTCCAAGCGATTTCCTCAGGATTCATACATTGGAATACAGTGATTTCTTTACCGTTTACAAAAAGCTTTCCGTCTTTGGCGTAAGCCTCACCTTTAAATTTACCGTGAACTGAATCATATTTAAGCATATAAACCATATAGTCAACATCAATAAATGGGTCGTTAACAGCGACAACTTCCAAGTTATCTCTTTCAACAGAAGCACGGAAAACAAGACGACCAATACGTCCAAAACCATTAATACCTACTTTTACCATTTTAAAATCCTCCTATTTTAATATATTTATAGTACACTGCATAAGTAAAAGGATGCCCTTTTACTCTAGGCTTGTCACACTATTTTTTAATATGAACCAACCTTTATGTTTATTATACCATAAAATACAAATTAGTTAAACATTTTTTTAACAAATTTTTTCATTTTTCTCTTCTGGCAATAGCGATAATTGAAATAACAAAGGCCGATATACTAAATAAAAGACCAATAGCGCTTAAAATTATGCCAATAACTCTCATAAACTCCCCCTCCTCAAAAAATATATTAGTGCAGATTGCATAATACACACTAATTTTTTTTAATTTTTTTGTATACCCGCAAAAAGCGACTATCTCATTTTAAATGTCACAACAGCTCCTTTAATGTCTTTATCAAGTAATAACACAAAATCCTCCGCTCTATTCTCAGTAACAAAATTATTATAGTGATATGGCACAGCAACTTTTGGAACGATTACATTCGCCGCTTTAGCCGCTTCCTCAGAAGGCATATTGTTTCCGTCTATAGGTAAAAAATCCACATCTATAGGTTTTGTTATCTTTTTCATTTCCTCTGTAAAATCAGAATCCCCCGCTGAATAATAGGTATATCCATTAATATCAATAATATACCCTACCCAATTATATTTTTTCTTATGATTTTGCCTGTCAGCCGATGTATTATAGGTTGAAACCGTACTAAACTTTATACCGTCAGCGTCATAATTATTATTCGGAACCACTCCTACAACATTCGCAAGCCCGTCCGCCTTTGCCTGCTCAACGCCATCCTCAGTAATATAAATTACCGTTGATGGCTTCATAACGCGTCTAATACTGTCAATCTCATAATGGTCATTATAAGTATGTGTTATAAAAATAACATCAGCGTCCTTAGGTTCACCCAAAACCCGCCTTGGGTCAACATATATTGTTTTTTCTCCTGTTATTCTTATAGTAGACTAGTCAAATACCTGTACATTCTCAAAATATCGTTTAACACTCTCATCTAAAACTATTGCATTTGTTTTCACACTCACAGTTTTCATATCGCTTTCATATTGAATTGACGCTCCAAAAAGCCTCGCACATATATCGTAAAGGCAAATAAGCTTTTTCATCTTCAATTTCAATAAAACAATCAATTTTTCTTCCGCCCAAATCATCCATTAAATGAAACTCATTATCAGTCTCAAAACACAGTTTGTGATTATTCTTCCTTATCTCAGCAACATTTCCATCAATTTCAACCTCAGCATCAAAATACTTAACCACAAAATCAGAATCAACTAACAATCTATTTTGTTTTTCATTCCACCTAATATCATATTCACTATCAATTCCGTCAGTTTTAAGTTTTACACTTTGAAAATCAACATTAAACGCCGAAACGGAAATAACCCCAAACATAGCGTAAATTTCCAAACCCAAAATTGCCGATAAAAACTTTTTTCATAAGTAATCCCTCCATAAAAATAATTTTATTATAGACAAACCTCGATTTATAAATCTCGAATTAACCGAGGTTCTTATAGATTAAGATTACATCAAATAATCAAAGTTTTCCTCTAAATACATACAAAATTTATTGAAAAATCTCATAAATTATGCTATCCTTTATAAAAAGCGCAGAAAGGAGAGATGCTTTAATGTCGATACCAATTCCAATCGGAAAACAAATAACTGTTCAAAAAGACATCTATCCAAACAACTATTGTATGCCGTCAATGGAAATAGCCGACCACTATGACATAAATTATATTATAAAAGGCGACCGAAAGGCAATCACGCCTCTTTTCAGTTACAGCTACCATAAAGGCGATATTACTATGGGCTCACCGTACACATATCATAGAACCGTATCAGAAAGCGACATTCCTTATGAACGATATCTTATTAAATTCACACCGGATTTCATTGAACCTTTCATCAAATATATCGGGAAAGACATATTCAACAATTTATTTGAACAAAAATTATTTCATTTTTCTGAAAAAACACAAATCAAAATAAAACAAATATTTTCCGAAATGCTGGAAGAATACAATAAAAAAAATCCATACAAAGAGTTTATATTACAAGGAATGTTAAACAGGCTTTTAACAGTCATATGGGAAAACAAACTAACAGTTGAGGTTAAAAGACGTGATTCCCCTCTAACAAACTCGATACTTGACGCTATATATTACATAGAAAATAACTACGCAAAAGACATCACACTCAACAAAGCGGCAAAAGAATCACACTTTTCACCCTCACATTTTTCAAGGCTGTTCAAAGTCCAACTTGGAGTATCTTTCACGGAATACGTTGGAAACGTACGAATAGAGCATGTTAAAAAAATGCTTATCCAAACAAACAAATCAATTATGGAAATAGCTCTCGAAACAGGATACTGCAACGGTGACTATCTTTCCTCAAAATTTAAAAGCAAAGTCGGAATGACTCCATCCGAATTCAGACGCTCATTAAAGTAGTTGAAAGCAAAATCCTTAAGATTTTGACTTTTAACTACGAAAATGTTAAAAGCCCATCTAAAAACTATTAAAATATCCAAAAAATCTATGAAAATAAAATCATTACGCTCCAAAATGATTTTATTTTCGCTGATTTTTTGTGTATATTTTGTTTTTAGACAGGTTCTTAGACAGACTTAATAATTTAGAAGATTTTAGACAAGCTCATTGAATTTTTGAATTCTTTATAATAAAAACGATAAGTTTTTTTAATTTATCCGAAATACTCAACACCTGATTTAAAAATCTTCTGGTCTTTGTCCCCGCTAACATTTTTATACAGACCGTTTCCGATACGCTCAGAGTGCCCCATTTTTCCAAATACTCTTCCATCAGGACTTGTAATACCCTCAATAGAGTATAATGAGCCATTAGGATTATATTTAATGTCATACGAAGCCTTTCCGCTCTCATCAACATATTGAGTGGCAATCTGGCCATTCGCCGCGAGAGCTTCAATAGCCGGCTTATCAGCGACAAATCTGCCCTCCCCATGTGATACAGCTACTTTGTGTATATCCCCGACATTAACATTCCAAAGCCACGGCGACTTATTAGAAATAATCCTAGTTGAGGTCAAACAAGAGATATGTCTGCCAATAGTGTTAAAAGTAAGGGTAGAGCTATTATCCTCCATATCTCTTATTTCACCATAAGGAACAAGCCCAAGTTTAATAAGCGCTTGAAATCCGTTGCATATACCAAGTATCAAACCATCTCTTTTTTTAAGAAGTTCCATAACAGCATCTTTAACTTTAGGATTTCTGAACACAGCGGCAATAAATTTACCGGAACCCTCCGGCTCATCACCGGCGCTAAACCCTCCGGGAATCATAATTATCTGAGAATTTTTAATCATTTCAACCATTTTTTCAATAGACTGCTCAAGCCAAGAGGTTTTAAGATTACTTATAACCAAAGTTTCAGCGATAGCCCCGGCGTTTTCAAATACCTTTTTAGAATCATACTCACAGTTTGTTCCCGGAAAAACAGGAATAAACACACGAGGTGTAACAATACCTTTCCCGCTTGTTTTCTTTTCAATAACATTAAATTCCTTAACGTAAATATCAGAATTGTCAAACTTATCATAAATTTTAGTCGGAAAAATCCTTTCAAGAGGTTTAACCCAAGCCTCCAAAGCCTCCTCCATAGAAATATCAACACCATTTACAACAAATTTTTCATCATCTAAAGTCTCACCAATAATTTCATAATCAAATCCATCGAATAATTTAAACACCTCATCTTTTCCGCAGTTCATCTCAAAAACAAATGAACCGTAAGAAAAATCAAATAAATTTTCAGAATCAATTTTAGCGCCGATTTTATTTCCAAATCCCATTTTACTTACAGACGAACCAACTCCGCCAACACCAACTGTATAAGCTGATAAAATTTTTTTATTTGTAATAAGCTCATTTACTTTGACAAAATTTTTAATCAATTTATCAAAATCAGGCAAATCATATTTATCATAATTTGTCAAGAGTTTCACCAATATACTTCCGGGCTTTTTAAACTCAGCTGAAATAATATTATTTGTCTTAGCAACATCAACAGCAAAAGAAACGAGAGTCGGGGGAACGGTTAAATCCTTAAAAGTTCCCGACATACTGTCTTTGCCGCCAATAGCGGCGGTACCAAGTCTCATCTGAGCCAAAAATCCGCCAAGAAGAGCCGCGAAGGGTTTTCCCCATTTTTCAGGGTCTTCCCCCAGTCTCTCAAAATATTCTTGGAAAGTAAGACGTACACTTTTGTAATTTCCCCCCGCCGCCACAATTTTAGAGACAGACTCAACAACAGCGTAAACAGCGCCGTGAAAAGGACTCCATTTAGCCACAATAGGGTTATATCCATAAGACATCAAAGTAGCGGTAGTAGTATCTCCTTTTAAAACAGGAACCTTTGCCGCCATAACCTCAGACGGGGTCATCTGAGTTCTGCCTCCAAATGGCATAAGTACCGTATTAGCTCCAATAGTTGAGTCAAATCTCTCAACAAGACCTTTTTGACAAGCGACATTTAATTGTTTAAGATTTTCAATCCACGCCTTTTTAATATCCTTTTCATTATTTGCGCTTTTATTAAGTTTTTCCGGCATTTTAACAAAAACATCCGTATTTTGAACAGCTCCGTTTGTGTTAAGAAAATCTCTTGATATATTAACAATATCTTTGCCTCTCCAGAGCATTTTAAGTCGTCTGTCAGAAGTCACATCAGCGACAACAGTAGCCTCAAGATTTTCCAAATTTGAAAACTCAATAAATTTATCAGCGTTTTCTCTGTCAACAACAACAGCCATTCTTTCCTGAGACTCAGAAATAGCCAATTCCGTACCATCAAGTCCCTCATATTTTTTAGGAACTTTATCAAGGTTAATAACAAGTCCGTCGGCAAGTTCACCGATAGCGACCGAAACTCCTCCTGCGCCAAAATCATTGCATCTTTTAATCATAGTACTGACCTCAGGTTTTCTAAACAACCTTTGAAGTTTTCTTTCCGTTGGGGCATTACCCTTTTGAACCTCAGCACCACAAGTCAAAATTGACTCCTCATTATGTTCTTTTGAGGAACCTGTCGCTCCGCCGCAGCCGTCACGGCCTGTACGGCCGCCCACAAGAACAATAACGTCTCCCTCTTCAGGTGATTGTCTCACAACATGACTTTTAGGAGTCGCGGCAATTACAGCGCCGATTTCCATACGTTTAGCCACATATCCCTCATCATATATTTCAGAAACGTGACCCGTAGCAAGCCCTATTTGATTGCCATAAGCACTGTATCCGTGAGCGGCTGAAGTGGTAATTTTTCTTTGAGGAAGTTTTCCCGAAAGAGTCTCAGAGACAGGTATTCTCGGGTCACCGCTTCCCGTAACACGCATAGCCTGATAAACATACGCCCTGCCTGAAAGAGGGTCGCGAATAGCGCCGCCAAGACAAGTAGCAGCCCCGCCAAAAGGCTCAATTTCCGTAGGATGATTATGAGTCTCATTTTTAAACATAATAAGCCAATCTTCCTCTTTACCGTCAATATCCACAGGAACAACTATACTGCAAGCGTTAATTTCTTCCGACTCGTCAAGATTGTCCAAAGTTCCGTTAGCCTTAAGCGCTTTCATTCCGATAACGGCTATATCCATAAGACAAATATTTTTGTTTTTACCGGCATAAAGAATTTTTCTCTGTTCCATATACATATCAAAAGCTTCTTTAATAGGCTCTTTATAAATACCGTCCTCAATTTCAATATTATTGATATTAGTAGCGAAAGTGGTATGACGGCAATGATCCGACCAATACGTGTCAATAACACGAATTTCCGTAACTGATGGATTTCTTTTTTCTGTTTTCTTAAAATAATCACGGCAAAAAAGCAAATCCTCATCACTCATAGCCAGCCCCAAATTCTTTCGCATATCAGCTATTTCCTCATTTGTTTTATTAATAAAACCTTCATAATATTTAATATCCTCAGGTACAGATATTTCCATATCAAGAGTTATTGGTTTTTGAAGAGAAGCTATTCTGGAATCAACAGGATTAACACAGTATTTTTTAATTTCCTCAACTTCCAAATCAGATAAATTACCTTTAAGCACAAAAATTTTAGCCGCGTTTATTTTAGGCATATCCTCACAAGTAATAATCTGAATACACTGCATAGCGGAGTCAGCCCTTTGGTCATACTGTCCGGGAAGATACTCCATACCAAACATAATCTCATCATCGTCACATTGAAAATTCTCCTCATAAATATAATCAACGGGAGGCTCTGAAAATATAGTATTTTTAGCGAGTTCATAGTGCTCATCAGAAATTCCGTCCATATCATATCTGTTTAAAATTCTGACCCCCAAAAGAGATGAAATTCCAAGATTCTCCTTAATATCCTCAAATAAATGACTTGCCTCAACATCACGATTTTTCTTTTTTTCAACAAATATTCGTCTTATAGCGCTCATAACATATTCCTTTCTGTAATCCATTAAAAACTTTATTCACAAAATCAACATAAAGAAAACTAACTACATCAATTCCAACACAGACAGAAAAAAATATTGAATAAAATATTTTTTCTATCCTCCATCTATTTTAGAATTGCTGTAAAAACAAATTCCTTTTATCTTTATAACAGTACTAAATAATTCAATAAAACAAACTTACCTTATATCTATATTTAATATTATCACGCAATATAAAATAAGTAAATTATAATTTTCATTTTTTGTCATTTTCCAAAAATCCGTCAAGTCTCATTCTCTTATATTGAGCAAAATGCTTCGAATCAATAGCGTCTCTTATTTCCTCCATCATATTGTTAAAGAAATACAAGTTATGTAAAACACAAAATCTCATAGCGAGCATTTCTTTCGCTTTAAAAAGGTGCCGCAGATACGCCTTTGAATAATGTCGGCAAATCGGACAAGAGCACTCCTCCGAAATAGGAGCATCATCCAACTCATACTTAGCGTTCAAAAGATTTAATTTTCCTTTATTAGTATAAACATTGGCATGTCTTCCATTTCTCGCCGGCAAAACACAGTCAAAAAAATCAACTCCTCTGTCAACAGCTTCCAAAATATTCGCCGGTGTTCCAACTCCCATAAGATAAGTCGGTTTGTTCTTTGGCAAATAAGGTACAACCTCATCAAGAATACGATACATCTCAGCATGAGCCTCACCAACGGCAAGTCCTCCGATAGCGTATCCGTCCAAATCAAACTCAGAAATTCTTTTAGCGTGTGCTATTCTGATATCCTCATAAGTTCCCCCCTGATTAATGCCAAAAAGCATTTGTTTCTTATTTATGGTATCCTCAAGAGAATTAAGTTCTTTCATTTTTTTTACGCATCGCTCAAGCCATCTGGTAGTTCTCGCCACAGAATCAGCAATATATTCTTTTTCAGCGGGATAAGGAGGGCACTCGTCAAAAGCCATAGCGATAGTCGAGGCAAGATTCGATTGAATTATCATACTTTCCTCAGGACCCATAAAAATTTTTCCGCCATCAATATGCGAAGAAAAATAAACCCCCTCTTCCTTAATTTTTCTTAGAGACGTAAGAGAAAAAACCTGAAATCCTCCTGAATCCGTCAAAATAGGTTTGTCCCAAACCATAAACTTATGAAGTCCCCCAAGTTTTCTGACAATTTTATCTCCAGGTCTCAAATGCAAATGATATGTATTTGAGAGTTCAACCTGACACTTAACATCTTTAAGGTCAAAACTTGAGACAGCACCTTTAATAGCCCCGGCCGTACCAACATTCATAAAAACAGGAGTTTGTATAACTCCATGAGGCGTTATAAATTCGCCCCTTTTCGCTCGTCCTTCTGTTTTCAATAATTTATACATAATCAATCCCCATAAACAAACAAAATTATTTTTCCTCATAGATTTTTCCACACACTTAAAAGTATACAAACTTTTTATCAAAATTTCAATATAATATTAAAAATTACTTTTCAGAACCTTTTTTATAGCAATTCATTTAAGAGACTGTCTAAACAGGTCTAATATAAAAACAATAATTTTTTAATAGACTAAGTTTTGAAAAATATGATATAATAAAGAAAATAAAAATTCTTTTCTTTTTTCATTAAAAAAATAAAAAGAGGTATTATAATATGTCACATTTAAAATTTATAGCGACAACCACTTTTGGACTTGAGGCAACAGTAAAGAGAGAGGTTCAAAGGTTGGGATTTGAAAATATAACAGTATACGATGGCGCTGTTTATTTCGACGGAGATGAAACCACAATACCAAAAGCAAATATAAATCTTCGAAGTTCC
Organism: uncultured Eubacteriales bacterium; assembly: GCA_949738935.1. Classification (GTDB taxonomy): domain Bacteria; phylum Bacillota; class Clostridia; order Lachnospirales; family CAG-274; genus MGBC114079. Next base: position 48,774 of record CATJCJ010000329.1, on the reverse strand, counting down.
GATAGAGTTTTATTGATAATCGGTCAGTTCAAAGCCTTTTCATTTGATGAACTTTTTGAAAAAACAAAAGCTTTAAACTGGCAGGATTGGATACCAAAAGACGGAAATTTCATAGTAACAGGCAAATCAATAAAATCTCAATTATATAGTGTTCCCGACTGTCAATCTATAGTCGAAAAAGCCATTATTGAAAATTTAAAGAAAAAATATAAAATAAACTGGTTTGAAAAAACAGGAGCTAAATATAAAATTCAGGTATCAATTTTAAAAAACGAGGCAACACTAACAATAGATACAACTGGTGACGCTCTCCACAAAAGAGGCTATCGTTCGTCAGCGGTAATAGCACCACTAAAAGAAACCCTTGCCTCGGCTCTAATAGAGTTAAGTTTTTGGAAAAAGGACAGAGTTTTTCTGGACCCAACCTGTGGCTCAGGAACAATTCCCATAGAGGCGGCAATGATTGCCAAAAACATAGCCCCCGGAATATCTCGGAGATTTATTTCTGAAAACTGGGGAAATATTCCAAAAGAGGTGTGGAAAGATGCGAAAATCAAAGCGTACAGTGAAATTGATATAAACTTTAAACCTGAGATATATGCCTCCGACATAGACCCAAAAGCGATAGAAATAGCAAAACATAATGCCGTAAATGCCGGTGTTGACGATTGTATACTCTTTGAGACAAAGGCATTAAAAGAAATATCTTTAAAAAATGATTATGGAGTTTGCATATGCAACCCTCCTTACGCAGAGAGAATGGGCGAGTTAAAAGATGTTGAAAACTTATATAAAGATATGGGAAAAATATTCAGAAAAAATAAAACGTGGTCATTTTACACAATAACATCTCATGAGAATTTTGAGAAACTATATGGTAAAAAAGCCGATAAAAAGAGAAAATTATTTAATGGAAACGTAAAAATCGACTACTATCAATATTTTGGAGCAAAACCACCAAAATCAAATTAAAAAAGGAAGCGAAAAATAAAATGACAGAAACAAACCAACATGGCGGAGACCTAGACTTAATCGGAAGAAAATATAACATTCCAAAAAAAGAACTTATAAACTTCAGCGGAAATGTAAATCCTCTTGGAATTCCCGACAGTATAAAAGAAGCGATAATTGAGAATATAAATTGTATAAGTGGTTATCCCGATACAGACTACATTTCTTTAAGGAAAAGCATATCATCATACACAAATGTAGATATAGAAAATATAATCCCGGGAAATGGAGCGACAGAATTAATAAGCCTGTTCATAAAAACAATCTCTCCAAAACAAGCGTTAATAATATCACCATCCTACTCTGAGTATGAAAGAGAGATAAAACTAAACAAAGGCAACACTATTCTATATCCTTTAAAAGAAGATAACAACTTTATCCTTAACGTAGATGAACTTATCTCATCTGTCCCTAAAAACACAGATATGATTATTTTATGCAATCCAAATAATCCAACAGGAACCGCTATGGATATATTACAGCTGGAAACTCTTTTAAAACACTGTCTTAACAAAAAAATATATGTTATGATAGATGAGACTTACATAGAGTTTACAGACCCGAACAAAAAAATTTCAGCGGTTTCTTTGGTTTCCTCGTATAAGAATTTATTTATAATAAGAGGAACGGCAAAATTTTTTTCCGCCCCCGGCTTGCGTCTCGGCTATGGACTTTGTTCCAACAATAAATTAATAAACAAAATAAACTCACAAAAAGACCCTTGGTCTGTAAATATCTTTGCCGCTATCGCCGGAGAAAAAATGTTTAAAGATATCGACTACATCACAAAAACAAAAAAACTTATCTCGGAAGAAAGAAAAAAAATAATATCAGAGCTAAAAAAATGGAAGAATATAAAAGCCTTTGAAACAGAATCAAATTTTGTATTAATAAAACTTTTAAACAATAATACAACCTCTGATGATATTTTCAAAAAATTAATTTCACAAAAAATAGTCATAAGAGACGCATCAGACTTTCCATTTTTAGGAAATAATTATTTAAGGTTTTGTATTCTTCTTCCAAACCAAAATGAAATGCTTTTAAACACTTTAAAAACAATAATTGAAAATTAGACCTATTTAGTAACCTAAATGATAACGATTGACAAAAGATTTTTTTGTCAGCCGAAGCCTGATTTTTGCAGGAATACTCGAAGCGGTATTTCAAAAAAATCAGGCAAAGACAGGAGGAAAAAGATTTGTCAAGCTTTATTATGGAGGTTACTAAACAGGTCTATTAGATTTAATAAATAACTCTGATTTAACAGCTTGAAAATAATTTTAAGGAGGTAGTAAAATGGATTCACAGATTGAAACACAAAATAATAATGAGCAGGAAGTTGACAGCACCCCATTAACAATGCTCGAAGCAATAACCGAATCAAAAAGGTGTTTAAATTGTAAAAAACCAACGTGTAAAACAGGATGCCCAATAGAAAATGATATACCGGATTTTATACATCAGCTCTCAAAAGGAAATCTTGGAGAAGCCCGCGAAATTTTAGCAAAAAAAACAAATCTTCCGGCCGTATGCGGTCGTGTATGCCCTCATGAGAAGCAATGCGAGGGGCACTGCATATTAAACAAAAAAAACGCCCCAATAAAAATAGGAAAACTAGAGCAATTTATAGCCGACTTTGACGCCGATATGAATTTAACAAGAGAAAAAATTCCGCCAAAGACAAGAGGAAAAGTCGCCGTAATAGGCTCAGGCCCTGCCGGACTAACGGTCGCCGGCGATTTAGCCCTCCAAGGCTTTAGCGTTGTAGTATATGAAACCGAAAACGAACCCGGAGGAATTCTTCTTTATGGAATCCCAAAATTCAGACTTCCAAAAAATGTCGTACGCCGTGAAACAAAACGAATTGAGGAGCTTGGTGTTCATTTTATAACTAACTGTATTGTTGGAGAAGATATCACAATAGACCAAATCTTTGAGAGGGGCTTCGACGCGATATTTATAGGCACAGGAACAGCTTTGGCAAAAGAACTCAATATCCCCGGAAAAGAATTTGACGGTATAGTCCAATCAAACTATTTTTTAAGAATGGTTTCAATGTACAATGACGGAAAAATAAACAGAAAAGAAGTCTCAATAAAGGATGGAGATAACGTGCTTATAATTGGGGCCGGAAATGTCGCGATGGACGCCTCAAGAACAGCGTTAAGAATGGGAGCGAAAAATGTAACGGTTTTATACAGAAGCACACCTGATACAATAACAGCCTCACAAATAGAATATGAGGGAGCTGTAAACGATGGTGTAAAATTTATGTGGGAAACCACTCCGCTTGAATATATAGGCAAAGACGGAAAAATTGTAGGTCTAAAAGCAAACAGCCATGGCAGTGAGATAATAATTCCCGGAAATAAAATATTATTGGCGATAGGTTCAAAGCCGGCAAGAAGAATTATATCAACAACACAGGGAATAGAAGTAAACGAAGCCGGATATGTTATAACAAAAGAACGTCCATACGGTATGACAACATTAAAAGGTGTATTTGCGGGAGGAGATGTTGTTCACCAACCTGCGACTGTAGTTCTCGCGATGAAAGAAGCGAAAAAAGTAGTAGCCGGAATCGCAGCATATGTAGACGCGAAAAAATTGTTAGAATAAATTTATTTCTATAAAACAACCTGACAAAAGCGTGTCGGCTTTGTTGACACGCTCAGGTGACCGAAAAAGTTAAATTTTTTGAAAAAACTTCAATTTTCAAAAAGCATCGCAGACTTTAAATCCTCAAAACGTGCTTTGCTCTTTGCTCATTTGAGGAAAAGAAAAGCGCCGTTTTAAGGGCTTTTTAAAGCCTTGTACGAAAAAACGGCGCCTTGTTCTTCTGTTTAAACTCATCGAAAACCTGTTTTCAACGACAGCGTTGTCGACTTTATCGACACACTAAACTATATAAATATTTTATTTTCAGACAGACTCTAAAAACAAACCTTAACCCCAATACGGTTAAATATCTTATATAAAAAGGAAGGAGATAAGCCAACAACTGTATAAAAATCTCCATCAATTTTATCAATAAACACAGCGCCTTTTTCTTGAATGGCATAAGCCCCAGCCTTGTCCATAGGCTCGCCTGACTCTATGTAACTCAATATTTCACTATCACATAAAGAAGACAAATACACATCAGTTTTATCAAAATCCGTCTCAAAAATAACATCATTATCAGGCTGCTTATAGAAAACGCTTATAGCTGTATAAACTGTATGTTTATTCCCCTGTAACATTCTCAAAGTTTTAAAAGCATCCTTTTTATCTTGAGGTTTTCCAATAATATCATTGTTATAAACAACAACCGTATCAGCTCCAATAACAACAACATCATCTTCAGAAATACTGTCAAAAACAGATTTTGCTTTTCTCTCAGCTAAAATTTTCACATATTCTTCAGGACTGCGTTTATCCAAGATTTCTTCGTCCGCATTACTTTCAATAACTTCAAATTCAATACCAATCTGATTTAAAATATCACGTCTTCTCGGGGAAGATGAAGCTAAAATAAATTTAGACATTTAAAAAAAACTCCTTTATAATTTTTTATAAACAACAATAGCAATAATCATTCCAATAATACCCGATATAGTAAACTTCAAAGAAAACGAAAAAGATAATACAATTATATCAAGGTTCAAAATAACGGGATTATCAAAACCAAAGGTTTTTCCATAATTAAGCCAAGAGCAGTAAGGAATATTATCAAAAATCGTGCCGATAAAACCGCCAACAACAAGTCCGGCCGCCATAATAAGAATAAAAACCCATAAATTTTTTCTCTCTAAATTTCCCATATAAAATACCCCATAATAAAAATTACTTTTTCATAAGACAATCCTTAATTTTATCAATACCCGTCTCAATCTCTTTAAGACCATCTATTTCTTTACCAATAGAAGCTATACAATTTTTACTGCACAAACTTGTTTTATGAACAGAACTTCCAATATTAGCCGTAAAATTTTGTATATTGGCGACAGTTTCTTTCGACTGTTCAGATAAATTTCTTATTTCTCCGGCAATAATAGTAAAGCTCTTACCTTGTTCTCCCGCGCGGGCAGCCTCAATAGAAGCGTTAAAACTAATCATTTGAGTTTCATCAGCGAGAGAAGAAACCAACTTAGCAACATTATTAATTTCCTTAAGAAGCTTGGTAATTTTATCAATTTCAGAAATAAGTTCATTTTGACTCTCATTCAAAAGCTTTGAGTCATCATAAAAATTATTTAAAGTTTCCTTAATAGATTTAATATTTGCCTCAATAATTTTATTGCTTTCCTCAAGTCTGAAATTGCTATTGGCTTGTTCACAAACTCTGTTAGCGATAAGCCATAAAAGATTAGCGGCGCTTCTTACCTGCTTTTCCGACAAAACAGGAATTTTCTTAACTGCCTCAACATATTCATCAGGATTAATTCCAAGCTCAATAGCTACCCTTTTAAAATATTCCTCATCAGGCTCACGAGTAAGAACCTGGCCTCCAATAATACTCCCAATATGCTGTCCATCAACAACAATAGGAACAGCAAAATCAGTAAGACCGGCATGACACGAATAAACCGCCGGACGTCCCGTAGCCTGCGATTCCTCGCCTCCATGCTTATCACAGTCAAGGCATCTTCTAAGTCCCTCAGAGCAATTTCTCGTAAGATCCATACAAAACTCATGAAAATTACTTGGTCTTGTAACATTACCATTTAAGTCAATTGAAATAGAAGCCATACCTGTAGCGTCAGAAAAAGCATCTTGAAGAGACTGAAGATAATTAATATCTATTACGTCGGTTAATTTTAAATTTTGATTTTCCATATTAAGCCCTCTTTTCTGTGTATAATAATCAAAAACACACAATATATAGTGTATTAATCAATTTATTTCCAATAACCCCTCCAGTAATAAAATTTTAAATCCCAAAAATAATCAATATCATCAATTAAAAAATTAAAAGTTTTCTATGACAAAAATACAGTAAACTTTTTAAAATTAATGACACAGGATAAAACAACAGCTCAATTACAGCAATTCAATTTAAAAATGAACAAAAGTAGACAAGCTAAAAATTATTTTCGCGAGGCGTCGGAGATTGCTATAATTGCTATAAGAACATTTTACACCATATCCATTAATTTTTCAATAAAAATTAAGACAATATCGACAAACTAAATAAAGCAGATTTTAACTGATATTTTTTGGTTACTTTGTCGATATTGCCTTTATATTTAGAATAAGTTTTCAATAACGCTTAATTAATCAACATTTTATTAAAAAATCTTATATAAGTTTTTATCTCTCGGATTATTAATTTGAGCTTGAGCCGCGGCAAGTCTGGCAATAGGAACACGATAAGGAGAACAAGAAACATAAGTAAGTCCAACATCATGACAAAAGGCGATGCTTGATGGGTCTCCGCCATGTTCACCACAAATACCAAGCTTAATATTAGGTCTAACCGACCTGCCTTTTTCAGCGGCCATTTTAATAAGAATACCAACACCATTTTTATCAAGCCTTGCTGTAGGGTCGCTTTCAAAAATATGCTTTTCAATATAATCATTCAAAATTTTTCCCGCATCATCTCTTGAAAGACCATAAGTCATCTGAGTAAGGTCATTTGTACCAAATGAGAAAAATTCAGCCTCAGAAGCGATTTCATCAGCGAGCAAAGCCGCTCTCGGAATCTCAATCATAGTTCCGACAGAATACTCAATTTTAACATCTGATTTCTCAATAATATCATTAGCTAAAGAAACAACAATGTTTTTAACATATTTAAGCTCTTTTATCTCACAAATAAGGGGAATCATTATTTCAGCTTTAATGTCAAACCCTTTTGTTTTCTTAACATTAATAGCGGCCTCAATAATAGCTCTTGTCTGCATCTTGGCGATTTCTGGATAAGAAACGGCAAGACGGCAGCCTCTGTGACCCATCATAGGATTAATCTCGTGCAAGTTATTGGCTTTAATTTTAAGTTCCTCAACTGATTTATTTAAAAGTTTAGCCACATTCTCAAACTCCTCATCAGTTTTAGGCAAAAACTCGTGCAAAGGAGGGTCAAGCAGGCGGATAGTAACAGGTCTGTCTTCCATAACCTCATAAATAGCCTCAAAATCACTTTTTTGGAAAGGCAAAAGCTCATCAAGAGCTTTAATTCTTTCTTCCTCACTATCGCTCAAAATCATAGTTCTCATTTTAGGGATTCTATTTTCATCAAAGAACATATGCTCTGTACGAATAAGACCGATACCCTCGGCACCAAAATCAACAGCCACTTTAGCGTCCTTAGGAGTATCAGCGTTTGTCCTGATTTGAAGTTTTCTGATTTCATCAGCCCAGCCCATGAACACTCCAAAATCGCCTGAAATTTCTGGTGACACCGTTTTAATATCCTCACCATAAATATTACCTGTTGAACCATCAATAGAAATATAATCTCCCTCTTTAAAGGTTCTTCCCCCAAGCTCAAAGTATTTTTCTTTCTCATTTATTTTAATAGCCTCACAGCCGGAAACACAACAGCGTCCCATACCTCTGGCGACAACAGCCGCATGAGAAGTCATACCGCCTCTAACAGTTAAGATACCCTGAGAAACAGCCATACCTTCAATATCCTCTGGAGACGTCTCAAGACGAACCAAAACAACTCTCTCGCCTTTTTCAGAAAATTTCTTAGCGTCTTCAGCGGTAAAACATGCCATACCCGCAGCGGCGCCCGGAGAAGCCGGAAGAGCGTTTCCAATAACAGCAGCGTTTTTAAGAGCGGCTGAATCAAACATAGGATGAAGAAGCTGGTCAAGCTGAGAAGCCTCAACCTTTAAAAGAGCCTCTTCTTTAGTAATCAATTTCTCATTAACCATCTCTATAGCGATTTTCAAAGCGGCGTGAGCTGTTCTTTTAGCGTTTCTCGTCTGAAGAAAATACAATTTACCCTTTTCAATGGTAATTTCCATATCCTGCATATCTTTATAATGTTTTTCAAGCTTATCAGCGATTTCAACAAATTGATTATATATTTCAGGCATATCGTTTTTAAGCTCGCTAAAAGGCTTAGGCGTCCTAACTCCGGCAACAACATCCTCACCTTGAGCGTTAAGCATATACTCACCATAAATCTCTTTTTCGCCGTTTGCTGGATTTCTTGAGAAGACAACGCCTGTTCCGGATGTCTCACCCATATTTCCGAATACCATACTTTGAACACTTACAGCGGTACCCCACTCATAAGGAATATCTCTTTCCTTTCTGTAATAATTAGCTCTTGGATTATCCCAAGAACGGAAAACGGCGCAAACAGCCTCAAAAAGCTGTTCTCTAACATCGGAAGGAAAATCTTTTCCTTGGTCTTTTTTATAAATATCTTTAAATATCTCCGAAATTTTCTTCCAGTCCTCCGCGTCAAGCTGAGTATCATCTTTCACACCCTTATTCTCTTTATACTCATCAAGACACTCCTCAAACTTTTTCTTTGAAACTCCAATTACAACATCTGAAAACATCATAATAAATCTTCTGTATGAATCATAGGCAAATCTCTCATTATTTGTAGCTTCCGCCAAAGCCTTAACAGTATCGTCATTAAGACCCAAATTCAATACAGTATCCATCATACCCGGCATGGAAACTCTAGCTCCCGAACGAACCGAAACCAAAAGAGGATTTTCCACATCACCAAGAACTTTACCGGAAATTTTCTGCAATTCTTCAAGAGCCGTCTCAATTTGTTTCTTTATGTTATCCGGCAGCACTTTTCCGGAATTATTGTATTCTGAGCAAGCCTCACTTGAAACAATAAATCCCTGAGGAACAGGAAGGCCAATTTTTGTCATTTCAGCGAGATTAGCGCCTTTTCCGCCAAGGATATCACGCATAGAGCCATCGCCCTCGGAAAACATATAAACAAATTTTTTATCCATAATCAAAAACCTCCAAATAAAATTATTTTATATTTTTAAAGAATTACAATTAAATAATAAATTAATACGTTTTTCAGTTACAACATATAAACGTCAAAAATATTAGTTAACTGATAATCCTTATAAAGTAAAACAAATTGAAATTAACTGACCATATTTTGACAATAAACATTTATTATACATATTATACCATATAATACATAACAAAACAATAATTAATAATAAAAAAAACATTAAAAATACACAAAAACTTTTCAGATACACTCTAAATTAAAAACTGATTAACGCAAAACATATGTTTTGCGTTAATCAGTTTTTATAAAATCAGAACAAAGATTTTTTAATCTCAATACCAACAACTTCATATCCAGCATCTTTAACAGCATCTGTTAATATATTATCAGGAATCTCATCTTTCATTTTAACAACAGCGCATTTCTCATCAAGACTTACTGAAACTTTAGAAACCCCCTCTAATTGCTTTAAAGCGTTTTCAACATGAGATACACAATGAGAACACGACATACCATCAATACTTATTTTCTTTTTCATAAAATAAACCTCCATTTAATTTTCCTAAAAAACTATCAAACCATTTTAATATAAAAAATTAAAAATTTAATATATCCAAAATCCGTTTGAAAAAAATTTTGAAATAGTACAATCAAATTTCAATTTCCCAATATTTATTTTATGTATAAAATTATTATTGATACACCTTACAAATTTCATCAGCGACATGAATAAAAGCACTAACAATAGACGGGTCAAAATCCTTACCAGAGCTTTCCCCAATAATCTTAACCGCTTCCGCTTTTCTGAAAGCCTTTCTATAAGGTCTACCTGTAACAAGAGCGTCAAATACATCCGTAAGAGCAACTATTCTGGCAGCAACAGGAATCTCATTTCCCGATAATCCGTTAGGATATCCTGTTCCGTCCCAACGTTCATGATGATTAAGACACACATCCTCACAACACTTAACATATTTTTCAGAAACAGCCCTAAGACAATTAGTAATAAGTTTCTTGCCATTTATTGTATGTTTTTTTACAATCTCAAACTCACTTGGGGTCAATTCACCGTTTTTAAACAAAATATACTCAGGAATAAAAATTTTGCCAATATCGCAAAGAGGAGCTGCCGTCAAAATAAAATTAACACCAATATCGTTAATTTCGTCAGAGTATACATTCATTTCCAAAAGCTTATTAATAAGAATATTTGTAATTTTTTTAATTTTATCATAATTTTTAAAATTCTCAAAGCTTCTAAACTCAATAACATTAGCGAGCATTTCAATAGTTGCTTCCCAAACATATTCACTCCTGTCCATATTAAAAGAAACAAGTTCCTCAAGCATATCTTTCGTACTTTTAATTTTCATATGATTTTCAACGCGAGTTCTTACTATATTGGGGTCAAAAGGTTTTGTGATAAAATCAACAGCTCCAAGATTAAGACCATATTCCTCCTCAGAATCAGCCGCGGTAATAAGAATTACAGGTATTAAAGAAGATATCCCGGTATCATTAAGAGTTTTCAAAAGTTCAAGTCCTGTCATTTCCGGCATCAATATATCAAGGAGAACAAGAGAAATCATAGCTGTATTTTTATTTATAATTTCCAAAGCCTCTCGTCCATTTGCCGCCTCAATAGTATCATATTCATCCTGTAAAACGCCCACCAGCAATTTTCGATTAAATTCACTGTCATCAACAATAAGTATTTTTTGTCTTTCCATAAAAACACTCCTTCCAATATTTTACAAAAAATATATTAAACAATAACTCTTATTTGTTTATGTGCCTCAAACCACAAAATATATTGATAAAAGCAGCGAATTTAAAAAATTCACGCTAAAAATATTTTATATAAAAAAACATTAATAATTTATATCATTATACAAATAAAATATTATTGATAAAATTATTATACCACAAATCTACCAAAAATAAAGAGTAAATTTAAATCAATATTAAAATTTTTTAAGGAAATACCGACAAATTAGATAAAACAAATCTAATTTTATCAATATTATCCTAAATATTAAAATCATACAGAATAAACTTGTCGTTTTTTAGCGTTTTCATCATTTATAAGATACTCGTCATAAGTAGTCTGTTTATCTATAAGACCATTTTGAGTAAATTCCATAATTCTGTTCGCTGTTGTCTGAACAATTTGATGGTCCTGAGAGGAAAATAAAATAACTCCGCCAAATTTAATCATTCCGTTATTAAGAGCCGTAATAGCCTCCATATCAAGATGATTTGTAGGTTCATCCATAATAAGAACATTAGCGCCGGAAATCATAAGCTTAGATAAAAGACATCTAACTTTTTCCCCGCCCGAAAGAACCTTAACCTTTTTAAGCGCCTCATCACCGGAAAACAACATTCTGCCAAGAAATCCTCTGACATAGGTTATATCCTTTTCCTCCGAATATTGAGTAAGCCAGTCAACAACATTATACTCATTGTCAAACTCCAAAGTATTATCCTTTGGAAAATAAGAATTAGAAGTAGTGACACCCCATTTAAAACTGCCGGAATCAGGCTCAATTTCACCAACCAATATTTTAAATAATGTAGTCTTAGCAAGCTCGTCCGAGCCGACAAAAGCGATTTTATCACCATTATTAACGATAAAAGAAATATTATCAATAACTTTAACACCATCAATAGATTTCGACAAATTTTCAACAGTCAAAACTTCATTTCCAATATCTCTGTCCGGCTTAAAATCAATATACGGATATTTTCTGCTTGAGGGTCTAATCTCATCAAGCTCAATTTTCTCAAGAGCTCTTTTTCTTGAAGTCGCCTGTTTTGATTTTGACGCGTTTGCGCTGAATCGTTGAATAAACTCTTGAAGTTCTTTAATTTTTTCTTCTTTTTTTCTGTTAGATTCTTTCATTTGTCTAATAATAAGCTGACTGGACTCATACCAAAAATCATAATTTCCGGCATAAAGCTGAATTTTGGAATAATCAATATCCGCAATTTGAGTGCAAATTTTATTTAAAAAATACCTGTCGTGAGACACAACAATTATTATGTTCTCAAAATTAATCAAAAATTCCTCAAGCCAATTTACAGCCGCCAAGTCCAAATGATTTGTAGGCTCGTCAAGAAGCAGAACATCCGGATTTCCAAAAAGCGCCTGAGCAAGAAGAACCTTAACTTTTTCAGGTCCTGTAAGTTCTTTCATAAGTTTAAGGTGAAGCTCAGTCTCAATTCCCAAACCATTAAGTAAAGTAGCGGCGTCAACCTCAGCGTCCCAGCCATTCATAGAGGCAAACTCCTCCTCAAGCTCACTGGCTTTGATTCCATCTTCCTCAGTAAAATCTTCTTTGGCGTAAATTTCCTCTTTAAGCTTCATAATCTCATATAAACGAGAGTTTCCCATAATGACAGTATCCATAACACTATACTCATCATATTGAAAATGGTCTTGCTTAAGAAAAGAAATTCTCTCACCAACAGATAAAGCAATCTCTCCTTTTGTCGGCTCAATCTCACCGGCCAAAATTTTAAGAAAAGTCGATTTTCCGGCGCCGTTAGCGCCAATAAGCCCATAACAATTGCCTTGAGTGAATTTTATGTTAACGTCTTCAAACAAAGCTCTTTTTCCAAGCCTTAAAGTCACATTGTTAGCACTAATCATTTTATCCTCCAAATTTAAAAGAGCATTCACATTCTTCACTTATCAAAAATACTCAAAATCAATTAAAAATTTTATTTCCACAAATATATTAACAAATCAAAAATTATTTGTCAAATCATCCTCAACTATAAAATGACCCGCTGACGGAATTTTATCAACCCTATAATAATTCAAATCAACAGATTGAAAAGAATCTGATTTAATAAAATTTGACATAACACTGTTTTTTCTTAAAGTATAAACTTGAACTCCCTGGGTATTTTTAGCGGCCTTTGGTGATATTAACGCCGAATTAAAAAGCATAGCCTTATTATTATCCCTAACAGCGATAAAATCACAATCCTCATTAATATAACACATAGACACAAGAGAATACTTATCAGAATAAGCGTTAATCAATTTTTTCCTGTTAACCTTAGTAGAATAGCTTGACATTTCAACCTTTGAGACTTTTCCATTCTCAAAGGCAAAAAGCATATACCCCGAATAGTCTGAGGTAGCGACAATATATAAAATATTCTCGTCATCCTCCAAATCCAGTATATTCGCCAAATAATCCCCCAGACTGCTCGCCTTGCATTCCGATAAATCATATATTTTAGTTTTATAAACATTAAATCTGTCAGAAAACAAAAGCAAATCCATTTTATTAGAAGCGTCAATCTCCATAATTATCTCGTCATCCTCTTTAAGTTTCTGTTCAGAGGCCGACCTTAAAGAAGCCACTGTTATCTTTTTAAAATAATTATGTTTCGTAAGAAACAATTTAACTTGATAATCTTGAATAAAACTCTCCAAAGAAAACTCCTTAATATCATCTTTATAAATAATATCGGTTTTTCTTGGTTTACCATATTTTCTTGATATTTCCTTAAGTTCATCAGAAATAATATTTTTAATAAGTTCATCACTTTCTTTAATTTCCGAAAGTTTTTTAATCTCATCCGAAAGAGCTTTTCTCTCGTCTATTCTTTTAAGAATATGTTCTTTGTTAAGATTTCTAAGTTTTATCTCAGCGATAAACTCAGCCTGAACTTGGTCGATGTCAAATCCTTTCATAAGATTTGGAATAACCATCTTATCCTCTTCAGTATCTCGAATTATTTTAATAGCCTTGTCAATATCAAGAAGAATTTTAGCCAAACCTGATAAGAGATGATATTTTTCATTTTTCTTTTCCAAATCAAAAATAATCTGTCTTTTCATACAGCCAACTCTGAATCTAAGCCATTCTCTCAAAATTTGTTTAATTCCAAGCACTTTTGGAGTTCCATCGATAAGTATATTAAAGTTACAGCTAAAACTATCACACAGAGGAGTCATATTAAACAATTTGTGCATAAGCATATCAGGGTCAGCGGCTTTTTTAATATCAACCGTAATTCTAAGTCCGTTCAAGTCCGTTTCATTTCTAACATCATTGACTTCCTTAAGTTTATTCATCTTAACGAGACTTATTATTTTATCAATTATAGCCTCAATATTAGTAGTATAAGGTATCTCATAAATCTCAATAAGACTATTTTTTTTGTCATATCTGTATTTCGCCCTTACTTTAAAGCTTCCTCTTCCTGTGTTATAAATCTTTTTAAGCTCATTCTCATCATAAATAAGTTCTCCGCCCGTAGAAAAATCAGGTGCCTTCAAATATTTTTTAATGTCAATATCCTCATTTTTTATAAAAGCCGCCGCTGCGGAACAAACCTCTTTTAAATTAAAACTGCAAAGAGAACTTGCCATACCAACAGCGATTCCAAGATTTGCCGTAACAAGTATATTGGGAAACGTTGTCGGAAACAAAACAGGTTCTTTCAAAGAGCCATCATAATTATCAATAAAATCAACAGTATTTTTATCTATGTTTTTAAAAATCTCATTACAAATAGCGTCAAGTTTAACTTCCGTATATCTTGATGCCGCGTAAGCCATATCACGTGAATACTGTTTTCCAAAATTCCCTTTTGAGTCAATAAAAGGGTGAAGAAGAGCGTCATTTCCCTTTGTAAGTCTCACAAGGGTCTCATAAATAGCACTGTCTCCATGTGGGTTAAGTTTCATGGTCTGACCAACAACATTTGTTGATTTAGTTCTTGCCGAGTTAAGAAGACCCATTTTATACATAGTATAAAGAAGTTTTCTGTGAGCCGGTTTAAAGCCATCAATTTCAGGAATTGCTCTCGACACAATAACGCTCATTGTATACGGCATATAGTTTAGCTCAAGAGTATCCGTTATATTTTGCTCAATAATATTTATCTCATCACTCATAAAAACTCTCCTAACTCATTTCACTTAAATCAATATATTTATAACCAAATTTCTCAATAAAGTCCTTTCTCCCCTGAAGATTATCACCAAGCAGCAAATCAAAAATAAACTGAGTCTTTTTTACATCATCAGGCAAAACAAGAATAAGTTTTCTTGTCTCAGGATTCATAGTAGTCTGCCACATCATTTCCGGTTCATTTTCTCCAAGCCCCTTAGAACGCTGAATACTATAACTTCCCTTTAATTTTTTAAGAATATCCGTTTTTTCCTTTTCAGAATAAGCGAAATACGTTTTCTTTCCGCTGTTTATCTCATAAAGAGGCGATTCGGCGATAAACACTTTTTTCTCATTTATCAAAGTCGGAGCAAGACAATAAATCATTGTCAAAAGCAAAGCTCTGATTTGAAATCCATCAACATCGGCGTCAGTGCAAATGATTATTTTACTCCATTTAAGCTGTTCAATATCAAAAGAATTCAAATCCTTATTATGTTTTGATTTTATCTCAACACCGCAGCCAATTACTCTAAGCAAATCTATAATAATATCACTTTTAAATATTTTATCATAATTAGCCTTAAGACAATTCAATATTTTGCCTCTAATAGGCATAATCCCCTGAAATTCGGCGTCTCTGCCAAGCATACAGGAACCGAGAGCGGAATCACCCTCAACAATATAAAGTTCTCTTTTTGTAACATCTTTGGTTCTGCAATTAACAAATTTCTCAACACGATTATTCATATCCAAATTACCGTTAAGTTTTTTCTTAATATTAATTCTTGTTTTCTCAGCCGTTTCCCTGCTTCTCTTATTAACAATAACTTGATTGGCGATTTTATCGGCCTCGCCCTTATTTTCAATAAAATATATCTCAAGTTGTTTCTTCAAAAAATCAGTAATAGCCTCTTGAATAAATTTATTTGTAATAGACTTTTTAGTTTGATTTTCATAACTTGTAATTGTTGAAAAAGAGTTAATAATAAGAACAAGACTATCTTCAATATCAGAATAAACGATTTTTTTCTCATCCTTTTTATACACATCATTATTTTTCAAATAACTGTCAATAGCGTAAACAAAAGCGGATTTAACAGCCTTATCAGGTGAGCCGCCATACTCAAGATAACTGGAGTTATGATAATACTCAACAATATTTTTTTCATTATCAAAACAAAAAGCAACCTCAAATTTTAATTTATATTCTGGCTTGTCCTCTCTGTCGCGTCCCATTGTCTCATTTTCATAATATTGAATTTCCGTAAGAGCTTCATTTCCAACAATCTCGCTAATATAGTCTTTAATACCGTTTTCATAACAATATGTAAAGCGTTCACCGCTTTCCTCATCAAAGAGCTCAAAAGTCAAACCTTTGTTGACAATAGACTGTCTTTTTAAAACATCCTGATAATAAAAAAGAGGTATATTAATATCCGTAAAAACATCTCTGTCGGGTTTCCAATAAATACAAGTGCCGGTTTCTTTAGAGTTAATTTTTTCTTTTTTAAAACCACCGATGTTTTCACCTTTCTCAAAATTAATAATATATTTATATCCATCACGAACAACCAAGACTTTCATAAACTCAGAACTATACTGAGTTGAGCAAAGACCAAGACCATTAAGTCCAAGACTAAACTCATAATTCTCACCAGAATTATTCAGATACTTACCTCCGGCATATAATTCACAAAAAAGCAGTTCCCAGTTATATCTTTCCTCTTTTTGGTTATAATCAACAGGAATCCCCCTGCCATAGTCTTTAATTGTAATAGAGAAATCTTTATGTCTTATAACTTCAATTTTACTTCCAAAACCCTCTCTCGCCTCATCAATGGAATTCGAAAGTATCTCAAAAACAGAGTGCTGACAACCCTCAAGACCGTCCGAGCCAAAAATAACAGAAGGTCTAAGTCTAACTCTGTCAGCTCCCTTAAGGGATGTAATACTTTCATTATCATAAGACATTTTATCCTTATCCTCCAAAAAATACACCTCCAAAAAATAATTCTTTTAATAGATTACATTACAACCTCCCATTTTGTCAAGAATAAATGTTCTCTTATCAGCAAAATAATAGATTTAGACCAAAAATTCTCGGTCAAACCTTCCTCAAAATATTTGTGAATACAGACAAGGTCCATAGTTTTATAAAATCCTCCAAATTTAAACACACCCCTCAATTTTAACCTAAAATAAATGCTCAATAAGAATTTTAACACCAATTCCAATAAGGATAAGTCCGCCAACTTTTTCAGCGTTTTTGTGAATAACATTTCCAATTCTCTTACCAAGGAATACTCCAAAATAAGAAAGGATAAACGCGGTAACTCCAATAACAGACGATGCCTGAAAAATGTTCAATCCATCACTAAAAAAAGCGAAACTCACCCCAACAGCTAAAGCGTCAATACTTGTAGCGACCGACAACATTATCATATTATAAAAAGAAAGTATATTTTTATCATTTCTAATATCCGAATCGTTATTCTTAAAAGAGTCAAAAAACATTTTCCCCCCAATCAAAACAAGAAGAATAAAAGCAATCCAGTGGTCAAAACTCTCAATAGCGTCTTTAAAATTTTTAGCGCATAACCAACCGCCCAGAGGCATAATAAATTGAAAAATACCAAAAAACAAACCAAATCTAAAAGCCTTTTGAAATCTTACATTATTAAGAAGGATTCCATTAGAAACAGAGACAGCAAAAGCGTCCATAGCCAAACCTACAGAAATAAGAAACACCTCAAAAAAACTCATCTTATACCCTCACATTTATAAAAATACTGGTATAAGTATATGTAAATCATAACATTAACAGACCAAACTTAGATTTTTTACAATCCAAAAGAAACACCAATTAATTTAAAATTAATAGGTGTTTCTACATATAACTATAAACATTATACTAATTGTCTATTCATTTTTTTTCTATAATAAGTAATTATACTCGCTTTACAACTTGTAAAAAAATTAATCAATTCAGGTCCATAAATTCCTGAGTCAGCTCTTAAATCGTTTATTATAAAATCAAATTCTTTTGGGGTTTTATCTCCGTTTTTAATAAACATATTATCAAAATCAATTATAATTCTGCAAAGCTGAACATAAATAGAAATATCTTTTCCCTTAATTCCGTGAGGAAATCCTTTGCCATCAAATCTTTCATGATGATGCATACAAATATCACCGCAAACCTGCACAAAATATTGACACGCCGGCAAAGTATTAAGCCCAACAATAGCCGCTCCACAAGTCGTATGACTTTCATAAATACTGTTATCACTTTTCTCCAAATTTTTGCTAAAGCACTCGTCAGGGATTGCCATTTTACCAATATCATGAAAATAAGCCGCTCTGCTTATATAATTAATACGAACGTCATCAAGTTCTGAATTTTTTTCAGTATAAGCGTATTTTTTCAACAAAATTTGCATAAGCTCTGAAAGACGAACATCGCTTTCATCATCTATATTTTTATTTTGCAAATATGTTTTATAAATACCCATAAGCCTCATAATATAATTATTTATCTCAAAATTTATATGTTCATAACCGAACCCATTTTTCTCCTTATCACTAGCACTAAAAATTTCTTTAAGTCTATTTAAAATAAACTCAGGATTAAAAGGTTTGCTTATAAAATCAACAACATTATATTGAGAAGCTTTTTTCACATTTTCCATAGTAGCTTCCGCTGTAATCAATATAGTTGGAACATTCGCTATTTTATTATTGCTAATAATTTTCAAAATATCAAAACCACTAATAACAGGCATAAAAATATCAAGTAAAATAGCGTCAATCTGAGCATTTCTTTTCAAAATAATTTCAAGACCTAAATATCCGTTATCAGCCTCAATTATGTCAAAATCTTTGGATAGCATATTTTTTAATATTTCGCGGTCCACTTCTGAATCGTCAACTATCAAAATTTTCCTCCGCTGACTCATACACTTATCAACCCCCTTTATAAGAATTTTTCAAATTATAACAAAAATATCAACTCAAACCCCTAAAATCTTAATTTGCTATATTACCTTAGATTTAATTTTATCAATAGAAGCCTCAAAAGCTTTAAGAATTTTAGGATTAAACTCGCCGCATTCACCATTAAAAATCATCTGAACGGCCTTTTCGTGTTCAAACGCTTTTTTATATACCCTTGGAGAAATCAAAGCGTCATATACATCAGCGACAGCGACAACCTGAGACCATATAGAAATCTCATCACCTTTTAACTTATCGGGATATCCTCTTCCATCCCAGCGTTCATGATGATGTCTGCAAATATCATGACTATATCTATAAATATCCTTATCCATAATATTAGGAATTTTGTTAAGAATCTCATACCCTTTAACGGTATGCGATTTCATAATCTCAAACTCCTCATCTGTTAGCTTTCCCGGTTTATTAAGTATACTATCCGGAATAGAAATTTTTCCAACATCATGAAGAATTGCTGAGGTAGCGATTTTAGAAATTTCAGTTTTAGGAAAATAGTGCTCAGGATACATATCACTAACAGCCGACATCAATATTTCCGTCAAGCCGGCAATTCTCTTAACATGTTCTCCTGACTCGCAGTCTCTAAACTCAATAATATTAGCAAGAGCCTCAACTATAGACTGATTCATTACCTCCAAACGCCTAATCTGTTCGTCAACAATATTCGCCAAATCATTTCTATGTTTGTAAAGTTCAATAACATTACCTATCCTGCATCTTAAAAAATTCATTATAAAAGGTTTTGAGATTATATCAACAGCACCCAGTTCATAAGCGTCCATAAGCATTTTCTCACTATCAGAAGCTGTGATTATAAAAACGGGAATACGAGATGTCAATCCTCTCTTATTCATTTCATACAATACATCCATACCATTCATAACAGGCATTAACAAATCCAATAATACAGCGATAATATTATTATTATCATTAAGCAGCTCAAGAGCCCGCAAACCATTTGAGGCCTCAAATATTTCAAACTTGTCTTTAAATCCCTCAGCCAAAAGCGCTCTATTGATTTCCATATCATCAACAATCAAAATAGCCTTATTTTGAGATGTATCAATATTATATTTATCCATACATTTCACCCTGCTTGTGTAAAAATCTTATAAAGTCAAATTTTATTTATTCTTTTCAATACAATCAATAATATTCTTCTGAACCGGAAGAATATCTTCAAGTACACTCTTAGCTTTATCAGGATTATTCCCTCTAAGCAAAGCAACTATTTCATTATACGCCTCATACACAGGAGTTATAGAGAGATTTCCCATTACGCCTTTTAACGTATGAGCGTTCGCCGTAGCTTTTTCAATATCTCCCGAATCCAAAAAAGGCATTACTTCCATATCTTTTACAGTAGTAACAAGTTTCCCAAGCATTCTTTCATACAAAGAGGAATTATTCATAAACCTCTTTAAAGCGTCATTAACATCAACACCCAAATTTTCAAGCTCATTTAAAAGACTCATAAACACATCTTCCTTCCTCAGTTTATATTACATAAAAATAAGTTAAACATCATCAGTTAAAGCTTTAAACTGTAAAATAATTTCAGCATTCGCGCTGTTTTATATAAAAATCAACACAAATGCTGAATAAAATAAATAAATTCACTAATACTAGAGCGTATCTAAAAACTCATTCCAACTATTAAAAATATATAAAATCTCATTTACCAGAAATATCTGTTATGTTTCTGTTTCCCCTTGAAAGTTGTTTATAAAGCATTTGCGCCAATCCAATACCGTTACCACTCTCAGCCGCTTTCTTGCTGTTTTCCTCATCAAGCATATCCTGAAACATTTTTTCAGCATTGCTTTGAGGCATAAAACTGCCTGTGGAACTAACTGTATTTCTCATAGCTTTATACATCATTTGCAGAAAATATCCCTCAAAAGTTTTACAAGCAGTCATAAGTTCATCATCAGTGGCGTCTTTATTGTCAACTTTTCTCTGAACATTTTGACTTATTAAAGTACTTGGGTTTAAACTATTAATTCCAGCTAAATAAGGACTAGATAAACCTACCAATCCATTTATATCCATATAAAAATCACCCCGCAAATAAACACATAACGTAAAAAATCAACTGTCTCTCAATTATCTTTTAAGAGTACTTGCTTGCTGAAGCATATCGTCAGAAGTTTGAATAGCTTTTGAGTTGAGCTCATAAGCTCGTTGAGCGATAATAAGATTAACCATTTCTTCAGCCACATTAACGTTAGACATTTCAAGAACACTTTGAATAATACGGCTAACAGTCGGGGTATCTCCGTCCGCTTCCGGAATAGCCTCTCCCGAAGCCGGCGTCACTCTGTAAAAGTTATTTCCAACAGCCTCAAGACCCTGAACATTGGTAAATTGAACAACCCCAAATCTTGAACCCGTATCTTGAACTTCGCCGTCCTCATCTATATATGTAATATTTCCCTCTTCATCAACACTAACATCGTCCATAGAAAGATTTTCAGGCAAAGTAATAGGCTCGCCGTCCGTGTCTAAAATAGCGTATCCCTCCGAGGTAACAATAGAAGTTTCCCCATCGCCAATACTAAGTTTAAAACTTCCGTCTTTTGTATAAACAATATCTCCATCACCTCTGTCAACAACAAAGAAACCTTTGCCCTGTAAATAGAAATCAGAAGGATTATCTGTTCTCTCAAAACTTCCATTTGTAAAAATTCTTGAACTTACAATAGGTCTTACACCATGACCAACCTGTAAATTAACAGGTCTTCCCATTCCATTATCATCAAGAGTAGCTCTTTCCATAGTTTGATATAACAAAGACTTAAATTCAAGTCTTTCTCTTTTATATCCTGTAGTATTTACATTAGCGATGTTATTAGAAATATTATCAACATTAAGCTGCTGAGACGTCATACCGGACGCTGCCGTCCATAAAGAACGCATCATAATAAATTACCCCCTTAATTATTGTTTTTTACCAATATCATTTACCGCGCGGCCTAAAGTAGAATCATGAGTTTGAATCATTTTCTGATTAGCCTCATAATTACGCGCCAAAGAAATCATCTTAACCATTTCTTGTACAGGATTAACATTTGAACCCTCAAGCCATCCCTGAAGAATTCTTCCATTAAAATCCTGAGGTTGACTCTCATCGGTAGTCTCATATAAATTGTCTCCGACTTTCCTGAGAGATTCTTTATTATTGAAATCAACCATTCTGAGTCTGTCAACAAAAACATTATTTGAATATATATTACCTTCCTCATCTATAGTAATAATACCATTCGGAAGATTAATATTTCCATTTTCACCAACAACATAGTTTCCTTCCGTTGTTCTCAGATTATTTTGAACATCAAGCGTAAAACAGCCGTCTCTTGTATATCTCTCAACAGTCTGACCATTTTCATCAATAACATTCACAGCGAAAAAACCATCTCCAGAAACAGCACAGTTAAGGTCACCGCCAACCTCTTTAAGAGCACCGTCAGAAAAATCAGTGGAAACCTCATCAACAAAAACACCAAGGCTCATATTTCCAATTCCCCGATTAAATTTAATAAGTTTATACTTAGGGTCATCAAGTCTTTTCGCCAATTCCTCTGAAAAAGAACGAACAACAGCCGTATCACTTTTAAATCCCGTAGTATCAGTATTCGCGAGATTATTTGAGACAACATCCATTTTTTGCATCTGTGTCATCATACCAACAGCAGATGTGTATAATCCTCTAACCAAAAAAATTACCTGCCTTTCACACCACGGTCTCCTGTCGCGAACTCAATATACTTTCCCGTTCCTATAGCCACACAAGAAACAGAATCATCAGCGACAAAAGCGTCAATTCCCGTTTTTTGTTTAATCAACTTGTCAAGTCCAAATAACAAACTTCCCCCGCCGGTCATAAGTATACCTCTGTCAGAAATATCAGCGGCAAGCTCAGGCGGCGTTTTCTCAAGAACATAGTGAACAGACTCAACAATACTGGTAACAGACTCTTTTAAAGCCTCATACATCTCATCAGAAGTAATGGTAATTGTTTTGGGAAGACCCGTAACGAGGTTTCTTCCTCTGACATCCATACAAACAGGAGGCTGTCTGTCAAAAGCCGTACCAACATTAATCTTCAAATCCTCAGCCGTACGCTCACCAATAAGAAGATTATGTTTCTTACGCATATATCTTACAATAGCGCTGTCAAAATTATCTCCGGCAACTTTAAGAGAATTACTTACAACCGTGCCGCCAAGAGAAATAACAGCGACATCAGAAGTTCCCCCGCCTATATCAACAACCATACTTCCGCCAGCTTTTGAGATATCAATTCCCGCTCCAATAGCCGCGGCGATAGGCTCCTCAATAACAAAAACCTCTCGAGCTCCCGCTTGTCTTGTGGCATCTTCAACGGCTCTTCTCTCAACTTCCGTAACACTGCTTGGAACACAAACAGCAATTCTGGGTTTTCTAAAAAAATGCTTTCCAACAGATTTGTCAATAAAATAAGTAAGCATTTTTTGAGTAATTTCATAATCCGATATAACACCTTCGCGAAGCGGTCTAATAGCGACAATATTGCCGGGAGTTCTTCCAAGCATTTTTCTCGCTTCCTCACCAACGGCGAGAATTCTTTTTGTATTTTTCTCAATAGCGACAACAGAGGGTTCTTTAAGAACAATCCCCTGTCCTTTTATATAAACCAAGACACTTGCGGTACCTAAGTCAATACCTATATCTGAACCAAACATACCAAGTTCCTTTCGTAAGAATAAAAATTATAGCATACTTTATTTTTATTATACAGCATCTTTTACAATTTGTCAAAGATTATTCTCACGTAAATCAATTTTTATAGTCCGCGTTATAAAATCTCTGTTACGAGACTTACCCGACTATTTATTTTTTATATCGGCAATACAAACGGTTTCCTTAACATCAATCTATGAGCCTATCTAAAAACTATTAAAATGTCCAAAAAAATGAAATTTCAACAGGCTTTTTTTAGATTTTAGACAGGTTCTATAATATGGACAACACAAAAAAAATTTGCCGTGAAATAAAGATAAATTCACGGCAAATCACGTATTTTTATTTTTTAAATGAAACTCAGCATAATAAAAAAATCTTGTAGAGTGTTTTTACAATGTTATTTTTATTTTCTCTTTGTGCTGTGTTTTATCTATAATGTTTTTATTGTATCCATAATATAATCGGCAAGTTGCTCAGACGTACAGCCGTCGCTTCTTCCCGTAATAACAAATTTCTTTTCATTTTGAGTACAAATCTCAAGAGCCTCATCAAGCTTTTTAGCCTTATCGGCATAACCTATATGAGCCAAAAGCATACTGCCTGCACGAATTATGCTGCAAGGGTCAGCATAAATATCTCTGCCCTCATCAACCATACGTGGAGCAGAACCATGAATAGCCTCAAACATAGCGTATTTTTTACCCATATTAATACTTCCAGCTGTACCAACACCGCCTTGAAACTCAGCGGCCTCATCCGTAATAATATCCCCATAAAGATTTGGAAGAACAACAACTTGAAATTGAGTACGGCGCTTAGGGTCAACAAGTTTAGCAGTCATAATATCAATATACCAGTCATCGGTTTCTATATCAGGATATTCCTTGGCGATTTCCTTGAATATATTAAGAAATTTACCATCAGTAGTTTTAATAATATTAGCTTTTGTAACAGCGGTCACTCTTGTCTTGCCATTTTTCTTAGCGTAATCAAAAGCCGCTCTTATAATTCTTTCAGTACCATCAGTCGTAGCGACAGTAAAATCAAAAGCCAAATCCTCATCAACATTAAAACCCTTACTTCCAAGAGTATAAGAACCTTCTGTATTTTCTCTGTAGAAAGTCCAGTCAATACCCTCCTCAGGGATTTTAACGGGACGAACATTGGCAAAAAGGTCAAGTTCCTTACGCATAGCCACGTTAGCGCTTTCAATATTAACTTTATCTCCCGCTCTAGGTGTGGTAGTAGGGCCTTTAAGAATAACAGGGCACTCTTTAATTTGAGCCAAAACATCATCAGGAATAGCCTTGCCGGCCTCAATTCTGTTTTCAATAGTCAATCCATCAATAACTTTAAACTCAACTTTTCCCGCCTTAATCTCATCATCGAGCAAAAACTCAAGAATTCTTTGGGCCTGTTTAGTAATAGCCGGTCCAATACCATCACCGCCGACAATACCAATTTTTATTAAATCCAATTTTTGAAAGTCAATAAAATCCTTATCAAGTTTCATCTTTTCAACTCTTTTAAGCTGTTCCTCAATAAGTTCTCCGAACTTTTCCTTAGCGATAGCTATTTTATCCATTTATAACACTCCCTATAAATAATTATTAAGATTGTTTATTTAACTCATTATATTTTTTAATTTCAGCGAGAGCAACTTTCTCAAGTTCCCCATCGCCTATAGCCGTAACACGACCATCGTCATACTGTTTATCAACCCACGTTTTAATCGCCTCAACAACAGGATGTTTTTTATCATAACACTCGTCTTCCATAAGATTAAAGTATGTATTAATCCAATGAGCGACTCCGGCAAGTCCCGATGTTTTTGAGACAGCGATTCTGCAAGGTCTGTTCAACAATTTTCCGGTATCAAAAATATTATAAATTTCCTCATTTTTGAGAAGACCATCAGCGTGAATACCAGCTCTTGTAATATTAAAATTTTTTCCGACAAAAGGTGTCATAGGAGGAATCTCATAGCCTATTTCCTTTTTAAAGTATTCAGCGATTTCAGTAATAACCGTGGTATCCATACCATCCAAAGTACCTCTTAACTGAGCGTATTCCATAATCATAGCCTCAAGAGGGGTATTTCCTGTTCTCTCCCCAATTCCGAAAAGAGACGTATTAACACCGCAGGCTCCATAAAGCCAAGCGTAAGAAGCGTTTATAACAGCTCTATAAAAGTCGTTATGTCCGTGCCACTCTATCATTTCTTTCGGAACAGCGGCATGATGATGAAGACCATATATAATTCCCTGAACGCTTCTTGGCAAAACAGTTCCCGGAAAAGTCATTCCATAACCCATAGTGTCACAGGCTCTGATTTTAATAGGAACGCCTGTTTCTTTAGAGAGCTTCATAAGTTCTGATGCAAAAGGAACGACAAATCCATAAAAATCCGCTCTTGTGATATCCTCAAAATGACATCTAGGACGAATTCCTGTTTCAATACACTGACTTACAACATCAATATAATGTTTAATAACATCACTTCTCGTCATATTCATTTTATAAAATATATGATAATCCGAACAACTCACAAGAATTCCCGTTTCTTTAATACCAACTGACTTAACCATCTCAAAATCTTTTTTGGAGGCTCTAATCCAAGTAGTCACTTCAGGAAACTCATATCCTTTTTCAAGACATTTATAAACGGCTTCTTGGTCTTTTTTAGTATATATAAAAAACTCACTTTGTTTAATAATACCATTAGGTCCGCCAAGTCTATGTAGCATATCATAAACCTTAAGAATCTGCTCAACTGTATAAGGTTCTCTTGACTGTTGTCCGTCTCTGAACGTAGTGTCTGTAATCCAGATATCATCCGGCATATCAATAGGAACAATTCTATGATTAAAAGCGACTTTCGGAATCTCCTCATAACTGTATAAATTTCTGTACAAATTAGGTTTTTTTACATCTTGAAGAGGATAATTAAATTCCTGTCTTTCAAGCAAATTAGTCTTTTTATTAAAAGTAAACATTCAATACGTACCTCCTCATTCTTTAAGGAAACCCCGACAAATTAAATAAAACAAATTTAAGTTTATCAGTATCGCCTTAACAATACAACATATCTATTATATTAATTTTACATAAAATACTCCTTAATGTCAACTAAATTTAAAAAAAATTTGAATTTTATAAAAAATATAATTCAAAATTCTAATACACAGCAAATTTTTCAATTTAAATTTAGCCTGATATTACGTCAAAATTCCCACTTGAAATAACAATTATGAATTTTTTAATTTATCTCAATTCATTTTCAAAGAAATTATCTTTTTTATCATAATTTTTAAGAAAATAAAATAAGATATTTATATATTCGACAGAGGTGCAAATAAATGAACCTATATAAAAATCTAAATGATATTCCTTTCCAATTTAGACAATATGAGCGTAAAAAAAATCACACAAAAAAAGAAGATATCCCCTCAGAATCTGAAAACATAAAAATAGAAGCTCAAAACATATCAATAAACACTCCTCAAAATACTTCCGAAAAAAAATCCAACGAGATAAAAAATCAATCATTAAACTGTCAAATGGATATGAGGGACAAAATCTTTATTTTTTTAATACTATTAATATTTTTTGACGCACTATAAAAAAGATAACGGTGATAACACAAATAGAGCATATTTTTTTTAAACATGCTCTATTTGTGTTATTTCAATTATACTCATAAATAATATTACTTTATCATTAACAAAACATAGTTTTATTAAAAGCCTTTAATCTTATTAAAGTTTAGACATAACATTTTTCTCAAAAAATTCTCTTGCCATTTCCGGCTTAACAGCGAAATACTCATCATCAACCTTAACAGAAACATCCTCAGAGCAATGACCAAGACAAAAACTGCCGCAAACCTCAACTTTACCGTTCAATTTATTTTCCTCAATCATCTGTTGAAAAGCGTTTATAACATTATAAGACCCTTTCAAATGACACGCACTTCCAACACAAGTATACAATTTAACCATAATTAATTCTCCTTTCCATATTCAACGTGAAGAAGCTGATGAACTTTTCCTTTCAAAAGACCATCATACAAACGCATCATCACAGGATTTTCCTCACTTCTTTTAATTGTACAAAGTCTGTCTTGATTATATAATCTTTCTCCGCGTTTAATTTTCTCATCAATACCCGCGAACGGCTGACCGCCTCCACACACACAGCCTCCAGGGCAAGCCATAACCTCAACAAGGTCATAACGCTCGCCATTTTTAATTTTTTTAATTAAATTATCAGCGTTTTTAAGACCACTCACAACAGCTATTTTAATATCTCTCTCACCATATTTAACAGTAAGCTCCTTAACTCCCTCCATACCTCTAACACCGTTAAAGGCAAGAGCTCGAAGAGCTGATAATGATTTATCATTAGAGATTCTTCTGATAACCGCCTCTGTAACGCCGCCTGTAACACCAAATATAACACCGGCTCCTGTATAAGTCTCAAAAGGCATATCAACAGCCTCCGGCTCAATCTCAGAAAAAACAATTCCCGATTCTCTAATCATTTGAATAAGCTCCTGAGTAGTAATAACATAATCCGTCATGGGAACCCCGTCAACTTTAAACTCATCTCTAGCGGCCTCAAATTTTTTAGCGGTACAAGGCATAATCGCCACATTAATAACTTTCCTTCTAGACCTTTTATTTTCCTCTTTTATAACGGAAGAAAACATTTGCATAGGAGAACGGCATGTAGAAACATTAGGCAAAAGTTCAGGATAATTTTTCTCAACATAATTTACCCAAGCTGGACAACATGAAGTAAATAAAGGAATATTCTCATTTTTATGAATCCTTGAGAGAAACTCGTTTGCTTCCTCCAAAACAGTAAGGTCAGCGCCTGTCGATGTATCATAAACCTCATCAAACCCAATACGCCTCAAAGACGCTATAATTTTTCCCATAACATTATAGTCGTCACAGCCAAACTCTTTAGCCACCGCGGTACGAACAGCTGGAGCAATCTGAGCGATAACCTTAACATTTTCCCTGCTCAAGTCTTTCCAAAGTCTATGGCTGTCATTTTTAATAACAATAGCTCCTGTAGGACAGACAGCGGCGCATTGACCACAGCCAACACAAGGCGACTCGGCGATAGGTTTATCAAAAGCCGCGCATACTTTCATTTTAGAACCTCTGAACGCAAAGTCAATAGCGCCGACATTTTGAACCTCATTACACACACGAACACAATCACCACAAAGAATACACTTATTGGCGTCTCGAATAATACATAAAGAGGAATCATCAATATCAGGCTTTGTCGCCATATTGGGAAATCTAACGTCAGTAATGCCAAATCTGCTGGCAAGCTCTTGAAGCCTGCAATTTCCATTTTTAGCGCAGGTAGTGCAATCACGGCAATGGTCAGCAAGCAAAAGTTCCAAAATCATCTTTCTGTATTTTCTGAGTTTAGGAGTATTAGTATAAATTTCCATACCAGCCTTTGGAGGTGTCGAGCAGGAAGCCTCCATACCGCCCCATTTATTCTCAACCATACACATACGGCAAGCGCCGTAAACCGAAAGTTCAGAATAATAACAAAATGTCGGTAAGTCTATTCCGGCTTTTCTAATAAGTTCAAGAATATTTTTTTCCCCATTTATTTCAACAGGGATATTATCAATAATCATATAATTGTCGCTCATAATTAAACCTCCCTTATAGCTTTAAAATTACAAGAGTCCTTACAAGCCCCACATTTAATACATTTCGTTCTGTCAATAACAAAAGGTTCTTTAATTTTTCCTGATATCGCCCCAACAGGACAAACTCTCGAACATTTTGAGCAGCCCTTGCAAATCTCCGGGTCAATGGTATAAGTAATAAGTTTTTTACAATTTCCGGAAGGACATTTTTTATCATAAATATGTGCCTCATATTCCTCCCTGAAACTTTTAATTGTACTAACAACCGGAGCCGCCGCCGTTTTTCCAAGACCGCATAAAGCCGTTTGACTTATTGTGTCAGCAAGCTCAAGAAGAAGCTCAATATCACCGTCCCTGCCATCTCCGCTGACAATTCTCTCAAGAATCTCCAGCATACGTTTTGTACCCTCTCGACAAGGAACACACTTACCGCAAGACTCATTTTGAGTGAAATTCATAAAGAAACGAGCGACCTCAACCATACAAGTATTATTATCCATAACAACAAGACCACCAGAACCAATCATAGCCCCAACCTTTTTAAGAGAATCAAAATCCAAAGGCAAATCAAGATTAGGCGTAATAAGACATCCGCCCGAAGGTCCGCCGATTTGAACGGCCTTAAACTCTGTACCGTCTTTCATTCCTCCGCCAATATCAAAAATAATCTCCCTCAAAGTAGTTCCCATAGGAACCTCAATAAGCCCCGTATTTTGAATATTTCCGGTAAGCGCAAAAGCTTTTGTTCCCGGACTGTTTTCAGGACCGATTTTTTTATACCAATCAGAACCGTTTATAATTATCTGGGGAACATTAGCGTAAGTCTCAACATTATTCAGAACCGTAGGTTTCTCAAAAAGACCTTTTTCAACGGTACGAGGAGGTTTAACTCTCGGCATACCTCTTTTCCCCTCAATAGAAGCCGTCAAAGCGCTTCCCTCTCCGCAAACAAAAGCACCGGCGCCCCTGTTAATATGAAATTTAAAACAAAAATCCGTTCCAAGTATGTTGTCTCCCAAAAGACCATAAGCCTCAGCCTGTTCAATCGCATTTTTAAGACGATTTACCGCTAATGGATATTCCGCCCTAACATAAATATATCCTTCACGAGCTCCCGTAGCGACACCGGCAATCATCATCCCCTCAAGCATTCTATGGGGGTCGCCCTCCATAATGCTTCTGTCCATAAAAGCTCCAGGGTCACCCTCATCACCATTGCAAACAACATATTTAACATCGCTTTTCTGACGTTTAACCTGAGACCATTTCCTGCCGGCAGGATATCCGCCTCCCCCACGGCCTCTAAGTGCCGAATTCTCAATTTCATTTATAATATCATCTTGAGACATATCAAAGAGAGCCTTTTCAAACGCTTTATAACCACCAATTGAAAAATACTCATTAATAGATGTAGCGTCAATATGACCACAATGTTCAAGAACAATTCTAGTTTGTTTTTTATAAAAAGGAATTTCCTCTTGAACTTTATAAGTTTTATCGTCTTTCTTATATGCCAGTCTTTCAATTATATCATTTCCAACTATAGTTTTTTCAATAATATCCTCACAATCATCAATTTTAACCTTTGTATACAAATATCCCTGCGGCTCAATTCTAACAAGAGGTCCCATTTCACAAAAACCGTGACAACCGCT
Organism: uncultured Eubacteriales bacterium; assembly: GCA_949738935.1. Classification (GTDB taxonomy): domain Bacteria; phylum Bacillota; class Clostridia; order Lachnospirales; family CAG-274; genus MGBC114079. The sequence continues at coordinate 17,823 of CATJCJ010000329.1, read as the reverse complement.
TCGTTTAACACCAACCGAGTCCTCATGAGGCTCTTTAACGAGTTCAACAGAACAATTAATGTTCTTTTCTCTCATAATATCAATAAGCTTTTGATAAATTTCAAGTGAGCCTCCCGCGACACAGCCCGTTCCGGCACAAACAAGAATTTTTTTCTTTTCAGTTTTAGCGGAATCTTGATAAACATCTCTCAAATTCCGCAAATCCTCTCTTGAGTTAAGCATAATCAATCAGCCTCCTTCAACTCTTTAATAAGCTCAGACGCCTTTCCCGGTGTCATAGCCGGGTGAACCTTTTCATTAACAGTTAAAGCCGGTGCAAGACCGCACGCTCCAAGGCATGAAACCGTCTCAACAGTAAACATAAGGTCATCTGTTGTCACCTTATCAGCGGAAAGAGAAAGTTCTTCTCTAAGTCTTTCAAGAATAGGAATAGATTTTCTAACGTGACAAGCGGTACCGTCACACACTTTTATAATATACTTTCCTTTAGGCTCAAAAGAAAAATTCTCATAAAAAGTAGCGACACTGTAAATTCTTGCCTCACTTACTCCAAGCTTCTCAGCTATTCTTGGAACAACCTCTTTTGGCAGATAGTGATAATGTTCCTGCAAAGCCTGCAATATAGCAATAATAGAACTTTGCTCATATTGATGTTCACTAAGAACACTGTCAACCAACGAATAGTCAAAATTTTCATTCATTTCTTAATCCTCCTGTTCATAATAGAGTAAAATTAAAATATATAAAAAATAAACAATGAATAAATTTTCTAAAATAAGGTTAAAATTACTAAATAATGAGAATTAAATCTCTCGAAAAACATAAAAAAGCACAAAATACAACAAACTAAAGCGTCATTCCTTTTAATTATACACAAATCACATATTTTTTGCAACATTTTTTTAACCCATATCCCAAGTGACATCATTTACTTTTTTATATAAGTACGATAGACTTTGCTATAAAATATATAAATTAACTATAATTTACAGAAAGGATGTATAAAATGAACTCAATTGATAACCTAATGTTAAAGTTTCTTCAAAAATTTGACGAACGCCCATTTATATTAAAACTCAATGGTGAAGAACACATAATAGGTTCCGGCACCCCAATATTTAAAGTTGAATTCAAAAAACCAATATCAGCGGCGGAATTAGCGAAAAGCACTTCTCTAGCTCTTGGCGAAGCATATATACACCGCGATTTGGAAATCGAAGGCGATTTATACACCGCGATTGACAATTTTTTAAGTCAGCAAGAAAAGTTTTCAACAAATACATCTCTTTTAAAAAAAATACTATTTACTTCCTCCTCAAAGAAAAATCAGCAAAAAGAAGTTTCCTCACACTATGATATAGGCAACAATTTCTATGAGCTATGGCTTGATAAAACAATGAGTTATTCCTGCGGATACTTTAAAAATGAAAGTGACACATTATATGACGCTCAACTCAATAAAATAAATTATATCTTAAAAAAATTATATTTAAAAGAGGATATGGCTCTTTTAGACATAGGCTGCGGATGGGGCCAACTTCTAATAACAGCGGCAAAAAAATATAAAGTGAAAGGAATGGGAATAACATTAAGCAAAGAACAGTACAAAAAATTCAAAGAAAGAATTTCCGAGGAAAATCTAAAAGATTATTTAACCGTTGAACTTATGGACTACCGGGACTTGCCGACATATGGAAAAAATTTTGACAGAGTCGTAAGCGTCGGAATGCTGGAACATGTCGGAAGAAAAAATTATGACAAATTTATAAAGTGCGTAAAAAAAGTATTAACACCTGGCGGTATTTTTCTTCTGCACTATATAAGCGCTTTAAAAGAATTTGACGGCGACCCGTGGATAAAAAAATACATTTTTCCCGGGGGAACAATTCCAAGTTTAAGAGAAATAGAAACATTGTTCGCGGAATATAATTTTCATACTCTTGATGTTGAAAATTTAAGAAATCACTACACTAAAACTCTTCTTTGCTGGAACAAAAACTTTCACGATAATCTAGACAAAATCTCAAAAATGTTTGACAAAGAATTTATAAGAATGTGGGAAATGTACCTATGTTCATGCGCGGCCGTGTTTCATAACGGAATTGTCGATTTACATCAAATTCTTGTAACCAACGGAATAAACAACTCTCTTCCGTTGATAAGGTGGTACTAATAACAGCTTAGGAGAATACCGACACAATTTTCCTATAACCGAATTGTCACAATATAGTCAATACTCTTAAAAAAGAACAAAGTGATTTTTATTCTCCGAATTTGTTTATTTTTAAGTATATTGACTATATCGCCTAAACTCAGAGCCTGTCTAAAAACTATTAAAATTTTATTTAGTGAAAATAATATCATTACACTCCAAAATGATTTTATTTTCGCTGATTTTTTGTGTATATTTTGTTTTTATAGTAATTACACTTTAGATATAACAAAAAAATATTTTACGAGTGCATAAGCACTGCTGGGCGATAAGCGAATCGCGAAACAATTTACAGCCGTGCAAGTAAAATAATTTTTTTGTAACTTTCAAAGTGTAATTACTATATACAGGCTTTTTTTAGATTTTAGACAGGTTCTCAAATAACTATTATCTATTATCTTCTGCCAACAACTTTAGAATATCTTGAAATATTTAAAAGCAACCCAACCGACCCCATCATAAACACAAGAGATGTTCCTCCATAACTGATAAAAGGAAGAGGAATACCCGTATTAGGAATAGTGTTTGTGACAACAGCAATATTTAAAATAACTTGAATCGCAATCATAACAATAATTCCAGAAGCTATAAGACATCCAAACATATCAACAGAATTCATAGCTATGTTAAGCCCTCTCCAAATTAATATGACAAATAAAAATATAAGTATTACAGCGCCAAAAAGCCCCAATTCCTCACAAATAATAGCGAAAATAATATCATTATGCCCCTCAGGTATATAACCAAGTTTTTGACGGCTCTGTCCAAGTCCCAATCCAAAAAGTCCTCCCGACGCTATAGCGTACAAAGATTGTATTGTTTGAAATCCCTTTTTAAGAGGGTCAGAGAATGGGTCAAGCCAAGCCTCAATACGTCCCATTCTAAAAGCCTCACCAAAAAACAGCATTCCCGCTCCAGCGGCTCCCGCTCCAACAACACCCACAACAAAATAAATAATTCTTGGACTGGCGACAAACACAACCGCCATGCCAATAGTAGTAATAACAATAGCGGTACTCATATTTTCCACAGCGATAAGTCCAGCCGGCAAACCGATTATACACATGCAAGCTATAAAACCGCCCCAATGATTTAATATTTTCTTATGATTTGAAATAAAATTGGCGAGATATAAAATCAAGGCGATTTTTGTGATTTCAGAAGGTTGAAAACCAATCGGGCCAATATCAAGCCATCTTTTCGCTCCTCCCGCTTCTCTACCAAACAAAAGAACCATAACAAGGAGAATATTACAAACTATGTATAAAGCAAAAGTAAGCTTTTTTAATCTGTTATAATTAAAATTACTCACAAAATACATAATAACAAATCCAATAGCGGCCCAAAGAGCCTGTTTCTTAAAATAAAAATAAATATCATAATTACAATTCACATCGTTTCCGGCAGTATAATAACTGGCACTAAAAACCATAATTACCCCAAATAAAACAAGCAGAACTGTAGCGATTAAAACAGCATAATCAACAGGAGAAATAAGGATTTTTGTTTCTTCCGCGACAGCCCTTCTTTCAGCGGGTTGCGGCATTAAAATCACCTACCTAAATCAATAACAAATTGTTTAAACAATGTTCCCCTTTGCTCATAACTTTCAAACATATCCCAGCTGGCGCAAGCCGGAGACAACAAAACACAGTCCCCTCTCTCAGCATTTTCAAAACACATCTTCACAGCTGTCTCAAGAGAATCCGCCTTTTCATAATTTTTAAATCCATATTTTTCGGCAGTATTAATAATTTTATCTGAAACTTCCCCAATAACAGCCAAATACTTAACCTTTCCATCAAAAGACTTAATCCACTCATCAAAATCGGATTTTTTATCATAACCTCCTCCAATCAGGCAAATAGGCCTTCTCATAGCCTCAACAGCTTTAATGGCGGCATCAGGATTCGTTCCTTTCGAGTCATTATAAAACTCAATATCATTAATTGTAGTAACATACTCAATTCTATGCTCAACCGCCCTAAAATTTTTAAGTGTTTCAGTTATAATATCAATAGGAACACCCCCAACAATACTTATTCCAACAGCTGCCATAGCGTTCTCAATATTATGCTGACCAAGAATTTTAAGCTTAGAAATATCAATAACTTTTTGATTATATTCCCCATATTTTACAAAAATACCTGTTCCGTCAGAATAAATTCCCTCATAAAGACCCAATTTTTCCAAAGAATTTGTATTAGCGAAATATAGCACCTTACATTTGGCATAATCCGCCATTTTTCTGCAAACCAAATCATCATAATTTAAAATAAGAAAATCATTGAAATCTTGATTTTCAAAAATTCTCATTTTAGCCGAAATATAATTTTCAAGAGTTTTGTGTCTGTTCAAATGGTCCGGAGTAATGTTCAAAACAGCCGAAATATGAGGTTTAAAATCAACAATTTTCTCAAGCTGAAAACTGCTTATTTCAGCGACAGCAAAACTTTCCCTGTCAAGTCCCAAAACTTTTTCCGTAAAAGGAATACCAATATTACCAACCACAGCCACATTTTTTGCAAAATTACCAAAAATCTCTCCAACAAGAGAAGTAGTGGTAGTTTTTCCATTAGTTCCCGTAACAGCGATAATTTCACAAGGAGAAAGTCTATATCCAAGCTCAATCTCACTCCAAACAGGAACTCCTCCTTTTTCCGCCGCCAGCACAAAGGGCAAATCACAGGGAATACCAGGACTTAAAACAATCAAATCCTGCTTCAAAACAATATCATCAGGATTTTTTCCAAGACGCAAAACAATATTATTTTCTTTCAAATATTTAACATCATCTCCAATTTGAGCCTCAGTTTTTGAGTCAGACACAGTAACATCAGCGCCCAGTTTTTTTAATAGCACAGCGGCGGAAATACCACTTCTCGCGACTCCGGCCACAAGCACCTTTTTTCCATTAAAGTTCATCAAAAAAATCCTCCCGTCTTAAAAGAAATTTTTTGTCGACAAAAAACCGATAAGACAGCATATTGCCGTAATAACATAAAATAAAGTAACAACTCTAGTTTCTTTCCATCCACACTGTTCAAAATGATGGTGAATGGGAGCCATTTTAAAAATACGTTTTCCATGAGTTAATTTAAAATAAGCAACTTGAATAATAACTGATAAAGACTCCATAACATATACAAACCCCACAATAACAAGGACAATAGGCATTTTCATAAGAATAGCCATACTGGCGATAAACCCTCCGAGAGCGAGAGAGCCTGTATCTCCCATAAACACTTTAGCGGGATAAGCGTTAAAAAGTAAAAATCCCATCAAAGCGCCAACAGCAGCTCCAGCCACGGGAAGAACCCCGCTGTGCATAGCTTTAGCCACAAACATAAAAAACACAGTAATCAACACAGTAACGCCGGAAGCCAAACCATCCAAACCATCCGTAAGATTTACACTGTTAACAGTTCCAACCATAACAAAGAAAAAAAACGGAATATATAACCAACCAAGTTCAATAACAGCTCCATTCGTAAAAGGAATATAAATTTCTGTTCCAATATTTGTATAATTGTATATATAATATAAAAACACACCTGTAACAATAAGCTGACAAATCAGTTTTTGATACGCTTTAAACCCAAGTGAGCGTTTTTTCACAACCTTTATGTAATCATCTATAAAACCAATAATTCCATAGCCAACCGTAACAAAAATAACCATAACAGCGTCCATATTTCCTTTTAAGAAAAAAGCCGAAGCAATAAGCAGGCTTAACAATATCATAATACCGCCCATAGTAGGAGTCCCCGCCTTAACAAGATGAGACTGAGGTCCATCATCACGAACATTCTGACCAAATTTAATTTTTGTAAGAATCGGAATAATAATGGGACATAAAATAATATTAATAACAAAAGCGATTAAAACAGCGTATACAGCGGAAATAATATCAAAATCCATAGTTTATCTCACCTCATAACTTTTTCAACAGTTTTTTCAAATCTCATTCCTCTTGAAGCCTTAATAAGAATAGCGTCATTCTCTTTAAGAATACTATCAATCATAGTAAAAAAATCGTCTTGAGTTTTAAAATAATAGATATTTTTTTTGTTTTCTGATTTTTTCTCCGCCTCACTCAAAGCTCCTTTATATATATTTTCCGAAAGTTTTCCAATACACACAATCACATCAATATTTTTAGAACAAGCGTATTCTCCAAGCTCAAAATGAAGCTTAGGCGCGAAATCCCCGAGCTCAAACATATCTCCCAAAACACAAACTTTTCTTTTGTCATAATTAGCTAAAACATCTAATCCCGCCCTCATAGAAGCCGGATTAGCGTTATAAACATCATTAATAACAACAAATTTATCTGTTTGAACAATATCCATTCTCATTTTTGACATTTCAAAATTTTCAATTCCCGTTTTAATATCACAAAAATCAATTCCAAGGCAGTCTCCCACAGCGGCGGCACAAAGAGCGTTAAGCACAGTATGTTTTCCCGGCGTTTTAATATTCGCGAAAAAGCATTTATCGCCTTTATGTATATAACAACTTACACCCTCAAAACCATTCTCAACAATTCCATCAGCGTAAAAAGTATTAATAAATTTATCTGTTCCATAAAAACAAGTATTACTTTCTTTCTTCCTAAGGGTAGAAATCATATCATCATCACCATTTAATACTTTCAACCCTCCCTCTTTAAGAAAATCAAAAATCTCACATTTGGCTTTTAAAATTCCCTCTCTGCTTCCTAAATTCTCAATATGCGAATATCCAACATTTGTAATAACGGCTATATCCGGTCTGCCAATTTTAGAGAGTCTGTGAATTTCATTAAAATGATTCATTCCCATCTCTAAAACCAATGCCTCAGTAGTCTCATCAATTCTAAAAATAGTCAAAGGAACTCCTATTTCATTATTAAAATTGCCCTCTGTTTTAAGAGTTTTAAATTTTTGTCTTAAAACAGAGTAAATAATATCTTTTGTTGTGGTTTTTCCAACACTCCCCGTAACAGCGACAACAAAAATATCAAAAAGTCCTCTATAGTACTCCGCCAAATCAGCCAAAGCCTTTTTAGTATCTTCAACTTTAATATATGGCTTCTCAAAATCCAGGTCAATTTCAGACAACACACATACAGCGCCTTTTTCAAAAACAGTGTCAATAAAATTATGACCATCAAACTTATCACCCCTCAAAGGAATAAATAAATCCCCCTCAGAGATATTTCTAGAATCCGTAGAAACATTCAAAATAACACCGTTTTCATCACCATTGAAAAGTTCTCCTTGAACAGCGTTCAAAACTTCTTTAACAGATAAAGCTTTCATAAATCTAATTCCTCCAAAGCTTCTTTAGCAACTTCCAAATCATCAAAATGTATGGTTCTATCAGCGAAAATCTCATAATCCTCGTGACCTTTTCCGGCAATAATCACAGAATCACCTTTTTCAGCCATACCTACAGCTTTAAAAATAGCGTCTTTTCTATCAGGAACAGAGACAAAATTTTCCGTAACAGGTTTAACACCCTTCTCAATATCTTTAATAATAGAAACAGGTTCTTCCGAACGAGGATTATCAGATGTCAAAACAGAAAAGTCAGAAAGTCTTGCTGAAATTTCCCCCATAATAGGACGTTTTTTTCTGTCTCTGTCACCTCCGCAGCCAAACACAGTAATAACTCTCCCCTTTGTAAATTCTCTCACGGCACTGATAATATTTTCCAAGCCATCAGGTGTATGAGCGTAATCAACAATAACGTTAAAGCCTTTATTATTTTTAACATTCTGTATTCTTCCGGGAACCCCCTTAATTAACGAAACACCTCTTTGAATATCAACGATATCAATGCCCATTTTAACAGCCGTCCCAATAGCCGCCAAAGCGTTATAAACACTAAATCTTCCCGGAATATTGAGAGAAAAATGATATAAATTATTTTTAAATTTAACGTCAAAATTAACCTTATCCATAAAATACTCAACATTTAGCGCTTTAAAATCACAATCTTTTTCCATACCAAAAGTTACAATCTCACAATCAGATTTTTCAATAATCCTATCACTATATTTATCATCAGCATTTATTATACCATATTTACACATCTTGAAAAGCCTTGCCTTAGCGTCAAGATATCTTTCCATAGACCCGTGCAAATCAAGATGGTCTTGAGTAAGATTAGTAAAAATTCCAATATCAAAATCACAGTAATCCACTTTTTTCAGCTCAAGAGCGTGAGATGAAACCTCCATAATAACATCATCAGCTTTTTCTCGAATCATTTTATCAAAGAGCATATTAAGCTCAATAGTATCCGGCGTTGTACTTGTAGCGATATGAATACCCTCTTTTTCAAAATCAAATTTCTTACCATTTATTCTGGTTTCAACAGTTCCAATAACTCCAGTTTTTTTATCCACACTATTTAAAATAGTCTCAATGAAATAAGTAACACTTGTTTTGCCATTTGTGCCGGTAACTCCCGTCAGCCTGAATTTTTCAGATGGTTTCGAGAAAAACTCATTTGAGACAAAAGCCAGAGCCGCTCTTGTATCTTTAACTTTGATTCCAGCAATCCCCTCTGGAATCTTAGTATCACTCATACAAAGAACAGCGCTGGCGCCATTTTCACATGCCTGCTCAATAAACTTATGTCCATCCACATTAAAACCAACAATACAAACAAACAGAGAATTCTTTTTAGCGCTTCTGGAATCAATTGTCAGCGATTCCACATCAACATCAAGATTTCCCTGAATCAAATCAAATTCCATTTTCTCGACAAGATTTCTCAAATTCATGAAAACACCGCCTTCCAAACATTATTATAACAATCCAATCTATAATTGATTCGTCAAATATCACCACAATCACATATCAGTTTTGTGTATATAAAATTATTTTACTTGTCATATTTATTTGCTCCCCTTTTTCAGGAAATTGTCTCAAAACCGTACTGCCGTCACCTTTAACATCAAACTTTATTTTCAGTTTTCCAAGTTCAGACTTGCAGTCAGAAACCTTTTTCCCGATAAAATCAGGAACATCTATTTTCAAAACCTCTTCCATTTTAGCTTCTTCTTCTGTATATTGAGGTTCAATTCCAAGATAAGGCAAAACATTAGACATTAACTCTTTCATAATAGGTCCCGCAACCTGCCCGCCATAATAAGTACCTTTTGGCTCATCAATAAGCACAATTCCAATAACCTGAGGATTTTCAGCCGGAGAAAACGCCATAAAAGAGGCGATATATTTACCGCTTCTTCTGGGAAGCTTCTCACTTGTAGCTGTTTTCCCGCCAATTCTATATCCAGGAATATAAGTTTTATTTCCCGTTCCCTCAGAAACAACACTTTCAAGAATTTCTTTCATTTTATCCGAAGTATCCTTTGAGACAGTAGTCTCACCATTTGAATAATCAAAAACCTCAATAACATTCTTATTATCATCTATAACCTTAATACCAAAATGAGGTGTAATCAAGTTTCCGCCGTTTATAATAGATGATATAGCTCTCAAAAGCTGCAAAGGAGTAATTTGAAAAGACTGCCCAAAACTCATAGTAGCAAGTTCAACAGGCCCAATATTATCAAGTTTATGCATAATTCCCGTAGCTTCTCCTGGCAAATCAATTCCGGTTTTTTTATCAAAACCAAATTTTTTCATATACGAGTAAAATTTCTCGGGACCAAGCCTTGCCGCAACATCCATAAAAACAGGATTACACGAATTCTGAACACCTTGAACAAAATTCAAAGTACCATGACTTCTTGGTGAACGCCAACACTTAATATGTCTTCCGGCAACAGTTCTTCCGCCGCCGCAATTAAATGAGCTATTCAAATCAACGGCTTTTTCCTCAAGACCCGCGGCTGAAGTAATAACCTTAAATGTCGAACCAGGTTCATAAGTATCATTAATAGCGAAATTTCTCCACATTTTATTCAAATAATCATTTTTTTCTTTTTCAGAGAAAGAATCCCAAGAGCCCTGAAGCTCAGCGGAATTAATTTTAAAAGGATTATTAAGGTCAAAATCAGGCTTATTAGCCATAGCGTAAATCTCACCATTTTGAGGATTCATAAGAATTATCACTCCTCTAAGAGCGTCCTTAGCCTCAACAGCTTTTTCCAAAGTCTGTTCAGCGTACTGCTGCAAATTTATGTCAATGCTCGTAACAAGATTATACCCGGGAATCGGGTCAACTCGGCTTTCCCTGCCATTTTTCAACTCAACGCCCTTAGCGTCTGTCTCCGTTAAAATTTTCCCCTGTTTGCCCCTTAAAAATTCATCATATTTTGCCTCAAGTCCAATAATACCTTGATTATCCTTTCCCGTAAAACCAATAACCTGAGAAGCAAGATTAAAATATGGATAAACTCTTTTAATGTCATCGTCAATAACAATTCCATCAATATTAAGTTCCCTTATCTCATCAGCGAGCTTTTTATCAACCTTCGTCTTAATCCTCTCAAGAGCGACTTTTTTTTGGATTTTCTTTAAAACAAAATCATAATCAAGGTCCAGCTTTTGTGATAAAACCTCAGCGGCTTTTTTCTCATTCTTAACCTGAGCGTGTATAACACTTACGGAACAAACAGTCTCAGCGTTAGCTATATCCATCAAATTTCTATCAAGGATATTTCCTCTTTTAGGTTTAATAAGTCTATCTCTGGTTTGTTGCTCATACGCTTTTTCCTGCAAGAACTCAGATTGAAAATATTGTATAAAAAAAATTCTCACAATCAAAGAAAAAAAGACAAGTTCAAAACACAACAAAAAAAACAACAGCCTTTTTTTCATGCCTATGTTAGGTTTTTTCATAAAACACCCCAACAGATATGTATAATAAATTTTATTATAAAAATAAGTTAACTATGAATAAATTATACAAAGGTTTTGAGGCGATAATAACAAATTAAGGAAACACTGTGTAAATCAAAAATAAAAATGATTTAACGGCAACACCAAAAGTCTAAAGGGATTGCAAAGCAAACCAGAAAATTTCAAATAAAAAAGTTTTTTTGTTTCATCAGCTCCAATATATTATATCCACTTTTTTAATAAGATTAGTATTAATGCTTATGTCCACACTCACAATGTTCGTGATGATGAAAAAAATCCTCATCAAAAACATTGTCCTCATCATCAAAGTTTTCCTTTTCAATAAGATTACTCAGCTTCACAAGGTATAAATAAAAGTTATCAACAGTTTTAAGATTATTAATAACAAATTCAATATATTTGTCATACTCTTCCTCATCACCAAAATAACTAATGTACTCAAAAAAATAAGTTTTAATATATTTTGCTTTTTTATTTGGAATTTCGGAAAGGGCGTTCTTAATGTAGTCAAAAAACTCATTTACCTTTTCATCAAAAAGCTCCTCATCAATTTTATCATTTAAATTATCAGCCTCTTCTTCCTGAGTATAGCTATAGTTTTCCAGAACCATAAACGCCTCATCATAAAAATTTTTATCTATTTCTAATTTAATCATAATATAAGTATAAACAGATTCCGAGACTTTTTCAACATCAATCATATCCAAAATATCATCAAAATTTTTATCCATAGCCTTGATGTCATTTTCTGTAATTTCAATTTCATCATAAATCCTTGAGAGAATATCGTCAATAAATACCCTGTCACTTTCTGACTTAATAATATTTTTTGTAGTAAAATAAATATCTTTAAACATTATATCATCATCAAACAAATACTCATCATCAATACAGAATAACAACAAATTAACAATATAATTTATATCATTGTACAACATAAAAAGAAACTTAGAAATATCAACGTTATTTTTCCCCAATTCCTCCAAATCCGAAATAGCCTTTTCAATTTCCTCATCTGAAATACTGTCAAAATCCAAATTCCATAATTTAACAAGCCCCTCAGATATATGATTAAAATATTTTCCAAAATAATCCGATTTAAAAGGAACGAATAAATCTTTATACAATCCTAAAAAATTAACAAGGCTTGACTTTGGTGAATCAATACTTAAATACTTAAAAAATTCTCTAATGTAATCATTATATTTCGCTTTTGTCATTCTCAAAGGCAGACACGAAAGAATATCACATCTTCTTTTTGCTGAAATAAAATCAATAGCATTCTCATACTCACTATCAACTTCATAAATAAAATTAATGCAATCATCAAATATTTTTAAAAAATCAATATTATCAGTTTTGTTAAGAATATTATCTTTTTTAATCTCTCTAACACATTTTTGGTCTAATAAAAATTTAGATATCATTGTGATAAATCTTCCGTTAACATAAACAGATTTTACATATTCCATAATATTTTTTCTCACAGTTTCAATCCTATGTGTAAAATCATCTCTTTTATCAATAGGGATAATAAGAAAATCATTGATTTCACAAGTCAAACTCTCAATTTCTTTCATAACATCCAAAACTTCATCAATTCCATCACAATTAGTTGGTTCTTTAAGGTTCACACAAATATCAGAAAGAAGATGTAAAAGATTAATTCTTAATTTTTTAGGAATAAGTTCCATAGCGAGTTCTTTTATTTTATTTTCCTTAGTATTACTTTTCATAAAAATACCTCCAAACAAATTATTTTTATATTTTTTTGCGGAAGCAATTAATTATCTTTAATCAATTTTAATTTTACTTCCCTCAACACCATCATCAGGAATAATGATAATTTTAGATTGTATTCTGTTTTTTATTTCCTCAACATGGGTAATAACTCCCACATTCATTTTCTCACAAGACAGTTGTTCCAAACTATCCATAACAACTTCTAACATATTAGAATCCAAAGTCCCAAACCCCTCATCAAGAAAAAATGTTTCAAGCGGAGCGTTGTTTTTAAGCTGTATTTTTCCTGAAAGCGCCAAAGCAAGACATAAAGAGGTCAAAAACATTTCACCTCCGGAAAGAGAATTAGGTGTTCTTCTAACACCGCCATTAAAATCATCTCTAATAATAAAATTTGAATCCTCCTCATCAAGCTCAATAGCGTATCTTCCATTAGTCATTTTTCCAAGTCTTTCAGAAGCATCCATAGTAACATAATAAAGCTGTCTTTTAGCTATAAACTCAACAAACCTATTTCCTTTCATAGCATCAGCCAAATCAGAAATTAAATCAAGTTTATAAGTCTGCTCTTTACACTGTTTTTTCAAGTTTTCAGCTTTGTCAAAATCACTCACAGCTTTATCAATTCTGTTTTTCATCCGACCTATCTCACTAAGAATATCCTCATTTTTTTCACTCAACTCATCAATTTCCAACTTAATTTTCTCAACATCCTCCTCATTACAAGAAATATCTTCTTTCTCCAATTTTATAGAAATATTTTTCAAGTTAGATAAAATTTCTTTCAAATTGTCATTATATAACTCAACATCTTTTTCAAATTCAGATATATCTTCCTTTGACATATAAGCCTCTTCCGCATCATTAATAGATTGAAAACCATTTTCAAAGACAACTTCCTTAAGCTCAAAAAAGCTTTCCTCTTTAATTTTTTGCAGAGTAGACTTTTCTTTTTCAAACTTAACTTTATTTTCCAAAGTAGAGTTTTTTTTCAATTCCAAATCCTCAAAAATTTTTCTCAGCTCAACATCTTTTTTTTCAAAAAATGACTTTTTCTCAACAACCTCATTAAAATAATCATCAAAATCTTTTCCTTCACAAATTTCGTCCACACGTTTAATATTTTTATCTATAATAGCTTTTTTTTCTTTTCCAGCAACTTCTATAGACTCAATAATTTTTTCATATTTACCTATTTCATTTTTAAGCCGTTCAATACTCAGCTGTTTTTGAGAAGAAACCTCTCTATTTTTCTTTTCATCAATTTCAAGTTTACTTTTCAGTTTCTCATAATCAATTAATTTTAAATATTCCTTTTTAAAATCATCAACACCAAGTTGTTCTTTCAAACCCTCAAGTTTCTCAGAAGCTTTATTTTTTTCCTCTAAAATCATATTAAAAGAATTTTCAGATTTTTGAAAAATCTCATTATCTTTTTTAAGTTCACTTTTAATTTTTGAAATTTCCAAATTTAATTTGTTAAATTGTTCATTCAAAAATTTTTCTTTCTCAGCAAAATCCTTTTTCTTTTTGTTAAAACTTTCAAAATTTCTTTTTGTTTCCTCAAACTTTTTAATTTCTTTTTCAATTTCTTTTTGTCCAACATCAACATCAAAATCTTTAAAATCAATTTCAATTTTTGAAATTTCCTCATTAATTTTATTAAACTCAGAATTTAAAACAGAAATTTTATTTTTAATATTATTTTTTTTCTCCAAAATATCATCTATGTCTTTTTTCAAAACATCCCTGTCACTTTTCAATTCACATAAAATACTATTGGCTGTTTTTTCGGCAGGCATAGGGTGTTCAAGCGAACCGCAAACAGGACAAGGTGTATTTTCCCGAAGCCGATTAGCCAATTCCAAAATAAACTCTTTATTCTCAAGAAATTTTATTTTATCACTCATTTGAGAAAACATATCATTTTTATTATTTTCCTCATCAATCAAATTACTTAACTTTTTTTCCAAAGCGTTTTTATTTTTATTAATATTTTCAAGCTCCAAACTCAAAGAATTATATTTTAAATACAACTCTTTTTTTAAAAAGAATTCTCTTTTTTTATCCTCAATTTTCTGTTGAGTTTCAATAATATCATAAAAATCAAAAGATTTTTCATCAAGAAACTTTTTTTCCTTTTCAAATTTGACAATATCATTTTTTGCCTCTAATATTTTCTTTTCAAGTAAATCAATATCTTCTTTTTCCCTTTTAATATTTTGAGAAATAATTTTTAAAGACTTTTCCTCCGAAACACATTTTTCTTCCAGTTCGAAATATTTTTTTTCAATATTTGCCGAATACTCAACATTTTCTCTATACTCAGGAGAAATATTAATTTCATCTTTTTTCTTCTCAATATCAAATATTTTATTATCGGCAAAATTTTTAGCGTCAATTTCTTTTTTCAATTCAGAATCTTTTTCCAACAAAATTTTTTTGTTATTTTTATACTCATTTCTAAGATTTGCTCTCTCCGACTCAATTATCTCATTATCTTTTTTAATTTTAATTCCCTGAATAAGTTCAGCCTCTTTTTTTATAATTTTAGGATATTTTTCTTTTTTTTCATCAGAAAACGTGTCAAAATCACCTTTAATTTTCAAAAAATCCTGATTAACTAAAGTAAATTCATTTTCAAATCTTTTAAATTGAGCATAAGAATTATTATATTCCCTTTCATTTTTTTTATAAACCAAAAAAAAATGATGAGTTTTTTCAGCTTTCCTTCCCCAAGCAATTTTCTCAATTTTTAAATCAATATTTTCTTTTTCCTCTTCAAGTTCACATTTCTTTAGTTTATAGAAATCAAATTCTTTTTTCAAATCAACATAATTTTTATATTTATCAAAAAATATTCTTTTTTCACTCAAAATAATTTTATTTTTCTCAAATATTTTCTCTTTATCTTTCAAATCACTTTGAAGATTAAAAATAAGTTCTTTTGAGACATCTCGAAAAACCTCTAATTTACTCTTAATATCAGCGACTATTTTAAACTGATTTTTTCTTCTCTCATTTATCTTAGCGCTCAAAACAGTACCATATTCCTCAAGACCAAAAATGCGTTCAAGCATATTTCTTCTCTCCGTATTTTTCAACATAAGAAACTCACTAAATTTTCCTTGAGGCAAAACAACCGAACGAATAAAATCTTTATACTCAAGACCAATAATTTTAACAATCCACTCATTAACTTCTGTCACATTTTCTCCAATAACATTAGAAACTCCGTCAATTGTTTTTATAAGTCTGGCGTTATGTACAAAAGCTCCGTTTTTACGAATTTTAATCTCCCGAGATATATTAAAAAACACAGGCTTGCCAATTATAAGAGAAAACTCAAAAACAACCAAAACACTATCAGAATTAACATTAATAAAAGCTTTTCTCTCATTTCCATCATATCTCGAAACATTTCCATAAAGAGCGAAAGTCATAGCGTCTATAATAGATGATTTTCCGCTTCCCGTAGGTCCAAATATACCAAAAATTCTTTTATAAATTAATTTTTCAAAATCAACAATTTGTTCTTTTAAAAAACTATTAAATCCCTTAATTTTAAGTCGAATTGGTTTCATACATCACTCTTCCCCGTCATTTCCAATAATATCCAAAAACAAATCCGTCAATTCATCTTTTGGAAAAACTCCTTTAACATCTTTATAAAATTCTTTAAATTGCTCAGAAATACTTTTATCATAACTTTGATAATAATACTTTTCTTTATCTTTTTCATACAATATTGTATGAATTTCAACAATATCTTTTTTCAAACTTCTAATTTCTTTTATCTCCGACTGTAAAAATACTCTGTCAGATTTAATCTCAAAAAAAACAAAACAATTTTCATCTTTTTTCTTTTCACATAAAGTCAAAGCATCTTCAATACTTTCTGATTTCCAAATCTCAATAGGCTTATAATTTTTTAAATAAATTTTCTCAACAACAGGATTTTCAGCAGGATGAAGCTCAGCAAAAAAAACACTTTTTGAATATCCAATCTCACTTTTACTGTATTGAATAGGAGAACCCGCGTAATAAGAATGTTCAACATTCGTTTTAATACGCTGAGGCCTGTGCAAATGACCCATAGCGACATATTGAGTTTTTTCCGGAAAAATATTTCCATCAACAGCGTAGCTTCCTCCAAGTTGAATAGTTCTCTCGGAGTCAGAGCTTGAGCCCCCGGAAATAAAAAAATGCCCGACAACAATATTTATTGTATCATCAAAAAACTCTTTTTCTCTATATTTAAAAATCTCCTTAATTTTATCGGAATAACTTTTTCTAAAATCAACCTCTTCAATACTTTCCGAAATAATCTCATTAACACTTTTTTCGCTCGGATAAGGCATAGTTACAAAAACAGCCCTTTCTCCATTTTTTTCTATCTCAAAACCGCCAAAAAAAGTCCTGTTGATTTTAAAATCACCATAATTGCCTGAATTAATAATTGTTTTAGGAGTCCCCTCCATTATTATACAAAATTCCTCGGCTAAAGGACTGCTGCTTGTAAGTCTAGTATGGCTGTCATGGTTTCCTGAAATAATAACAATAGCTCTTTTCCCATTTTGCGACAATTTTTTCAAATAAGAATAAAATAATTTTTCCGCTTCCGCGGATGGATTTGAATTATCATAAACATCTCCAGCGACAATCAAAATATCAATTTTCTTTTCCTCACAAATATCACATAGTTCATCAAGAAACATCTTTTGTTCCCCAATCCTGCTAAACCCCTCAAGAGTCTTTCCCAAATGCCAATCGCCGGTATGAATTATTCTCACAAGCAATAACCCCTTTTTCTTAAAAAAAAGACATTTTCCAATGTTAAACCTTAGTGGAAAATGCCGTTTTATGTAAAGTATTTTTACAAATGCGCCATCAGGGGCTCGAACCCTGGACCTTCTGATTAAGAGTCAGCTGCTCTACCAACTGAGCTAATAGCGCATAACAAATATTAAAACAAATGCGCCATCAGGGGCTCGAACCCTGGACCTTCTGATTAAGAGTCAGCTGCTCTACCAACTGAGCTAATAG
>CATJCJ010000328.1 GCA_949738935.1 uncultured Eubacteriales bacterium | reverse complement strand
TCTTGTTTTGTGGTACAATCCAAGTATATGGCTTGACATATAAAAAGTCATTGCTGTTAAATTGCTGCTTAATTGCTGTATTTTTTGAAATTGGAGTGAGATAAAATGAGTTACTGCGGATTTTCGCAAATTATAAATATACTTTACAATCAAATAGGAACGGTAGATGGATTGAATCAAACAATGTTTCTTACAGATTTTGTATTTAAAAACTATGATGAAAACAAGACTTTGATAAAAGATATTTCGGGCATAAACAGGTGGTTTACTGGCGAATATTCTGTTGATGGAGATATAAGAGAATATTACGCTAATAACAGGGAAAAGCTGTACTATGATATTGAAAATTCCTATTATAAAAATGCCGCTGATTTTTATTCAGCGGCAGATGAAATATATAAAATAGTTTTATGTGATACAAGCATAAGTGAGGGTAAAAAAGAAGAATTATTTAAAGATTATAAAAAAGATAAGCATAATCTTTCTGTATTTATATCGGAAGTTTTGATATTTTCAATGTGCAGGGAAAAATCCAAATTAAAAATAAAATCTCCTATTGCTGATGAAATAATTGTAGGCTGTAAAGCGAATAAACCCTGTAAATTTTTTGTTGGCAGAGATAAGGAAATAGAAAAGCTGCATATTCTTATCCAAAATAATAACTGCGTATTTGTTGAGGGGATAGGTGGCATAGGAAAAAGTGAGTTTGTGAAAAAATACATACAATTATATAAAAATGAATATACCAATATTATTTATTTGAGATATAACGACAGTCTAAAAAATATGATAGCCGATATTCAATTTGTAACCGATATGGAAAAAGACGATTCAGAATATCGTTTTCACAAGCATTATAATTTTTTAAAGACATTAAGAAATGACACGCTTATTGTTGTTGATAATTTTGATACAACAATCGAAAATGACCCTTTTTTTGATGATTTTACAGACAATGAATACAAAGTTATTTTTACTACACGCAGCGATTTTGAGGATTATGAATGTTTGCAGCTTGATGTAATTGAAGATGATGAACAGATTTTGAATATGATAAATTTTTTCTACCCTGTAAACACCGAAAATCGCCCTGTATTGTTCTCTATTATAGGAACTGTATATAAACATACTCTTTCAGTTGAAATAGCCGCAAGGCTGTTAAAATCGTCAAATATAACACCCTCAGAACTTCTTTCAAAACTTGCAGAAAACAACATAAAACTTGACAGTGAGGAAAAGGTACAAATAAAAAAAGACAACAAGACAAGAAAAAAAACTTATTATAATCATTTGCACACTCTTTTCAGATTATTTGATTTAACTGAAAAGCAAAAATATATTATGATGAATTTTTGTTTTATTTCAATAAACGGAATTGAAAAAGTGTTATTTTCAAACTGGATAAAGGAACCGACAGCAAACAATATAAATGACCTTATAGAATTGGGATTGATAAAATGTGAGGATAAATGGATTTATATAAATCCTGTTATAAGAGATGTTGTTATAGCGGAACTTGAACCGAAAGTTACAGACTGCAAAGATTTAATAAACAGTATAAAATCAGAATGTATAGTCTATGGAAGTGATAAATATTATTATTTGGTTATGCTTGAATTTGTGGAAAATATAATTGACTTTATAAAGATTGATAATTTTGAGATTTTTATGAGCCTGCTTGAACAAAGTTTTTGTTATGCGGAAAAATATAAAGAATTATGGATAATGAGAAAAATTATAAGCGTAATGCGTTATTATATCAAAAATGAGAACTTATTAAATATCAGATACAAGGCTTTATTTTATATGTTTAAAGCACAGTATGCTGTTTTAAGATACGAAAATGCTTATGATGGAGCTGCTTTTATTGAAAAAGCTATTGAGATTATAGGAAAAAATCACGAAAAGGAATTTAAACACTTACTTTCAAATCTATATTCAAATCTTGGATTTTATAAGCAAATGCAGAATAAATATAATCATATGGAAATTTTGAATTGCTATGAAAAAGCATATCAGCTTTTAAAAGAAACAGATGAATTATACAGTTATGATGGATATGTTCTTGCTAAAAAGATAGCTGAATGTTACGCGGTGCTGGGCAATATAAAAAAGGCTATTAATGTATTGGAACAGTTTGCGGAATATTTTAAACCTCCTTATATACCACAAAATTATTCTGAATATATTGAGTGCTGTCAAAAAGAAAAATTTAATTCTCTGCTTGAATATGCTGAATTACTTGAGGTTATCTGTGTTTTAAAATCTAAAATAAAGCAGAATACAGATATTGAAAGAAAAACTGCTTTGAAAATTTATAACGCTGTTTTTGAAAATAATCTCGAAAAATTTACTGAATGTACAGAGCTTATAAAACTTTTGAAATAATATAGAAAATTTGCGTTTAGTAGATAAAATTATAGAAAGATTTAGAAATGTATAATACACAGGATAATAATAGAACTCTTTAGAAACTTTTCTAAATATTTGAAAAGAACATAAGCGTGTTCTTTTTTTTAGCTGTATCTACTGTATAGACTTTATAAGATAAAAGAGAAAAATAAGCCTTGAAAATGAAAGTTAACATACAATTAACATAATATATCTTTTAGAATTAACATAGCTTGATATATAATTCAGATGTAGTCAAGATGAAATATATAAACTTGATATACACTTTTGTAATAAAAAAATAAATTTTAAGGAGTGACATTTATGAAAAAATTTATATCGCTGATTGCGGCGGCTATGTTAATTACAGGTACAGTAACAGGCTGTGGAAATGAAGTAAAAAATTCAAACGGAACTGTATCGACAGATGGTTCAACATCAATGGAAAAGGTAATTGGATATTTAAGCGAGGCTTATATGGAGGAAAATCCGAATGTAAAGATTACATATAATCCTACAGGTTCCGGCTCAGGTATTCAGGCTGTTATTGACGGAAGATGTGATATAGGTCTTTCAAGCAGGGATTTAACAGAAGATGAGAAAACAGGACTTAAAGAAACGGTTATCGCTATTGATGGTATAGCCATTATTGTAAATTCTGAAAATACTGTTGAAAATTTAAGTGTTGAACAAATCGGTAAAATTTACAGAGGTGAAATATCGAACTGGAATGAGATAGGAGGAAATGACGCTCCGATTGTCTGCATAGGCAGAGAAGCGGCTTCTGGAACAAGAGATGGTTTTGAGGCTATAACAGATACAAAGGACAAATGCAAATATAATCAGGAATTAACATCAACAGGTGATGTTGTTCAGACAGTTTCCAGCAATCCAAATGCCGTTGGGTATGCTTCTCTCGCATCCGTAAGGGATAATGTAAAAGTATTGACAGTAAATAATATAAAGCCGACAACTGAAACAATTCAAGACGGTTCATATAAAATTCAGCGTAATTTCATACTTGTAACAAAATTAGATTCTTCTCTTTCAAAATCGGCACAGGATTTTTATGATTTTGCCGTAAGTGACAGGGCTGACGAATTTATTGTAAATTCGGGAGAAATACCGATAAAACGCTGATTTGAGGTGACTATTATGAATGGAATAAAAAAATCAGCGGATATACTTGAAAAAATAATGAATTTGATATTTGTAATATGCGGTTTGATTGCTGTCGCTTTTGTAATACTTATTACAGTTTTTCTTATAATATCTGGAGTACCCGCTATAAAAGAAATAGGAATAACTGATTTTCTGATGGGAGATGTATGGGCGTCTACAGCGGAAAATCCCTCGTACGGAATACTGCCCTTTATTACAACTTCTGTTTTTGGTACTCTGGGTGCGATATTTATAGGTGTTCCAATAGGTCTTTTATGTGCTGTTTTTCTTGCGGAAACGGAATATAGAGGTATAGCGGGAATTGTAAGCCGTGCGGTTGACCTCCTTGCGGGTATTCCGTCTGTGGTATATGGTCTTCTTGGTATGATTATTATTGTTCCGGCTGTTCGTGAAATATTTGGACTTCCTGATGGAGCAAATCTGTTTTCGGCGATTATTGTTCTTACAATAATGATTCTTCCGGCGGTTATAAGCGTGTCGGAAACGGCTGTAAGAGCTGTTCCAAAGGAGTATAAAGAGGCTTCTCTCGCTTTGGGAGCCACAAAAACGGAAACAATTTTTAAAGTAATTGTTCCGGCGGCAAAAAGCGGAATTTTAACCGCTGTTGTTCTTGGAATAGGAAGGGCAATAGGAGAAGCTATGGCTGTTATGATGGTTTCGGGAAATGTAGCTAATATGCCGGGAATTTTTAAAAGCGTTCGCTTTCTTACAACAGCTGTAGCAAGCGAAATGTCCTATTCATCAGGACTACAAAGAGAAGCTCTTTTTTCCATAGCGCTCGTTTTATTTGTTTTCATTATGATTATAAATATTATTCTTAACATTATTGTGAAAAAGGAAAAAAGGTGATTATATGGAAGAAAAAATTTCGTTAAAAAGAAAAATATACTGTTTTATGTTTAATATGCTTATGTATATTTCAGCGGGATTAATATGTATGCTTCTTGCCGGAAGTATAGGATACATTCTTTATAGGGGTGTACCTTATATAACGTGGGAACTTTTAAGCACAAAACCAAGTCTTATTCGTGAAACAGCGGGAATTTTGCCTAATATATTGAATACAATATACATAGTACTGATAACGCTTATAATTGTGCTGCCATTAGGCGTTGGAGCGGCTGTATATCTGACTGAATATGCTAAAAACAAAAGAGTTGTTAAAATAATTGAGCTTGCGGCGGAAACTTTAGCCGGAATACCGTCAATTATTTATGGTCTTGTGGGAATGCTTATTTTTGTACAGTTTTGTTCTTTAGAAACAAGTATTATAGCGGGCGCTTTGACACTTGTTATTATGACACTTCCTACTATAATAAGAACTACTCAGGAAAGTCTTAAAACAGTGCCTCAAAGCTATCGTGAAGGCTCTTTGGGTTTAGGTTCAGGAAAATGGCATATGATACGTACAGTTGTAATTCCGTCAGCGATAGACGGAATAATAACAGGCTGTATCTTATCTGTGGGAAGAATAGTAGGGGAAAGCGCGGCTCTTTTGTTTACAGCAGGTATGGCAAATGAGATAATAGGATTTTTTGAGGCTTTGGAACCGGGAAAAGCAGGCTCAACATTAACTGTTTCACTATATATTTACGCAAAAGAAAGAGGAGAGTTTAATATTGCTTTCGCTATTGCCTCAATACTTCTTATACTCACATTTTTAATTAACTTTGCGGCAAAATCTACAGCTGAAAAACTGAAACAAAAGAAAGGGTGATAAATATGGCGGATGTTATTAAATCCATAAATCTGGATTTATGGTACGGAACAAATCAGGCTTTAAGGGGAATAAATTTATCTTTTCCCGAAAAAGAAATTACAGCGCTTATAGGTCCTTCAGGCTGTGGGAAGTCTACTTTTTTAAAAACGCTTAACCGTATGAATGATTTGGTTGAAGGGTGCAGAATAGAAGGAAATATTATGCTTGGAGATGTAGATATATACAAAAATATTGATGTTAATATTCTCAGGAAAAGAGTTGGAATGGTTTTTCAAAAACCTAATCCTTTTCCTATGAGTATATACGATAATATTGCTTATGGTCCAAGAATACACGGAATAAAATCAAGGGTTAAGCTTGATGAAATAGTGGAACGTTCATTAAAACAGGCGGCTATATGGGAGGAGTGCAAAGACAGGCTTAAAAAAAGCGCTTTAGGAATGAGCGGAGGACAGCAGCAGCGTCTTTGTATTGCCAGAGCGCTTGCTGTTGAACCTGAAATATTGCTTATGGACGAGCCGACAAGCGCTCTTGACCCTATATCAACATCAAAAATTGAAGACCTTGCTGTTGAACTGCGTGAAAAATACACGATAATTATGGTAACTCATAATATGCAGCAGGCGGCAAGAATAGCCGATAAAACAGCGTTTTTCCTTTTGGGAGAGGTTGTTGAGTTTGACGATACCGAAAAAATGTTTTCTATGCCGTCTGATAAGCGTACAGAAGACTACATTACAGGGAGGTTTGGATAATATGAGAAATCGTTTTAATGAACAGCTTTTACAGCTTAACAATGAACTTATAACAATGGGGGCTTTATGTGAGGAAGCTATTGGCAATGCCGCAAAATATTTAACAGACAGTAAAGAAATGTTTAAAAATAATGTATATGAAGCTGATAAACAGATAGACCAAAAGGAAAGAGATATTGAAACGCTTTGTATGAGATTGCTTTTGCAGCAGCAGCCTGTCGCGAAGGATTTAAGAACAGTTTCCTCCGCTCTTGAAATTATTTCAAATATGGAAAGGATAGGCGACCAGGCGTCAGACATTACAGAAATTTTAGAAAAAACCAACAAAGCATATATAAACAGCAAAAGTCATATTGCCGATATGTCGGAAGCGGCTATTAAAATGGTAAAGGACAGTATAGAATCATTTGTTAAAAATGATATGGTTTTAGCCTATTCTGTAATAAAATATGATAATGTTGTTGACGATTTATTTGATAAGGTAAAAGATGAACTTATTGAGTTTATAGGAGTAAAGAGCAATAATGTTACAGCTATGATTGATTTGCTTATGATAGCTAAATATTTTGAGAGGATAGGCGACCACGCTGAAAATATAGCCGAGTGGGTTATTTACTCCATTACAGGCAAACACGTATATGAGGATTAAGTCCGAGGGTGATAAAATGAAAAACAACAGTAAATCTCAAAACTTTAAGTGTATTTTTATATTTTCGCTAATTATATGTTTAGCGATATTAATTTTGATAAATTTAATTACCGAAAATTATGTTGATAATTTTTATTTTGCTGTTTCATTAATTATTCCTGTTTTTATGACGATAATATTTTATATGTATTACAGACTGACAAAAATAAATATAAAATGTTTAAAAGAGAAATATGAAAAAGCTGTTGAGGCAAAAGAAAGGGCTGAACGGGAAAACATATCAAAGAGCAGCTTTCTTTCAAGTATTAGTCACGATATTCGCACACCGATGAACGCTGTTGTGGGAATGACGGAGATTGCCTTGAAAAATACCGATGATAATCAAAAGACAAAAGAATGTCTTAATAAAATTAAAATATCGGGACAGCATTTGTTGAATTTGATTAATGACGTCCTTGATATGTCTAAAATTGAAAGCGGAAAAATGGTGTTAAATGAGCTGCCTTTGTCGCTGAATAATACTATTGATAGTATTGCGAGTATTATTCAGCCCCGGATAAAAGAAAAAAATCAAAGCTTTACTGTTTCAGTTCAAAATATATTATCGGATTGGGTTTATTGTGACAGTGTTCGGTTAAATCAAATATTGCTTAATCTTTTATCAAATGCGGTTAAGTTTACACCCGAGGGCGGCAAAATCAGTGTTCAAATTAATCAAGAGTTGTCTTCTAATGGCAATAAATACATAAAAACTCATTTTTTTGTAAAGGATACTGGAATAGGAATGTCAAAAGAGTTTCAGAAAAAAATATGGGATTCTTTTACAAGAGAGGAGACAAAAGAAACTCATAATATTATAGGAACAGGTATTGGTATGTCTATTACAAAGAAAATTATAGATATTATGGGCGGAAATATTGAGCTTGAAAGCAAACCGGGAAGAGGTTCTTCGTTTCATATTACTCTAAATTTAAAAGAAGCGGAAGAAATTATAAAAAAACAATTTACAGAGGTTTGTTTTAAAGATTATAAGGAATATTTTAAGGGAAAGCGTATACTTCTTGCAGAAGATGTTGACATTAACTGGGAAATAGCAAAGGAAATTCTTTCGGAAACAGAATTAATATTGGAGCGTGCCTGTAACGGTAAAGAATGTCTTGAAAAATTTGAAAATTCCTGTGTTGGATATTATGACGCAATTTTGATGGATATTCGTATGCCTGTAATGAATGGTTATGATTGTACAAAGGCTGTCCGAGAGCTTAAACGTTCGGATAGCGATATTCCGATTATAGCTATGACAGCAGACGCTTTCAGTGATGATATTATTAAATGTATAAATTCTGGAATGAATGACCATATATCAAAGCCCATTTATATAGAAGAGTGTATAAGCAAGCTATATAAGCACCTTAATACTCAAATCAATTTTTAGAAAATTTTAAAATAACGCAGTGTTTTTTTGAAAATGACAGTTGGGCGCTGCCCAAACCCGCCAACTTTCTTGAAAGAAAGTTGGACAAAGAACTTTAAATTGGCTTCGCCAGACAAAAATTGATTTACGTGATACCTTAATAAAGTGTATTGAATTTGAATTGAACAGGTATTATAATTAAAAAGAGGTGTGTGCAATGATTTATTTTGTAGAAGATGATGTTAATATACGCAAGCTGGTATGCTATGCCCTTTCAAAAGAGGGATACGGCATAATTGATTTCGCAAATGCCAGTGAATTTTGGGAAAAAACAAAAAAAGATATTCCATGTCTTGTGCTTCTTGATATTATGCTTCCTGACGAGGATGGACTTTCTATACTCTCAAAGCTGAGAAACAAAGAAGAATCAAAGGATATACCGATAATTATGCTGACCGCAAAAAACAGTGAATTTGATAAAGTAACAGGTCTTGATTTGGGCGCGGACGATTATATCGCCAAGCCTTTTGGTATGACGGAGCTTATTTCAAGAATAAAGGCTGTTTTAAGACGTTTTGAAAGAACAGAAAATAAAGAAAAAATTTATCACATAAGAAATCTTTATGTCAATCCGTCAAAACATATTATAAATGTCTCAGATAAGCCTGTATCATTATCATATAAAGAATATTCTCTGCTTATGGTTCTGCTTGAGGCAGGCGGAAATGTGGTAAATCGAGAAGAGCTGCTGTCAAGGATATGGGGCGAATTTTATGACGAATCAAGAACTCTTGATGTACATATCAGAAAATTAAGAGTAAAGCTTAAAGAAGAAGGAAATTTAATTCAGACGGTAAAAAATATTGGCTATAAAATCGGAGGAATAGCGGAATGAACAAAAAAATTTTTCGTTCTTCTTTTTTAGTCGCCGTTATTGTTCTTATAGTAAGTATTATAATGATTTTGGGTATTTTATTTGATTTTTTTGAATCACGTCTTCAAAATGAGATGAAGAATGAGGCAAATTATATTTCTCACGCTGTAGAAAATGAGGGACCTGATTTTTTCAATAATTTTGAAAGCGGAGGCAAGCGTATAACATTAATAAGAAGTGACGGCAGCGTAATTTTTGATAATGTCGCAAATGCTGAAAATATGGATAATCATTCCGACCGTGACGAGATAGAACAGGCAAAAAAATATGGTGACGGAATAAGTACGAGATATTCGGATACACTAACACAAAAAACAGTTTATTATGCCGTGAAATTAAATAATGGCGATATACTCAGAATTTCGGCAAATCAATATACGATTTTCGCGATTTTTATTAATTTGTTAAAGCCGTTATTTATAGTGTTGATTATTGCGTTTGTTTTATCTTTTTTGCTTTCATTGAAAATATCAAAAAGTATAATTAAGCCAATAAATAATATAGATTTAAACAATCCTGAAAATAATATAATTTATGAGGAATTATCTCCTTTACTCGCTAAAATTTTATCACAAAAGCGTACGATTAACGAACAGCTTAAAGAGGCGGGAAAAAAGAGAGAGCAATTCAGATTAATTACAGAAAATATGAGCGAGGGATTTTTAATTATAGATAAAAACGCTGCATTGCTTACATATAATACGGCGGCAGTTAAATTATTTGATATAGACGCTTCGGCAGAGGGCAGTGTACTTACGTTGAACAGAACAAAGGATTTTCGTGATGTTATAGAGAAATCTCTCGATGGAAACCGCGCCGAAAGTATAATGACATATGGCGAATACAGCTATAATCTTATTGCTAATCCTGTGTTTGAGGATGACAAAATAATCGGTGCCGTAATTGTAATTATTGATGTAACTGAAAATGTAAAAAGAGAGTCTTTACGTCGTGAATTTACTGCAAATGTTTCTCACGAGCTTAAAACTCCTCTGACGTCTGTTTCAGGCTTCGCGGAGCTTATGATGGCAGGAGGAACTCCTGATGAAACGGTGGTTGATTTTTCAAAGTCAATTTATGATGAGGCTCAAAGATTGATTACCCTTGTAAATGATATAATTAAAATATCAGAGCTTGATGAAAAATCAATTGAGTATAAGAAAGAGAATGTAGACATTTTTGTTCTGACAAAAGAAATTATAGAATGTCTGCGTTCGGAAATTGATAAAAAAAATATAAGTGTAAACTTACAGGGTAATGCTGCTCTGGTATGGGGTGTAAAGACAATAATTTATGAAATGATTTATAATCTTTGCGATAATGCTGTAAAATACAATAAAGAAAGGGGAGAAATTAATATAACAATATATTCGGAAAATGATAAAGTGAAAATCTCTGTAAAGGATACAGGTATTGGTATTCCTTTGCGGCATCAGAAAAGAGTGTTTGAACGTTTTTACAGAGTTGATAAAAGTCATTCAAAAATGATAGGAGGTACAGGTCTGGGACTTGCTATTGTAAAACACGGAGCAATATATCATAATGCCGATATATCACTTGAGAGTACTGAAAACAAAGGAACTTCTGTTACAATTTCTTTTTACGGGATAAACAATAAATAATTTTGTGAAGTCATAGCGCTTGAAAAATGAAATCCAAAGCATCGTCGAAAGAAGTAAAGTTAAGAAGGATTTTTTGAAGTTTTCTTTTAATATTATTCCAAAGGTATTAATAAGATTTAATTTAGGAGAATTTTTTTTTTAATAGACCTCCTCGAAAACTTAGAAAACGTTGTTTAAGTAGATAAGTAGATTTGAGGTTGTATGCGAAAATTATAATACATTTGTACAGGCAGATAACAATTTTTGTTCTAATTGTGGAAAATCTATGAAAAGTGAATTAAGGAATAATAAAATTTAAGTTAAATTAAAATAAGGTACAAAATAGATTAGTCAGATGTATAATATGTTTGATTGTCTTGCTTTGTACCTTTTTTAGCTTTTATATTTTTTTGATTAAAATAATCTGCAAATTCGTAAAACTTACTTCAAAACAACAAAATAATTTCTTGATATATCAGACCTTATTTTTAAGTAACGTAAAATCGGCTTATTTCCTTGCTTTTCTATAATAACGTGAGTTCGACAAAGAGTGCCAAAAAGGCACAATAAAATTTTGAGCGCACTTAAATAAAGGTTGAAAAAACCTGTATTTAGAGACATTTTTATATTAACAATTTGAATTCAAATTAAAATTGCGGTCATATTAGCACATATCGAAGGCTTTTTAGAAATATAAGAATATGCCGCAAGCCCTGATATCAAGTTGACTACAAAGTTGCGACAGCTTCGATGGCGTGAATGTTCTATTTGACAGATGTTTTTCAGAAAATCGTTTACAGATTCTATTACCGCGCGTTTTCTGAGTAAAAGTCTGTCTATTAACTTCATCAGTCCTTTATTTTTTGTGTTCTTTTTTTGCTTGGTAATCAGTTGTATGCCTTTATCCCAAAGATTATCAAATAATTTTTTTGAAATATAACCCTTATCGGCAAATAATTTTCCAAATAAATCTTTTGTAAGCTGTTTTATAACTTTTGGATTACGGTCGTCAATATTTCCCGGAGTTAAACAAAAATTCAGAATTTTTCCGCAGTCATTTATGCTAATATGAAGCTTGAAGCCATAAAACCAGCCTGTAGAACTCTTTCCTCTTTGGGCAACATCTTTAAATACTTTATTCTGATTAATTCTGTGATTATCGCATACATCAAGTGTAGTAGAATCAATAAAGCTTATTCCGCTGCATTGACCTGAACGCATGTACACAAAGAAAGTAAGAGGCAGAGCCACATACGGCATAAGTTCTACAAAGCGGTTGTAACTGACAAGATTAGGAAAAAATTTCTTATATTGGGTAGAAATTAATTCATTGTAATAATGTTTAAATGTTCTGTATCCTGATAAATGAAATACAATGCAGATTGTCATAACTTCAGATTCCGTAATGAAACTGCACATTTTTGATTGCGGTTTTTCATCACAAAACAAACAATATTCTTTTAAATATAACTCAAATTCTTTATAAAAGTTGTCAGCATCATAAAAAACTGATATAATTAATTCGTCCATATGTTTTCTCTCCTTTGGTTGGTTTTTGTGATGATTTAATTATACCACTTTGAGAAACTTATGGACTTTTTTATTTTATTTTCTATCGAACTCACGTTATAATAGTTATAGTGTATCAACAGGAACTCCCATCTCAAACTCGATGGTCGAGATGTATTCCGTGCAGAGGTACTTGCAGTATGACACCCTCGCAAGGAACGGCTTGCAGCATTTTGACAGTTGGGCTTCCACGTTCGGCGAAACGGTCACAGCTCTG
>CATJCJ010000327.1 GCA_949738935.1 uncultured Eubacteriales bacterium | reverse complement strand
GCGGGAATACTCGAAGCGGTATTTCAAAAAAATCAGGCAAAGACAGGCGGAAAAAGATTTGTCAAGCTTTATTATGGAGGTTACTAAACAGGTCTATTAATCGGCGTTTCCAAAATTAACTTCGGAAGGAGCAAATTAATATGCAATACGATTTAAAAGAAAATAATATGATAAATTTGAAAGGCAAGGTTGTATCGGAATGTTGTTTTAATCACGAGGTGTATGGAGAGGGATTTTATAATTTTTTTATAGAAACAAATCGCTTGAGTAATTCCTCGGATGTTCTTCCTGTGACTATTTCTGAAAGGCTAATAAATGATGATGTAATAAAAATTGGAAATTATGTTGAAATATCCGGTCAAATTCGCTCTTACAACAGTTTTGAGGAAAATAGGAATAGACTTATTTTAACTGTTTTTGTGCGTGAGATAAAATCATCTGATGACCCACAAAATAAAAATCCAAATCAAGTTACTTTAAATGGTTATATATGTAAAAAGCCTGTCTACAGGACAACTCCTTTTGGCAGAGAAATAACAGATATTTTGCTTGCCGTAAACCGCGCTTATAACAAATCGGATTACATACCCTGTATATCATGGGGAAGAAACGCTATTTTCGCTAATAAACTTGATGTTGGTGAGAATTTATTAATTGCGGGGAGAATGCAGAGCCGAATATACCAAAAAAAGCTTGATACAGGTGAGATGCTTGAGAGAACGGCTTATGAGGTTTCTATATCAAAAATTGAGGTTATTTCCAAATAAGATTAAGAGTCTATTTAAAAACTATTAAAATTTCATTCAGTGAAAATAAAATCATTACGTTCCGAAATGATTTTATTTTCACTGATTTTTTGTGTATACGCTAACAAGTTGGATTTCTATAAAAAATTGGAATTTGCTGAGTTATACAGTGAATGTTTCCTCCGCCTATTAAAATATCTCTTGCGTAAATTTGTATGACTTTTCTGCCAATGAAAATGTTTTCTAAAATTTCTTTTGCCTTTTTGTCATTTTTATCGTTGAATCCCGGCATAATAACGGCGTCATTTGAAATGTAAAAGTTTATATATGAAGCCGATAGTCTTTCGTGTTCAGTTCTTGTGGGTTGTCCGTTGAAGTGGATTAATCCATCGCATTCTTGTTTTGTCATGTATATTGGGTGTGGCTGAGGGAGTTTGTGAATTTTTAATTTTCTGCCTTTAGCGTCTGTCTCGTTTGATAAAATGTTATAACATTCTTTTGAGATTTCATTTTGAGGGTCGTTTTTATCATCACTCCACGCCAGCACAACTTCTCCCGGGGATGTAAAAGCGCATATGTTGTCTATATGTCCATTTGTTTCATCATTATACAGACCTCTTTTTAGCCAGATTATTTTGTCGGCTCCTAAACTGTTTTTTAACTTTTTTTCTATTTCTCTCTTTGTCATTTTTGGATTTCTTCCGGCGCTTAAAAGACATTCCTCGGTTGTTAGGACTGTTCCCTCACCGTCTGAGTGAATTGAGCCTCCCTCTAAAACAAAGTCTTGTATGTTATATACATCTATATCATATAAGTCGCATATTTTTCTCGCCATTTTGTTGTCTTTATCCCACGGAAAGTACAGACCATCATCAAGTCCTCCCCAAGCGTTAAAATACCAGTCCGCTCCTCGAATATTTCCTTTATTGTCTTTTAAAAATGTTGGAGCATAATCTCTTGCCCATGAGTCATTGCTTGACATCTCAATAACTCGTATGTTTTCAGGGAGAAGCTCTCTCGCTGTGTCATAACCCTCTGCGCTTGTGAGAACAGTTACTTTTTCGGAACCGGAAATCGCTTTCGCTACTTCGGTAAACGCTTTTCTTGCCATAACAGCGCCATATTGCCAAGAGTCGGCTCTTTCGGGCCATATTATTATACATCCATAGTGTTTCTCATATTCGGCAGGCATATGGAAGCCGTCATTTTTTGGAATGGAATTTAATATTCTCATAGCTCACCTCTAAAAATTTATAATTTTTTGTTTCCTTTATTTTATAATAATATATTTTAAAAAATTTTACAAACTATAATTTAGAAATTGTTTTAAAGCAATTTCCATAAATTAATTTTTATTATGAAAGAAGTGATTTGTTTTGTTTAAACATGAAAAGCATCTTTTGAAAGAGGTTAAAATTGAAAAACCAAATCCTCAATACGCGGCTTTGCTCCATGAACAGCTTGGAGGCGGAAATGGTGAGTTAAAAGCCGCTATGCAATATATGGCTCAAAGTTTTAGAATTAAAGATAAAGAAATAAAAGACCTTTTTATGGATATCGCTGCTGAGGAGCTTAGCCATATGGAAATGGTCGCTCAGACCATAAATCTTTTAAATGGGCATAGCGTTGATTATAAAAAAACATCGGCGGGAGAAATTGAGACACATGTTATATTGGGGTTAAATCCGGGTTTGATTAACGCTTCGGGGTATTCATGGACCGCGGATTATGTTACTGTGACAGGTGATTTATGCGCGGATTTGTTGTCTAATATCGCTTCTGAACAGAGAGCTAAGGTTGTTTATGAATATCTTTACAGGCAAATTCAGGACAAGTATGTCAGAGAAACTATAGATTTTCTTTTGAATAGAGAAGAGGCTCATAACGCTATGTTTAGGGAGGCCTTTAATAAAGTTCAGGACAGTGGTTCAAACCGTGATTTTGGTGTTACAAGGGATTCTACATTGTATTTCAATTTATCCTCTCCTTCGCCTAAAGAAAATAATCTTGAGAAAATAAAAGGCGAGCCTGTTTGTTTTTCATCAGAAAGATGAGGAAACACTGATTTTAATTTGATTAACCGGTTTTTCTGTAAAGTATGGAAAGTAAAAGCGACGCCATATAATTTATATGGTGTTGCTTCTATTTTCTGAATGATGAGTTTGATACGCTTTTTTTTCTTGAAAATATTATTGTCCTATGATATAATGAATATGTTTCGATTTGGTATACTATAATATTAAAGGGGGATAATGATATTGAGAGGTTTCTTCAAATTAGACGGACCTTTTTTTAAGTATGGCACAGTTCTCGCTGACCTTATTATTTTGACGGTTTTGTGGGCTGTCTGCTCTGTTCCTTTGTTCACTATAGGGGTCTCTACCGCCGCTTTGTTTTATGTTACCACAAAACAGGTGTCGGATAAAGAGGGCTATGTGACGGCAAACTTTTTTAGAAGTTTTAGGGCTAATTTTTTTCAAGGAATTATTGTCGCGGTGATTTTGGGAACAGCGGCTTTTGTTGTCTATGCCAGTATAAGATATTCCATCGTCTTGACTGAGGGCAGAGAGATTATTCTTACTCTTGATTATATTGCCGCTTTTGAGGTTATTATTGTCTCTATTTATATATTCCCTCTTATGGCAAGGTTTGATATGAGGATTCTGGAACTTTTTAAAACGGCTTTTTCTTTGGCGAACAGGCATATGTTTACAACTTTGACTTGCTTTGTTTTGTTTATCGCTATAGCCCTTATGTGTCTTTTTATAAACCCGGTCTTTATATTGGCCAGCATTGGCGCTTACGCCTATATTTCTTCTTTTATGCTTATGCGTATATTTAGGAGATATTGTCCGGATATTGATGTTGATGAATCGAATGTCTCAAAGTAAAGAAACGCCCGAAAATAAGTGTATAAATATAAAAAAATTGAAAACTGGTATAAAAAATGTGATATAAGAAATAATAAAAATAATTACAGGGTATTTTTTGGAAGTGAATTAAAAAATTAACTTAAGGAGTTTTTTTTATGACTAAAGCTATAGGTTCAAAAATTATACTTGATGAATCTGATAACAAGCTTGCGGAGGACTTTAGAAAATGTGTTGAGGGGCTTTTGGAAAGCGAGAATGTCAGAGAACTTGATAATTATTCTCAGCATTTTAATACAAGCAGACTTCAGCACTCTATAAATGTCTCTTATTATAGCTATCTTATTTGCAAATATTTTAAATTTGATTATAAATCAGCCGCGAGAGCGGGGCTGCTTCATGATTTGTATTTGTATAACAGACATATTCAAAAGCTTGACCAGTCTCATACAATATATCATCCTAAAGAGGCTTTGAAAAACGCTAAAAAAATAGCGGAGCTCAATGAAATTGAGGAGGACGCTATTTTGAAACATATGTGGCCGTTATGCAGGGGGATTCCTAAATATAAAGAAACTATTGTTGTTACTTTTGCTGACAAATATTGTGCCACTGCTGAGTTTATTACTCAAATTTTGAAAAGCGGACAAAAAAAGAATAAAAGTCGTACGGCTTGATAAAATACAGATTGTTTCTTTTGAAAAATCTGAAAAGTTAATCGGTGTTAACGATAATATGTAATGTAAGTAAAACGGTGTAAAGTCTATATTTGAGACTCCGCGCCGTTTTTTTGTCTTTATTATAAAGTGGTTTTTTATTGATTTTTGTGTAAAAAATAGAAAATCCCTTGAATTAGTGCTTTTAATGGAGTATAATTTAAGGTAATACTTTTAATGAAATCCTTTGTTTTTAATTTTTTCTTGAAATTGTGGGTGACAGTAATTATAATAAGTGTTATGGATTGTGATAAGTGGGTTGTATATGGTAAGTTTGGCAGAGGAGTGTCGATATTATGGAGCAGTATGAAAAATTATATGATGAACTTATTTTTAAAATGAAAAAATATCATCCCTCAAAAGATTTCTCAATGGTTGAAAAGGCTTATCTTCTCGCGAGAGAAGCTCATGGCAATCAAGTAAGAAAATCCGGCGAGCCGTATATCATACACCCTCTTTGTGTGGCTATTATACTCGCTGAGCTGGAACTTGATATTGAGTCTATTGTCGCGGGTATTTTGCATGATATTGTTGAGGATACGGCGTATTCTTGTGATGATATTACAAAAATGTTCAGTGAGGAAATTACCCTCCTTGTTGACGGTGTTACTAAACTTGAGAAAATTGAGTATTCTTCTAAAGAGGAATTGCAGGCGGAAAATTATAGAAAAATGTTTCTCGCCATGGCTAAGGATATTCGAGTCTTAATTATAAAAATTTCTGACAGGCTGCATAATATGCGAACTTTGAAATATATGGTTCCTGAGAAACAAAAAGAAAAAGCTAAGGAGACACTTGATATTTACGCGCCTTTGGCTGACCGTCTTGGTATTTCTAAGATAAAAACGGAACTTGAGGATTTATGTCTTAGATATCTTGAGCCGGATGTTTATTATGATTTGGCTGATAAGATTAAGAGAAAACAGTCTGAGCGTGAGGAGTATGTTGGAAAGATTGTTAATCAGCTTAAAGAAAAATGTGAGGAAAATAATATTAAGTGCGATGTGGCTGGAAGACCAAAGCATTTTTTTAGTATATACAGAAAAATGCTTAATCAAAATAAAACTCTTGACCAAATTTATGATTTGTTTGCTGTCAGGGTTATTGTGGATTCTGTTAAGGATTGTTATGAGGTTTTGGGTGTTGTTCACGAGATGTATAAACCTATTCCAAGCAGGTTTAAAGATTATATCGCTATGCCTAAGGCTAATAGGTATCAATCTTTGCATAATACCCTTATTGGCCCTGAGGGAGAGCCTTTTGAGGTTCAAATAAGAACTTGGGAAATGCACCGCATCGCTGAGTATGGTATCGCGGCTCATTGGAAATATAAAGAGGGGAAAACAGGCCCTGATGAGGACGCTGAGGAGGCTAAACTCTCTTGGCTTCGACAGATTCTTGAATGGCAAAAAGATATGTCTGACAACAGAGAGTTTATGGATACAATAAAAACTGATTTGGACGCTTTTAGCGACCATGTGTATTGTTTTAGTCCTTCTGGAGAGGTAAAGAGTCTTCCTAAAGGCGCTACTCCTGTTGATTTCGCTTATTCTATTCACAGCGCTGTTGGAAACAGAATGGTTGGAGCGAGAGTCAACGGTAAAATTGTAACTTTTGATTACGCTATTCAAAATGGGGACAGAGTCGAGATTGTTACTTCTCAAAACTCCAGAGGTCCCAGTATGGATTGGCTTAAATTTGTTAAAAGCAGTCAGGCTAAAAGTAAAATAAATCAATGGTTTAAAAAAGTTAATAAAGAGGAAAACATTATCAAGGGCAGAGAGCTTATTGAGAAAGAAATTAAACGAAAAGGTCTTGTGTCGTCTGAACTTATTACTCCTAAAAGAATGGAGGTTGTTCTTGAGAGATATTGTTTTGTTAATTGGGACTCTATTTGTGCCGCTGTTGGACACGGAGGTCTTAAAGAAGGTCAAATTGTTAATCGTCTCAGAGAGGAAATGGAAAGAGAACGTAAAAAAAACATTTCTGTTGAGGAAGTCTTAAAACAGGGAAATGAACAGACCGTTCAAGCTCAGTCCGGTCAACAGTCGGAAGTTAAAACTAAAAAAAGCAAAAGCGGAATAATTGTCAGAGGAATTGGTGATATAGAGGTTAGATTTTCACGATGCTGTACTCCTATTCCCGGAGATGAGATTGTCGGATTTGTTACGAGAGGCCGAGGGGTTTCCATTCACAGAACGGACTGTGTTAATATTATTAACTTGAATGAGGAAGAAAGAAACAGACTTTTGGAGGCGGAATGGAGTTCGGATTCTGTTAAAGAGGAACAAACTTCTTTTTCTGTTGAGATACTTATTATCGCTAATAACAGGGATGGTATTGTTTTTGATATTACAAAGGCTGTTGTTGAAGAAGGTATTTCTATGAATTTTATTAACGCTAAATGTGAAAAAAATAGGGCAAGAATTAATATTACTGTTCAAATAACAAATAAATCTCAGCTTGAAAATTTCTGCAAAAAATTGTACAATGTTGAGGGTGTGACTGATATAGAAAGGGTAACTACTTGATATGAGAGCTGTTTTACAAAGAGTTTTGTATGCTTCCGTTAAGGTTTCGGATGAGACTGTCGGAAAGATTGAAAAGGGTATTTTGGCCCTTATTGGAATTGATTCCTCAGATGATGAGGCTGTTTACAAATATATTATTGATAAAATTGTTAATCTTCGTATTTTTGAGGATGATGACGATAAAATGAATTTATCTGTTAATGATATTGGCGGGGGGATTTTGATTGTTCCTAATTTTACGCTTTACGCTGACGCGAGAAAGGGCAGAAGACCTAGTTTTGTTATGGGCGCTAAGCCGGATGAGGCGGAAGTGAAATTTAAAGATTTTATTGAAACTGTTGAAAGTTTGTATGGAAATATTCAAACGGGTATTTTTAGGGCGGATATGAAAGTTGAGCTTTTGAATGACGGCCCTGTTACTATCCTTTTGGACAGTGATAAAAAATTTTGAGATTATAGTCAATCAACTTAAAAATGAAAAAGTTCGGCGGTCAAAAATCCTTTTCGCTGTGTTATCGTCGGCCGGCATAGGCTTCGGCTATGCTCTCCCTCCGCTGCCTTGCGAAAATAATTTTTATCTCGCCTCCTTTTTTCCATTTTCAAGTTGATTGACTATATAAAACTATAAAATTATGGGTGAGAATTTATGAAAATAAAAACTTTTATTGTTTCTCCTATGGAAACAAACGGATATGTTGTTTTTGATGAGAAAACTCTTGACGGAATTGTTATTGACCCGGGGGACAGACCGGAACTTTTTATTGATTTTATTAAAAATGAGAACTTGAAAATTAAGTATATAGCTCTTACACACTCTCATTTTGACCATATTGGCGGTGTTGATGAGATTAAAAAAGCTGTTGGCTGTGAGATTGTTATTTGTGAAGGTGAGGAAATTATCGCTGAAAGTCCTCAAAATAATTTGTCTTATGTATATGGTCCCAAAATTAACCTTAAATGGGATAAGGTTTTAAAAGATGGGGATGTTTTTTCTTTTGGCGGTCTTACCGCTAAGGTTTTTAAAACTCCCGGTCATACTCCCGGCGGATGCTGTTATTATTTTGAGAATGAGGGAGTTTTATTTTCCGGTGACACATTATTTTATGGCTCTATCGGCAGAACTGATTTTCCTAACGGAAGTTTTTCTGATTTGATTTCCGCTATTAAAGTTAAATTGATGCCTTTACCTGATGAGGTTATTGTGTATTGCGGTCACGGACCTAAAACTCAAATAGGCTTTGAGAGAACAAACAATCCATATGTATCTGATGATTCGGATTTGTTTAGATAAGGAGTCTGAATATGGATTATGTTTTAAAAGGTCATAATTTTGAGGACGAGGTGCTGTCTTTGGCGCAAATGTTTTTTCCTAATAATGTTTATAGTAGAAAAGATGATATTTCAGATTGCTTAGAGAATATGACTATTGTGAGTGTTTTGGAAGAGAGAGGTAGCCAAGCGTGTTTATATATTGATAATAAAAAAGTTTCGGAGTTTTATACTGAGATTAATGATAAGGATATTAAAACCGTTAAACGATGTATTAAGACAAGTTTATTTTATTGTTTTAAAAAGGTGTATGATTTAAAAATGCCTTGGGGAATTTTGACGGGAATTCGTCCGTCAAAAAGAATTTTTTCTATGTGGAAAAATGGATTCTCTGACTTGGAAATTGAAAGGACTCTTAGAGAGGATTATCTTGTTTCTGATGAGAAAATCAAACTCGCTTTTGACGTCGCTTACGCTGAGAAAAATATATTGGAAAAGAATGACGCCAACAGTATTGGAATTTATATTGGTATTCCTTTTTGCCCAACAAGATGTCTTTATTGCTCTTTTACATCTTATTCTCTTGAACAGTATAAAAATAAAATTGATTTATATTTAAAGGCTCTTTTAAAAGAATTTCAATACGCTCAAAATTTCGCTGACAAATTTAATATTGAAAGCATTTATATCGGCGGAGGAACCCCAACGTCTTTAAATGAGGAGGAACTTGAGTTTTTGCTTTCAAATGTTAAAAAGTATTTTAAAAGGCCTATTGAATTTACTGTTGAGGCGGGAAGACCTGATACTATCACAAGAGAAAAGCTGAGAATTTTAAAAAAATATAATGTTGACAGGATTTCTATTAACCCTCAGTCTATGAATCGGAAAACTCTTGAGATTATTGGAAGAAAACATACTGTTGAGGATTTTATTGAGGTTTTTAAAATGGCGAGAGAAGAAGGGCATCGGAATATTAACACTGATTTGATTTTGGGATTGCCTGAGGAGAAGAGAGAGGATATTTTTAGAACCTTTGAGGAAATATATAAGCTTAATCCCGAAAGTGTTACTGTTCATACCTTGGCTGTTAAAAGAGCGTCTAGACTTAAGGAAACTCTTGAGACTTACAAGATTAAAATGCCTTTGGCTGAACAAATGGAAGAGTTTTTGGAAATCTCAAGAAATTTCGCTGTTGAAATGAATATGTATCCCTATTATATGTATCGGCAAAAAAATATGGTTGGAAATTTTGAGAATGTGGGTTATTGTAAAAAAGGAAAAGAATGTCTTTATAATATTAAAATTATGGAGGAGAAACAAACTATTCTCGCTCTTGGGGCGGGTGGTTCCACTAAAATTGTCGACCCTGTTACTGATAAAATTGACAGAGTTTTTAATGTGAAAAGTGTCGATGATTATATTAACAGAATTGATGAGATGATTGAACGGAAAAAGGAAGGATTGAGGTAAAATGACTTTTAAAGCTCCCAGAGGTACTAAAGATATTTTTGGTGAGGATATTTTTCTTTGGCGGAAAGTTGAGGATATTCTTAGAAACGTTTGTGAAAAATTCCGTGTTTTTGAAATAAGAACACCTGTTTTTGAGCAGACAGAGCTTTTTCAGAGAGGAGTTGGGGAAACAACTGATATTGTTACTAAAGAAATGTATACTCTTGAAAAAAAAGGCTCTGAAAGCGTTACTCTTAAACCTGAGGGTACAGCCGGCGCCGCCAGGGCTTTTGTTGAAAACAGTATGTACGCGGACCCTCAGCCTACAAAGCTATATTATATAACACCGGCTTTTAGATATGAAAGACCTCAGGCGGGAAGACAAAGACAATTTCACCAATTTGGTGTTGAGATATTTGGTTCTTATGACGCCTCTTGTGACGCTGAGGCTATTTCTATCGCCTATGAGGTTTTAAATCAAATTGGAATTAAAAATATTGAACTTAAAATTAACAGCCTTGGCGGGAATGAGTGCC
Organism: uncultured Eubacteriales bacterium; assembly: GCA_949738935.1. Lineage (GTDB taxonomy): Bacteria > Bacillota > Clostridia > Lachnospirales > CAG-274 > MGBC114079. The sequence goes on along the minus strand of CATJCJ010000327.1, from coordinate 9,729 downwards.
GAAAAAAATACAACAAGACTTTAAAAGAATTTATTGGTAGCAATATTGAGCGCTTATGTGATGATTGTAAGGAGAGATTTGAGAAAAATCCTTTGAGAGTTCTTGATTGCAAAAATGAGAACTGTAAGAAGGTTATTGATGACGCTCCATCTGTGATTGAGAGTCTTGATGAGGAATGTTTGGCTCATTTTGAGGCGCTTAAGAAAAATCTTGATAATATGGGGATTCCTTATATTGTTGATTCTAAAATTGTCAGAGGGCTTGATTATTATACAAGGACGGTTTTTGAGTTTGTCTCCAATGAGATTGGCTCTCAGGGAACGGTATGCGGCGGCGGAAGATATGACAATCTTATTGGTGAGTGCGGCGGTCCCAAAACGGGCGCCGTTGGCTTCGCTATGGGTCTTGAGAGGATTATGATGCTTGTTAAGTCTCAGGGGCTTATTGAGACAAAAGGTAAAGATGTCGATATTTATATAGGCTCTATCGGCGATGAGGGATTTCTTAAGGCTCAGGCTGTTGGTTTTGAACTTAGAAAATCAGGAATCTGTGTTGAGTATGACACGCTTAAAAGAAGCGTTAAGGCTCAGCTTAAGTACGCTAATAAAATTAACGCTAAGTTCTCTGTTGTTATTGGGGAAAATGAAATTAAGACGGATTGTGTTAATCTTAAAAATATGACTGAAAGTAAGCAGGAGGAAATTAAACTTTCTTCACTTAAAGAAGAATTATTTAAAAGGCTTGGAAGTGCGTCTGAAAACTGAAATACGCGCAAAACTACGTTTTGTTGACGAATATTGAATTTTTATAGTAAAAATGTGTGTTAAGGAGATTTTAAAATGGGTGAATTAATGCAGGGCTTGAAAAGAAGCTGTATGTGCGGTGAGATAAATGAGAATATGATTGACAAGGAAGTTACTCTTATGGGCTGGGTCGCGAGACGCAGAGTTCTTAGTCATCTTACTTTTTTGCTGTTGAGAGACAGAACCGGTATCGCTCAGGTGGTTATTGATGAGAATACCGCTGAGGAAGATATTATCGCTAAGGAAAAAATTATTAGAAATGAGTTTGTTGTCGCTGTGAGAGGTGTTGTAAGCGCGCGAGAGGAGGCTAATATAAATCCGTCTATGAAAACAGGCAAGGTTGAGATTTCTGTTATTGAGCTTAGAATACTCTCAGAGGCGGAGACAACCCCGTTCCCTATTGAGGAGTCGGTTAACGTTAATACGGAACTTAGACTTAAATACAGATATTTGGATTTGAGGCGTTCTAATGTCGCTGAGAATTTTATTATAAGACATAATGTCGCTCAGATTGTCAGAAAGTTTTTGGACGAGGAGGGTTTTTTGGAAATAGAAACACCTATGCTTACAAAAAGTACTCCTGAGGGAGCGAGAGATTATCTTGTTCCAAGCCGTGTGCATCCGGGAAACTTTTATGCTCTCCCTCAGTCTCCTCAGCTTTTTAAACAACTTCTTATGGTTTCGGGATTTGACAGATATTTTCAGATTGTAAAGTGTTTTAGAGATGAGGATTTGAGGGCTGACAGACAGCCGGAATTTACTCAGATAGATATGGAGCTGTCTTTTGTTGATGTTGATGATGTTATTGATGTTAATGAAAGGCTTATTAAAAAGATTTTTAAAGAGGTTAAAAATATTGACCTTGAAATTCCTTTTATAAGAATGCCTTATAAAGAAGCTATGGAAAGGTTTGGTTCGGATAAACCTGATATAAGGTTTGGTATGGAACTTAAAAATATTACTGATATTGTAAACGGAAGCGATTTCAAGGTCTTTCAGGGGGCTATTGACGCCGGAGGGTCTGTCAGGGCGATAAACGCTAAAGGCTGCGGTTCTTTCCCAAGAAAGAAAATCGACGCTTTTGTTGATGTGGCTAAAACTTACGGCGCTAAGGGACTCGCTTGGATTAGTGTTCTTGATGATGGGTTTAAAACAACGATATCCAAGTTTTTTGATGATGACAAGGTTTCGGAGATTGTTAAAGCTCTTGATGGTGAAAGTGGTGACCTTATTTTAATTTGTGCCGATAAAGACAATATTGTTTTTGACGCTCTTGGAGCTTTGCGTCTTGACGCCGCTAAAAAACTTGATATTTTGGATAAAGATGATTTTAAATTCCTTTGGGTTACGGAATTTCCTCTTTTTGAGTACAGTGAGGAAGAATGTCGGTTTGTGGCCAAGCATCATCCTTTTACCTCACCTATGGATGAGGATTTGGATATTTTGGAATCAAATCCGGGAGAAGCCAGAGCTAAAGCTTATGATATGGTGCTTAATGGTTTTGAGCTTGGAGGGGGAAGTATTCGTATTTATAGACAAGATATTCAAAAAACTATGTTTAAAGCTCTTGGATTTAGTGAGGAAGATGCTCAAAAGCGTTTTGGATTTCTTCTTGACGCTTTTAAATTCGGGGCTCCTCCTCACGGCGGGTTAGCTTTTGGGTTTGACAGAATTATTATGCTGCTTACTGGCGCTGAGAGTATCAGAGACGTTATCGCTTTTCCTAAAGTTAAAGACGCTTCCTGCCTTTTGACTGAGGCGCCAAATATTGTTGACAGGGCTCAGCTTGATGAACTTAAAATTAATATAGAAAATGGCGATATTGAGGAAGAATAAAATTAAGAGACTGAGAATTTGCTCTTGGTTTTAATAATGAGGTGAATTTGCCGTGAATTATAATGAGGCTGTTTTATATCTTGAGAATAGCCATAGATTTGGTTCTAAAAAGGGGCATGAGAGTTTTGGAAAGCTTATGGGGCTGTTGGGTAATCCACAAGATAAACTTAAAGCGGTTCATGTTGCCGGTACAAATGGAAAAGGCTCGACTTGCTCTATGATTTATTATATTCTTCGGGAGCAGGGATATAAAGTTGGATTGTTTTCTTCTCCGCATTTGAAAAAGTATAATGAGAGAATTTTGGTTGATGGTGAGTATATAGATGATTTTGATTTCGCCAGACATATTGAGATTGTTAAAAATAAAGTTGCCGAACTTTTTAACAATGAGTCCGCGTTTTTCTCTTTTTTTGAGATTATTACAGCCGCCGCGTTTAATTATTTTTTTGAGAAGAATGTCGATTTTGCTGTTTTGGAGGTTGGTCTTGGAGGAAGGCTTGATTCTACAAATATTATAAAAAATCCTCTTGTATGCGTTATTTCTTCAATAAGTATTGACCATACAGAGTATCTTGGAAATACCATTGCCGAAATAGCTAAAGAAAAAGGCGGTATTATTAAGAAAAATTCATTTACGGTGTTGTATTCTCAGTCAAAAGAAGTGTATAATATTATTAGAGAAATTTGTTTGGAAAAAAATTCGCGGCTCTTTTATACGGAGGATTATGGAATTGAAATTGTTAGGCATGATTTGACGGGTACCGTTTTTAATGTTAAAAACAGTTTTTTTTCCTATGATAAAATTTCTATAAGTCTTTGCGGGGATTATCAGGTTTTTAATGTCTGTGATACTCTTATGGCTGTTGAGGCTTTGAGAGAAAAAAATATTGTCATTTCTGATGACGCTGTTTTTGGAGGCTTGAAAAAAGCGAAAATAAGAGGGCGTATGGAAATTATTATGAAAAACCCTCTTTTTATTCTTGAGGGAGCTCATAATGTTGAGGGTGTTGATTATTTAAATGGTTTTTTGAGAGATTTTAAAAAGAGTAATAAAAAAATAATAATGCTCATAGGAATTTTGAAAGACAAGAATTGTAAGCAAATGATAACCAAACTTTCTGAGTTTTCTGATACTGTGATTTTTACTGAGGCTCATAGCAAAAGAGCTATGAAATCGGAAAATCTTTTTGAAATGAGCTGTCTTAATGGCAAAGAGGTTTTTGTTGAAAAGGATTTTAGAAAGGCTGTTAATCTGGCTTTGGGAGTTTCTTCCGTAAATGATTGTATAGTTTGCGCGGGTTCACTTTACTTGGTTGGTGATGTTATTGGATATTGTGATAAAATGGAATCGCGTTGATTTTGTTTATTTATAGCGAACCAATAAAAGGATGAACAGTGGAGTCTTAAAAAATTTGATATATTAGCCAGGCTTAATAAAAAAATTTTTTAATTAGTTCGCGCTGAAAATTTTGTGAATTGCTATAATTAAGGAGGTTTCAATTTAATGATTGATTTTAAAAGAGAAATTCAAAGGTATAAACCTGTTATGGAAGTTGACGATATTGAAAGTTCTATTAACTCTGATGAAATTAAAGATATGATTGATATTTTAACGCAGCTTTCAAATCAAAAAACTATTGTGAATAATGATTAAGGAGAAGATTTATTGTGATATGTCCTATATGTAATTCTTTTAGCCAAAATAAAAAAAGATGCACAGAGTGCGGAAGCGACATAAGCGTTTTTTCAAAAATCTCAGATATTTCTAATGTTTTGTATAACAAGGGTCTTTCTGAAGTGCAAGCGAGCGATTTTACTCACGCGGAAGAGGCTTTAAATAAAAGTATTCTCTTTGATAAAAATAATATTAATTCAAGAAATGTATTGGGTCTTGTTTATTATGAGACGGGAAGAATCAGTCTCGCTTTAAAGCAATGGGTTATAAGCTCTAATATAAAAAAAGAGGATAATCCCGCTATTGAATATGTCTCATATTTTCAAAAAAACTCAAAGGAATTTCAAAATCTTAATGAATCTTTGAAAATGTATAATCAAGCTATTAGATTTACTTCACAGCAAAGTGAGGATATGGCTGTTATTCAGCTTAAAAAGGCTATTGATTTTAATCCTAAGTTTGTTTTGGCTCTTAATCTTTTGAGCCTTTGTTATATGATGCAGAATAAGAATGATAAGGCGCTTGATGTAATTAAAAAAGTTTTGAGTATTGACTCATCAAATCCTCAGGCTTTGCGTTATTTTAAAGAATTATGCCCTGATGGTTCCAGACTTGTTGAGAGTATTAAAATAGTTAAAACCAACAAAGCCTATGACGAGCCCGTTAAATTTGAGCCTAAAATAAGCAGAAAGGTTAGAGATTCCAGAATTTCTAAGATTATGGAACTTCTTGTTTTTATCGCTGGATGTGTTTGCAGTGCCGCTGTTATATATGTTCTTGTTTTTCCGGGTATTGTCGGGGAAAAACAAGAGGAAATTGATAAAATTAATGAGGAAATGCTCGTTCTTCAAAGCAAATATGACGAGGAAAAATCTAAAGATTTTGAGAATAAATTTAATGAGGCTCAAAAAGAAAATGAGACTCTTAAGGCTGAAATCGCCAATTATCAAAAGCAGACAGATGAGCGTAACGCTGTTGACCAGCTCGCCAACGCTGCCTCATTGTCTTCTAAGGGGGATTATACCGCCTCGGCGGCTGTTATAGACTCAATTAACATAAATATACTGAACGCTGAAAAGCTGAAGGAATATGAGGAACTAAAATCTAAGGTTTATAAAAGAGAGGCGAAAAATCTATTTAATAAAGGTCAAAAATCTTTTAACTCTAAAAAGTATCAAGAGGCCAAAGAGACTCTTGAGAAAAGTATTTTGTACGCTGAGGAGGATTTGACCGTTAAGTATAATTCTATGTATTATCTTGCGAAGTCTCTTAAGGAACTTGGGGATACGGAAAAGGCAAAAGATTATTATAATCAAGTCATTCAAAATCATCCTCAAAACCGATACAAAAACTTGGCGAAAAGAGAAGTTGCTGCTTTATAATGTTTTTTGTTTTGAAAGGATGATTTTATGAAAGATGAGCTTTTTAACAGTATAAGAGTTTTGTCATATTTTTTATGGGAATATACAAAATTTGACAACGCTTTAAGGTTATGGTGCTGTGCGGAAGATATAGTTTGTTTTTTGTCAGAGAGAGATATTATTACAAAAGATAATTTTATTGAGATTATTTCTCTTGACAAAAGAGAGGACGCTTATAAGGATTTTATAAGAAATATAGCTTATAAGATATTTTGCTATACAAATGACAACTCGACTGACAGAAATTGGTTTGTCGCTGAGAGATTTGTTAGAAATTATGAGTGTATTGAGGCTTGTATTACGGCTTCTCGTATTTTTGGCAGTGTTAATAAAAGAGATGATATTTATAAATCAATTCGTTCTGAAAACGCTAGAGTTTATATTTCGGATAAATAAAATTATTTATTTCACTGTGATATTTTGGAGGGAGGGAAAAGTTTTTTTATGAATAATACAAAGCTTGGATTGTCTGAGAATGTTGAGGGAGCTTTATCTTATGTATTTTTATTTTTAAGCGGAATAATTTTATTTTTTATTGAGAGGAATAACCAATTTGTAAAGTTTCACGCGTTGCAGTCAATTTTCTTTTCCATTTGCTTTGTGGTTGTTAATTTTATTATATCATTTGTGTTTGGGTTTCCTTTTTTGGGATTTGGTTTTTTTAGAATTATTGTGGGTGGTTTTGTTGGGCTTGCTTCTTTCATAGCTTATATAATTTTGATTATTTTGGCTTATTGCGGAAAAATTGTTAAAATTCCTTTTATCGGGGAATTGGCTTGGCAAATCAGTATAAAATAATTTTGAGGTGAGGTATTGTAAAAAATAAAATTTTGCAATACCTTTTTTCGGGCTATAATGTTAATACTTATGTTTACAGATTTGATTGACGGTAATTTAATGGAATTTTGGAGGATTTTATGAGATTTAATTTTGAACTTTTAAAGAGTGAGTTTATTGATGATATTTTCTCGGAGGTTTTTTTGTATAAGCATCGCTCTGGAGCTAAATTGGTTTATATAAAAAATGATGATAATAATAGGGTGTTTTCGGCTTCTTTTAAAACTTTGCCGGAAAACAACAAGGGTACGGCGCATATTATGGAACACAGTGTGTTGTGCGGTTCTAGGCGGTATCCTGTTAAGGACCCGTTTAATGAGCTTTTGAAGGGTTCTTTGAATACTTATCTTAACGCTATGACATTTATTGATAAAACTATGTATCCTGTCGCTAGTACAAATGAGAAAGATTTTGTAAATCTTATGAGAGTTTATCTCGACGCTGTGTTTTTTCCTCTGATTTATGAGAGAAAGGGAATTTTTTTGCAGGAGGGATATCATTATGAAAAAGAAAAAATAAATGGTGTTGTTTATAATGAAATGAAAGGAGTATTTTCGTCTCCTGAAAGAATAATGGATTTTAAATTGACAGAAAAATTATTTCAAGATACTAATTATAAGTTTTATTCCGGAGGTGTTCCTGAGTTTATCCCTGACTTGACGTATGAGGAGTTTATTGATTTTCATAAAAAATATTATCATCCGGCGAATTGTGTTTTATATTTATACGGTGATTTGAGTATTGATGATTTTCTTGAGATTATTGACAGAGATTATTTATCGGAATTTGATTTTAAGGATATTAAAAATGAATATTCAATTCAAAAAGAATATGATGAAATTAAAACTTTTGAGTTTGATTATGAGGTTTCTGAGGAGGAGACTCAAAATAAGAATTATTTTGAGTGCGGGGCTATAATAGGCGGCGCTATGGATTTTAAATTATCTTTCGCTTTTAATATTTTGGCGGATATTCTTTTGGAAACGGAGGGGTCACCTCTTAAAAAAGCTCTTATCCAAAATGGTATAGGGGATAATGTTTCCGGTTGGTTTGATGAGGATATGTTTCAAACCGCTTTTTTCGTTTCTGTTGAAAAAACAGAGTGTGATGATTTGAATAAATTTAAAAGAGTTTATTTTGATACTCTTAGGGAAATTGTTGAAAATGGCCTTGACAAAAAGCTTGTTAAAAGCTGTATAAACAAATATAGATTTTATTTTAAAGAGGAGGATTATGGATATAAACCTAAAGGACTTTTTTATAATATAATATTGGTTAAAAGTTTTATATACTGTGACGGAAATTTTGATTGCTTAAAATTTAATGAACTTCTTGAGTATGCTGAAAGTGTGAGCTTTGAGGAAATTATTCGAAAATATTTGCTTGAGAATAAAAATTATGTTTTCGCTGTTATGAAAGCTGTAAACAAAAAAACTGTTGTCAATAATTTTTTTGAGAACGATATTGAGTTTGAGAACTATAAAAAATTGGAGGATTCTGAAGAGAATATTAGAAAAATTCCTATTTTAAAAATTGAGGATATTGATAAAAAGGCTCATAATATTGATATTATTCAGGAAACTGTAAGCGGAAGAAAACTTATTTCAAGCGAAATAAAAAATAATGATATAATTTATATTAATATGCTTTTTGACACAAGAATGCTTGACGCTGAGGATTTGAGGTATCTTTCTATTTTAGAGTATGTTTTTGGAAAAACGGACACAAAAAATTATAGCTATGAGTGTCTTGCTAATGAAATTAATTTTTATTTTGGAGATTTTAAAGCTGTTTTTAAAATTTATAACAATAATAATGATTTTTTGCCTGTTTTGTCTGTTAATATGAAGTTTTTGAGTCAAAATGCTGATAATGTGTTTTCTATCGCTGAGGAAGTTATTTTTTCATCAATATTTGACAAAAAAAGAATTAGAGAGCTTTTGTCAGAATATAAACTTTTACTTGAAAAAAGTTTTGTCAAAAACGGACATTTATATGCTATTGAAAGATGTATGTCATATTTATCTGATTTAAGCAGATATTCGCAGTATGTTGATGGTTTGGAGTTTTATAGATTTTTAAGGGAACTTGCCGCGGATTTTGATAATAAGGCTGAAATTATTCAGAATAAGCTTAAATTGATTGTTAGTAAGATTTTTAATAAAAACGCTTTGACCGTAGGCCTTGTCTGCGGTAATGAGAATTATAAAAAAATTTATAGCAAAATTGAGAATATATGTGAAAAATTTAATAAAATTGAGTTTGTCAATAAAAATGTTCATTTTATAAATGGCTATGAAAATGAGGCGTTTGTGATTGGTTCGGAGGTTCAATACAATGTTATGGCTTCTGATTACAGAAAGCTTGGTATTGAGTTTAACGGAAAGTTTCTTGCTCTTGAGAAAATAATCAGCTCGGATTATATTTGGAATAAAATAAGAGTTGAGGGAGGCGCTTATGGCGGAGGCTGTTCGTTTTTAAAAAGAGGGTTATTCTATTTGTATTCTTATCGAGACCCTAATGTATCAAAAACTTTTGAGATATATAAAAATATTCCTCAATATTTGAAAAATATACAGCTTTCTGACAGAGAATTGCAAAAGTATATCATCGGAACTGTCAGTATTTTGGATACCCCTTTGAAAATAAGCAAAGTTATGGATAAAATTTTAAAAAGGACGTTATCTGAAATCTCTGATGAGGAAAGGCAGGCGGAACGGGAAGCTGTTTTGAATATAAAACAATCAGATATTATTGAATTTTCAGATGTTATTAAAAGAAGTTTATCAAAAAGCAGAGTTTGTTCTTTTGGAAATAAACAAGCGTTGAAAAAAGCCGGGGAATGTTTTGATTATATTGAGGAAACAGCTCTTTTTTAAAGTCGTAATTTTATAGCAGTCTAAGAACCTGTCTAAAATCTAAAAAAAGCCTGTCTAAAAACAAAATATACACAAAAAATCAGTGAAAATAAAATCATTTTGGAGCGTGATGATATTATTTTCACTGATTTTTTGGATATTTTAATAGTTTTTAGACAGGCTCTAATTTATAGCAATCCAACCTAAAAATAAACAAGTTCGACGGCTAAAATTTCTTTTCGCCGCGTTGCTGTCAGTCTGCGTAGGCTTTTGACTACGCTTTCCTTCCAGCGCCTTGC
>CATJCJ010000326.1 GCA_949738935.1 uncultured Eubacteriales bacterium | reverse complement strand
CGCTTCCTGAGCGGAATCAGCCTCTGAGGAGCGCATTTCTCCGACTACAATGTAATCGGGGTGAAAGCGCAGCGCCATATCCAACAAATCGTCCTGTGATGTGGATTTTCTCTCGTCCTCGCTCTCGCGGGTAATGGTGTGAACGACCTTGTTCAGCACCTTACCGTTTGCATCGCGCACCACCAAGTCAAGTTCACGGGAGCCGCTTTCAATGGTAAGAATTCGTTTATCGTAGGGAATGGTAGTCAGCAGCCAGCCCGTCAAGGTGGTTTTGCCCGATGATGTCGCTCCCGCAACCGTTGTAGAAACGCCATACCTCACCAATGCCGACAGCAGCTCCATCATCTCGTCCGTTGCCGTTCCCGATTTGACGAAATCCTCTTTTTTCAACTTCTGTGCATTGACGATTCTGATTGAAGCCGCTACACCAACATCTTCGTCCACCAAAGGCGTTTTTAAAACCGCAATTCTTATGTTCTTGGATAAATGACCGAGTATAGCGGGCGAGGTGTTATCAAGCACCATTCCCGAAACATGAAGCATACGCCTAACCACATTTATGGCGTGATCGGGCGAATCGAATTTCTCATCAATCTTTACGTTCGTGCCGTTTGAATACTGCACCTCAATATCGTCCCACGAATTTATATTTATTTCCTCAATGCCCGTTCCGAAGATATATTTTGTCAAAAAAGAAAATTCAGCCATTTCGGTATAGAGCTTATCCACAAGCTCTGTCTGCGTCAATCCCTCAACGGAAATGCGTTTGTCAAGCAGATATTTTCCGATATAGCGCTTGACCTGATTTTTTATTTCATCGTTGCCGGAGTTGATATTATTGATCCCGTCGATAATGAGCGAGGAATATTTGCCGGAAATCTCCCCCTGAACCTCGGTCAGAACGTCCGCGAAATCCCTTTTATTTTCTGACTTGAAGAACAGATTTTGAGTGCTGTTTTGCGATGCTAATCTCATATCTCGAACACCTCATTTGCTATTTTTGAGACAGCCTTGCGGAAATCTTTGCTGTCTTTTTCAGTAAGCCCTGCGAATAAATTACCCGCGAGGAACTGCTTGTAAACCTCATCAGAATGCGGAATTTTGAAGCTAACGCCGCCGACTATCTGCTCTATCTCGTCATCGGCTTGGAATGAGGATACGTTGCTCGCCGCCTTATACTGCTTGTTG
>CATJCJ010000325.1 GCA_949738935.1 uncultured Eubacteriales bacterium | reverse complement strand
ACGATTTTCTACATTTGGATTGTCAAATGCTGTAGAAAAAATCTTCTTTGCATTATTTGTCTGAAGTTGTTGAATACACATAATTATTTAAAGCCCCTCAATAGCAGAATCGTCATTTAGATAGCGTTTATCTTGTGATTTTCTTTGACGGAATAGAGTTTATATGATTTTTTCTATTCTTTTCTTAATTTACTTATCGTATATTTGTAATCTCTTGGAGAACAACCATATATAGAATTGAAAGTTCTGTTAAAAGTTCTATAACTTTCAAAACCTGAGTTGCTGCTTATATCCGTTAAAGAATCGTTTGTCATTCGTATTAGTTTTGAGGCATATTCCGCTCGTGTTAATCCAAGATAATTTCTGAAATTCATTTTTATTTTCTCTGAGAATATATGAGATACATAATATCTGCTTACGCATAAATCTTTTGCTATTGTGTCAAGATTTATGGGATTTGTAAAATTTTTTGCTATATATTCTATAATTTTTTTTGTTATATTTTCGGAATAAATATCTGAGTTTTTTTCAATTTTGATGGTATTTAATATATGTGTCATAATTATATATACAAATCCAAGTTTTATTGGGAATGGTTTTTCTGTTTTTATGCCGTTTAAAGCAAATAAAGCTTCATTATTGAGAGAGTTTTTTTTGATTATAGGATTTTCCGGTATTGAATTGGTAAGATTAGGAAACATATTTAAAAATATTGTTCTGTCGCAAATTATTAGCAATTCATCTGCTGATTTTTTATCCTCTTTATAGTATTCATGCATTATATTAGGAAATATTATAGCTATGTCACCGGCATTTACCATATATTTTATATTGTTAATTGAAAGATGCTGTGTTCCGCTATATACATAAAGAATTTCTATATTATCATGTATATGTGGCGGAAAATACAACTCTCTTTTATTATGTATAATATTTAACTTTTCTGGCTGAATCTCATAGAACGGGGTCATATTTTATTCTCCTTTTAAGGATTTTATACGTTTTATTGTTTTTATTATCTTAATCTTTTAAATATATTATATAATAATAAATCTCATAATTCAAGAATATGATTTTAAAATTTTTTAATATTGCTGTAATTCCTTAAAAAGCTATTGCCTCAAATCATTCTGGTATGCCCTCTAAAAATAATACAAAAGATAAAATGAAAAAATTCGGATTATTCGCGAACCTTTTTCTAAATTAGGAATAGACCTGTTCGGTATCATTCAAGGTTACTGAACAGGTCTATTATATAAATTTGATAATGAAATACCTTTATATATAGATTGTGAATATTATGAATTTTAATATAAAGCGGCTCCAATTATTCCGGCATCATTAAAAAGTGTCGCAACGGAAATTTTAGTTTTATTCATATAACGATTATAATCATATTTATATACAAATTCTCTAACTTTGCTAACAAATGGTTCACCTTCACGACTAATTCCTCCGCCAATTACAAGTTGTTCAGGTTGAAAAATATTTACTACATTAACTAATCCCTCTGCAACATACTCAATATATTTTCTTAAAACTTCTTTTGCTGTTAAATCGTCTTTTTTAGCCGCTTGAAAAGCTGTTTTACCATCAATATTCTTATATTTTGCCATAATGGAATCGGGGTTTCTTTTTATTGCTTCTTTTGTCTGTGAAACTAAAGCTGACGCTGAAGCATATTTTTCCCAGCAACCATTACGGCCACAAGAGCATTGAATACCATCTTTAATAAGTGTTATATGACCTATTTCAGCCCCAGCACCGTTAAAACCATTATAAATTTTGTTATTTATAATAATTCCGGCACCAATACCTGTTCCAAGTGTAATACAAATAAAACTTTCAGCTTTACTATCAGCGGCAATATATTCACCGTAAGCCGCCGCGTCAGCGTCATTTAATATTGTAACAGATCTATTGCATTTTTGTGAAATAATTTCTCTCACATTGACTTTTTCAAGGGGTAAATTACATGAATACATAACCATTCCTGTTTTTTGTGATACAGTTCCTGGAATTCCTATACCGATTTTTTCTGTTTTATCAATAGATGTTCCATATATTTCACAAACATCTGAACACAGTTTTAATATATTTTCCATAATACTATTACAGCCCTGTTCAATATTTGTTGGTATTGATTTTTTTGCTAATATTTTGCCGTCTTCATTTACTAAACCAACAGCTATATTGGTTCCTCCAAGGTCAACGCCAATAAAATATTTCATATATAATTCATCCTTCCATATCATAACTTCATTTTTAAAATAGGTTTGCATAAAATTACAGTCAAATTGATTTTTTGAGTTTCTATCTCCAATTTTTACTAATGGTATACCATCATCTTTAACAAATAAGTTAAGTTATCCTTACAAAATGATATTTTATGTCATATGTACAATGCGCTGATTTTCTATAATTCCGCGTAGTTATCACCTCGAATTTAGTGTTTCTGTTTTTATTTTTCTAAGCTTTAAAGGCGGTTTATATAAAAGCGGGGATTTTTAACCTCTTTGCCTTAAAGTATAGCATAATTTGATTTTAATTTCAATTGTACATAAAACTTTATTTGATATTTTTTGCTTTAGGTTTTAAAATATTGTAGATATTATAGATTTTAAACTTTTTTATATTTTTAGAAATATTGATTGAGCGTTTCTGTTTTTATTATTTTCAGAATATACAGAATTCAATAATAGCAAGACATGATTGATTCCGAATCTCCACTTCAAATATTCGTTGATTGCGTTATTTTTCATAATTTTATTTTACTATATCCTGTTAATTTTTTAAATTGATTTGCGAGGTTTACTTATTGTAAATTTAACTTTGATGTGATAAAATAAATGTTATAAAAATATTGTGTTATTGTGTTTTTTTGATTTTAAGATATAAGATGTTTCTTGTGTTTTTCGGAGGGGAATTTTTTATGAAGAAAAATATTGATATTGGTATGATTATAGTTTTAAGTATGTCGGCGATTTCAGCGTCTGAAACTGTTTCCGCCGAAGCTGATTTAAATAATGATTTTGAGAATAATAATTTTGATATCCTAAGCAATATTTCTGAAAATAAAGATGAAATTAAAAATATTATCAAGTCCAAAAGTAATGATAAATTTGCCAATAAAAAAGAAAACGTCGGTGTTAAAGTAAAAACTATAGAAGAAAGTAAAAAAATTAACTCTGGAAAAATTATTACGGAAAAAGTTTTTGACAATAACTCTGATTTTACAGTCTCGTCAAGTGCCATTGAATATGATAGTGTTGATTTTAAATTAAAATTTAAAAATCCTGTCTCAAAAGAAGATTTTTCTTTTGAGAACTATACTGATGTTACCAATATTGCTTACAATGAAGTAATTACATCCGGTTCATCAATTGATTTTACCTCTCGTAAAATTCCTTTTGTTGGATTTGACTTATCAAAAGGTGATATTTCTATTAAAAAAAATACTCATTCTCCAAAAGGCTTTATTGTTGAACAAAATGGAATTGATATATCTATTGTTGATGGAAAAAAAATAATGCTTTTTGGAACAACAAATCAATATGGAGTTACTATTGAGGAAAATATTGTTTCAGATATAATTTTAAATGGTCTTTCAATTTCTTCTGAAAAAGGCTTTAGCGTTTCTTCAGGTTCAGAGATTAATTTTAAACTTATTGATAATTCTTTGAATACAATAAAAAATTTTTATAATAAAGGTTCTATTAACATTTATGGTGAAATCGGAACTTTGATAACTAAAGAATTTAATGGAAAAACCAATGTTTTTGGTGGTGTTATTAAAGCGACAGATAAGTGTGATAAAATTTCTGATATGGTTGTAAATGGCGGTTCAGTTGATATTAAAACAGATAAAATTATTAAATACAGTGAGTATAACGGAGAGGCCCTTTACTGTAACATTATAAAAGTTGATGGAATTAATTCCTCTGAAGTTGTTGAAGTTAATATGAATGGTGACTCCTTTATTTCTAAAACAGATATTAGTGGAAATTTATATCTGTTTTTACCTAATCGTGACAATAATGTTGTTATCAAAAATAAAAATACCGCCTTTATCGCTTTAGTTAAAGAAAATGGAGGAAGAAAATATTCGGCAAAAGAAATTTCCGAGATTAATAGGGTTGATGTTGAGGTTTCTCAAAATTTTAACGAAAATACAACTGTTGATGTTACTTTTAAAATTAGAGTTCCGGACAATATGAAATATTCCAATGATTTTAAGATGGGAATTCAATGTTTTGAAAGTGGTTGGCTTATTGACGAGAAAATTGATGAAAGTGATATAGCTGAAGTCTTTAATGATGAAAACGGAGAATATTATATTGTTTCATCAAAGGGTCTTGAAAGCGGAAAAACTTATAAATGCAGGGCGTTTTCTATATGCGGAGGAGAAGTTAATTTTTCTGATGTTATGGAATTTAAAACTAAAAGTGTTGCTGAAAATAAGGCTGAAAATAGTTTTGACGAACTTAAAATTTCGGGTTTAGTTAAAACTTATAATTCAAAAGAACAAAATATTGACATTTCATCAAATGTTGACTGTGAGGTTATTTATTATCAAGACGGAAAAAGACTTGATACTTCTCCTATTGATGCAGGTAAATATATTGCTAAAGTTATAGTTGATGATAACGAACATGAATATTTTGAAAAAAATTTTGAGTTTGTAATTGAACAGTGCCAACCGATTGTCTCCGAACTTCCTTTTGCCACAAGTGTTGTTTTAGGAAATAAAATTTCCGCCGGTCAATTCTTCGGCGGAAAAATTGAGGGTCTTCATGGAAATATAGATGGGGATTTTAGATGGAAAAATGAAAATGAGATTATTGAAAGCTCAAAAAGTTATATTGCTGAATTTATTCCTTTTGATAAAAACTATTCAAATGTGGAATTTGAGGTTTTTGTTGAGGCGGATAATGAAAAAAATATTAAGTTTATTACTAATTTGCAAAATGATGTTGAGATTAAAAAAGGAAATCTGTTAATTTTAAAAACAGAGGCTATAGCTAATGATGGAAGTTCTGTTATTTATCAATGGTATAAAAATGGTAAGGCTATTAATGGTTCTGTCTCAAGTATTCTTGTTATAGATAATGTTTCTGATAATGATAGGGGAAATTATTTTGTTGTCGCAAGAAGTCTTAACGGCTATTCTGTTGAAAGTAATAATTGCTATATTGATATTATTGAGGATAAGAAAAATATTGAATTAATTCCCGACAAAAATACAAAAAGAAACAGCAAAAGCATATATACGTTTAAAGAGGTTAATGCCATAGAAACTGAGGCTGAAACTGAAACAAATACAAATAACGATGACTCGCAGAGAATGTCTCAAAATAAAACAGAAGATATTTATGATGAAGAGAAAAAAATATTTCCGGACAGAATATTTGACGACAGTGAAATTATAAATTATGATAATACAGAAGATAATAATATAGAAAATGACGATGAGTTGGAGGAAATTTCTTCTTTTAGTTTTGAAATTGAAACCGAAAGTGATACAGAAACTGAGTCAGATAATTATGATATAGAAGAATTTGAGGAAATCTCGGAAGAAGAAATTGAAAACTCAGATTTAATAAAGAGGATTACTGATGATTTACTTATTGAAATTTACGGTAAAGTTTCTTATCCTGATAATGATACCGTTTCGGCGACTTCTTACTATTCTGGTCCAATAATAAATGGCGGGAAAATAGTTTATCAGCTTGACGAAGTTGGTTGTTTTACGGAAGTGGATAGATTTAAATTTAATGGAAATGAATTTAGTGTTTTAACTGATAGAGATTTTCCTTTAATTGTTGGTGAGAAAAAAATTTATTCTGATGTAAAATATCATTGGGCTGAAGATGATATTAAATTTATTTCGGCATTTAATATTATGCCCGGACAGTCCAGCGGATTTAATCCAAATGGAAATATTACCAGAGGTGATTTTATTGAGGCTCTTTACAATCTTGCCGGAAAACCTGAGTACAATATAAAAAAGGATTATTTTGACGTTTCGGAATCAGGCAGATATTATGACGCTATTAATTGGGCTTATGAGCTTCAGCTTATTAATGGTCGTAATGAATATGAGTTTGGAATAAATCTTAATGTTACGAGGGAACAGGCGGCTGTCGTTATTTCGAAATATATTCAGAAAATGGGGTTTGAACTATCTTCAAATGGAAATATATATTCAGATTCTTCTAATATTAGTTCTTGGGCAACTGAGGATGTTAATAAAGTAAGCGCCGAGGGTATTATGAGTGATTTGGGATACGGTAGATTTGAACCTAAAGCTTTTTGTTCCAGAGCTGAAACAGCCACTTTAATAAAAAAGATAATACAATATAAAATTACATTTTAAAGTGTATATAAAAATTAAAATGTTTACCAAACTGTGTTAATATTTTTAGTTATATATTGCGGCTATGCTTTCACTTTACTTTCCGGTAAAAATAACTTTCAATTATTTCTAAGTTATTTTACTATATCATATCTAAAAGCTCTATATATTTTATAGTTAAAATCGTCTAAAATTTTAACTGTTCAAAGAGATTGAATATCTTTATAAAGTTAAAATATCCAGAAAGCTATGAAAAAATAAGCGAAAACAATTTAATCTTGTTTCATTTTTTATAATTTTTGTTCTATAACATTTTAAATTTTTAATATTAATTTTGGAGGTTAATTTTTATGAAAAAATTATTTGCTTTTGTCTTTATGATGATTTTAATGTTTTCAACTGTAATATCAATTTATGCGGAGGATAAAACACTTGCTTTTCCAGGTGCGGAAGGCGGAGGAAAATTTTCTCTCGGAGCGAGAGGCGTTTTAGATGACAACGGAAAAATTGAGGTATATCATGTCACCAATCTTAATAATTCCGGAAAAAACTCTTTTGTTGACGCTGTGTCAAAAGAAGGAAGAATTATTGTGTTTGATGTAAGCGGTACCATTGAGCTTGCGGGAACCTTAAGAATAAACAAAAGCAATCTTACAATTCTTGGACAAACCGCTCCTGGAGATGGTATCACAATAACCGGCGGAGATGTTATTTTGGGTGATAATGTAAAAAATGTTATTATACGATATCTTAAGGTTCGTCCTTCTGATAAAAATGGAGGTGAACCTGATGGAATCGGGGGAAGATTTAACTCCAACATAATATTTGACCACTGTAGCGTGTCATGGTGTGTGGACGAACTTCTCACATTATATGCGGGCTCAAGTGAAGAGGGAGTTCAAGGAAGCAATTTGACAATACAAAACACTATAGGTTCAGAAAGTTTAAGAATGAGTAATCATGTTAAAGGTGCGCATGGTTATGGAGCTATACTAGGCGGTACAAATGCCAGCTATTTGTACAATCTTTTGGCTCATCATGACAGTAGAAGTCCACGAATGGACAGGGAACTTCAAAAAACCGAATTCAGTAATAATGTCATTTATAACTGGGGACAAACTAACTCAGCCTATGGAGCGGAACCTTACTCATATAGTTCCAAAACACACAATCCCTCCTATTTAAACTGGATTGGAAATTACTATAAATATGGACCTTCCACTCGCGAAAGCCTTCGATATCGTGTGTTTGACATATCAAGCCCGAAAAACGAGGGAGACGAAATGTCAAAATTTTATTTTTATGATAATTATGTAAATGGTGTTGGTACAATAAACGATTATAAAAACAATACATATGTTAATAATTATTCAAAAGCTGAATTACTTACAGAAAAACTTGATATGGGTGATTATTCTTTTAACTCTGTACCAAGTTTAGAAGCGTATAACTACGTGCTTAATAATGTTGGGGCAACTCTACCGAAACGAGATGCTATTGACGCGAGAATTATCAATGATGTCAAAAACGGAACGGGGCGCGTTATTAACAACGCGGATGAAATTGGAGGATTTATTCCTATAAAGGAAGAACGCCGTATTTTTAAAATTCCAAACGAATGGCTTACTGAATACAATCTTAATTCTATGAGTGAGACAGATATAGTCAAAGGAGGAGAATTTGACGGATATACCGTAATTGAAGCGTATATAAATAATTGGACAGAAGAACAATCAAAAATTACCCCAACAAATCCCAATATTATAGTACAAAGTCCGGCGGTATCGGCTTTAGACAGCTCTATTGATGGTTTGGAAATTAATAACGGTGAATGGACTGTAATAAATGAAAATGAGAGTTTAAATTATAAAGCTACGGGAATAGCTGTGGGAGACAGTGAGGTATGCAAAATAGAACTATATGATAAAAATAAACTTCTCACCTCATTTGACGGCAATATAATTGACGAGAATATTTTACTTGGGCAGGGAACCCATTTTCTCACTTGCAGGGCATACAACACAAAGGGAGAACAGACTCAAAGTGCTTCTTCCATTGTTTATGTAAAATCTGTTTCTTCTCCGGGAAGTTATTTATTTACCGAAATAAGAGAAAATAATTATAAAGGCGGATATAACACAAAAGGCGGAGCGTCTATGGACGAAAAAACCGGAATATACACCATTTATGGTTCCGGAAGAATAGCAGAGAAACAAAATGATAACTGTGGATTTATGTATAAATCAGTTTCGGGCGATTTTGACTTGATTGTAAGAACTGAGGAAATACCAAAGTTTGAAAATCAGCAAGTAAGTGGTTTAATGGTTCGTACAGGGCTTGACAGCAAAGCTCGTATGGCGATGATAGGTGATGGCTGGTGGAAAAATGGAGAAAATGTGCATATATTCAGCCGTACAGAAGATGGAGTAACCTCAAGCGAGAACTATTTTAAGGACGCATCGGGAAAAGATTGCGATAATAATGGTGAATCCTATACTATGCCTAATTATATGAGGATACAAAGGAATGGAAACAGTATAACACTGAGTGTTTCAAACAGCGGCATAACATGGAATGATAACGGAAGGCAACCTTTTACAATTAATTATCCTAGCCTTCCTGATACAATGTATGTTGGAATAGCGGTTGATTCAGCTTTTGGAGTATCCTCAAAGGAATATTTCTCAATTGCAAAATTTAGCCGTCTTACGTTAAACGGGGAAAGTGATGTGGCTATTAAAGATGGATATATTCCATTTAACGATACTAGGTTTAATAACGCTGAATGGTATATTCCCAGTGGAAGCGGGGAAAAAGATTTCTCATTATCTCCGTTAGATGGAAATAACGGATACGCCCTACTTTTTTGGGGCGAAACTTATCGAAATTTCAACCCTCAGAATAAAGGCATTTTCACAACCGGCGCTGATTTCTATGTAAAAAGTAACAAAGATTCTGTCAATGAAAAAGCTGGTATGAGATTTATGCTTAATGGCATCAGTCAGAATGGGGAAAACACAAAAATAAAAAGTTTTTATGCCCAGCATTTACGTGGTTTTTTTGAAGACTATGACAATACAACCTTACCTATACCAGAATCGGAAATAAAGCCTTGTTCAGAGGAAAAGTTCGAACTTGAGAAATGGTATAACATTAAAATAACACTTAACTATGATACGGGCAAAGGATTTTATTCATTTAGGCCATATACAGAATATGACTCTGCAAACAATGTTTATACTATTGGAGAAACGATATGCGATGTTGAATTTATTTTTGATACTAATATATCAGTTTCACAGCTCCATTTCCAGCGTTACGGCGGATTTGAAATGTATCTTGACAACGTGTGGGCTGATACTTGCATAGATGATAATCGTATTTTATATATTAATGAAAATGGCAAACTTACTGTTGACAAACCTAATGTCAATGCAATATTATATGTTGTGTCATTTAGTGAAAATGGTATTTTAACTAATCTTTTAATTGAGAATATATCCGAGGGAGAAAAGAAAAGTTTCGATATTCCAAAGGCGCATAAAGTAAAAGTTTTTCTTTGGGATGAGAATATGCGCCCATTATGTAAAACATTTAATCTATAGCAGTACACAGAATTTAAAAAAACAATATTATCAGATGAATATGGAATGTCTAAAGGTATAATATCCAAGCTTATCAGGAAACTTTACCGAATTCCGATATCTGAGACAGAAGCTATATTTATGAGAAATACGAAGTTCCAAAATTCTATATTTTGTCATATGAAGCATAGTTTTTATAGGTTGATTGTATAATGAAACAAGACATAAAAAAATAAAAATTCATAGTAATCTATGGTATAATGTTTAATAACCGCAAGAAACAAAACCAAAGGAAAGATTGCTATGACACATAATAATTACAGTACTAAAAAAATTGGTAAAAATAATCAGAAATTATTCTTTGAAAAAAGATAAACCAGCACTTGGAATAATTGATGCAAAAAGAGTAAAAAATACAGATATATCTGAAGAAAAGGAATATGACACCTGTAAAAATGTCTCCGGAATAAAATTATCGTCGACTATATATTTTTTAATGCATGAAAGAGAAGCTGAATTTAAAGAAATTTCTTGTAACGCGCCGTTTCTGTCAGCTGCATTGGTTTAAGAAACATAAATGGCATGAGGCATTACCCACTATATCAACAATAATATATAAGTATGTAAAGGAAGATTTTTATGGAAATATGAGCCTAAAAATATTTTAAAAGTTACAGAAGCTCTAAACTACCCCAAACATACACTTCCAAATTAAATAAATATAAAAAGGTGGAATATAATTATGAAAATTGGAATATCAGGGAAAAAAATAATTACAGTTACTGAAAATATGACAGCAAAGTCACTAGGCAGCGGCGAGCTTTCAGTATACGCTACTCCAAGTATGATTGCTTTGATGGAAAATACTGCTTACACAAGTGTTTCCGAATATTTAGAAAATAGCCAAGGTACAGTTGGAACTCTTATGAATGTAAAACATCTTTCCGCCACACCTGTTGGAATGGAAGTTACGTGCAAGTCAAAACTCGTAGAAATTGATGGGAAAAAGCTAGTATTTGAGGTAAAAGCTTATGATAAATTAGGTTGTATAGGTGAAGGAATTCATGAAAGGTTTATTATTGATAATGAAAAATTTATTGCCAAAACTAAAAGTAAACTTGAAAATAATTAATTCCCGTTTCAAGAGAAGGGAGTATTTTTTAAGTGTGTAAATGGTGCATTATCTATGCAATAGGTAACAATATAATTAGAACCTGTCTAAAATCTAAAAAAAAGCCTGTCTAAAAACAAAATATATCCAAAAAATCAGCGAAAATAAAATCATTTTGGAGCGTAATGATATTATCTTCACTGATTTTTTGGATATTTTAATAGTTTTTAGACAGGCTCTTATTGGGTTATTCTTTTATTGGATCGCTATAATTGACTCAATAACTTTATCTGCTGCAATCAATGGTCGTTATATATTGAATGGTGCCATTTATGGTAATTTTACTCTTGCTTTTAGCAAAACTTGCAACAAACGATACGTGGTGAAAGATTTTCTACTCTTGTAACCTTTTCTATAAGGCAATACAGATCAAGAGTCAAATTATCAATTCTATAAAATCCGGGAAATATAATAATATTATATATGTAGATGCCAGTTTATCTCCGATAGTACAAGTACGCGGTTATCTTACGTTCTTGAGGAGATTTATATTCCACAAGAGTATGGGTATGGAACAATTCGTGTTTCCTTTGGACATGAAAATACTATCAGAAGCTTGCTATATTTCGTCAGTAATTAACAAGATATTTAAATGATTTTTATCTGAAATGATTGATATTACATTTTAAAAATTAGCAGTCAAAATTGATTTGTGCGTAAAATTGGTAAATTTATGTTGACTTTTTTGTAAAAAGTGCTTATACTGAAATCAGATGGTCTTTAATTATAACATAAATTCGTGTTAATATTGCCATTTATAAGATAATATTTTAATAGTTGACATAATAAAAATAAACAAAAGATGGTATTATTAATTTTTTAAGTGGGTCGTTTATACATAATTGTTATTTTTAAGACAATCTATAATATTTATTTAAAAGATGTTAAAATGTATCTGAAAACTAAAAGATGCTCAAAAAATAAACTGTAAGCGTGTTCATTTTATTTTTTGTGAATTTTTGGGGGTTTTAGCATTATAAAGTTATTTGCTCTCTTTGAACGGTTAAAATTTTAGATGATTTTAATAAAATCCGCATAGTTTTCAGATACGTTTTAGGAGGGCTTTTATTAGCTCTTACACTAATTTGGTTGTTTATTTAGAGAAAGGAATGTATAATGTATGGATTATAACTCGGTTTATCAAAAAAAACTTACAACACCTGAAGAGGCTGTAAAAGTTGTTAAGTCGGATTCGTGGGTAGATTATGGCTGGTGTGTGTGTCATCCGGTAACTCTTGATAAAGCCTTGGCTAAGAGAATGACAGATGATTCTTCATTACAAAATATAAATTTTCGCGGCGGGATTTCTTTGTGGCAACCAGAAGTTACTCAAGTTCCTGACGCTGAAAAGAGAATTTCTTGGAATTCATGGCACGCAAGCGGAATTGACAGAAAACTTATTCAAAATGGTATAGGTTTTTATATACCATTGAGATATTCAGAGCTGCCTCGTTATTATAGAGAAAATATACAACATATAGACGTGGCTATGTTTCAAGTCGCTCCTATGGACAAACACGGGTATTTTAATTTTGGTATAAGCGCTTCGCAAATAGCAGCGGTTTGTGATATAGCGGATGTGGTTATTGTTGAGGTTAATAAAAATATTCCTGTGTGTTTTGGAGGATTTGAGGAAAAAGTTCATATAGATAATGTTACGATGATTGTTGAGGGCGATAATCCTCCTATGGGTCAGCTTCCCTCGGGAGCTACTTCTGAGATTGATGAGACTGTGGCGAAATTTATAGTTTCCGAAATTCCCAATGGCGCTTGTCTTCAACTTGGAATAGGTGGTATGCCTAACGCTGTTGGCTCTTTAATCGCTAAAAGCGATTTAAAAGATTTAGGTGTACATACTGAAATGTATGTTGATGCTTTTGTTGATATTGCCGCTCAGGGAAAAATTACAGGCATTAATAAAACAATTGACAAAGGTCGTCAAGTCTTTACATTTGCAGCCGGTACTCAAAAACTTTATGACTATGTTAACGGTAATCCGGAAATTATGGCAGCTCCCGTTGATTATGTTAATGATTATAGGGTGGTCTCAAGTATTGATAACTTTATATCAATAAATAATGCTGTTGAGGTTGATATTTTTGGGCAGGTCGCTTCGGAGACTTCAGGAGTTCGTCATATTAGCGGTGCCGGCGGACAGCTTGATTTTGTGCTGGGAGCGTATGCTTCTAAAGGCGGAAAGAGTTTTATATGTTGTTCTTCAACAATTAAAATGAAAGATGGTACGGTAAAAAGCCGTCTGCTTCCTCGCATTACTCCGGGAGGAATTATTACGGTGACAAGAACTAATATTCAGTATCTTGTTACTGAATATGGAATGGTAAATTTAAAAGGTTCCTCAACTTGGCAAAGAGCAGAGAAAGTTATTTCTATCGCTCATCCTGACTTTCGTGATGAGTTAATTTCTGAGGCTGAGAAAATGCGCATATGGAGAGCTAGCAATAAACGGTAATGAAATTAAAACCAGTAAGTATACATCAAGCAAAGAGAATACTTAAATTTCATTTTTAAAAAAAGTACAAAATATGCATATAGGTAATGTGAAAAATAGTATAAAGTATACAAAAAAATAAAAAAAATTGATAATTATTTGACAAGATTTCAACCCTATGATATAATAAATATTGTAAAGTTGGATTAAGTATTTGTTGGTAAATCAGGTAACTTACGGAAAAGTTCGTTATTTTTTGATTTTATTATATGACCTCATGGTAAAACTTAAGATTGATTTTAGTAAACTAAGAGATGTTCTTAAAATAAATTAATTTATTTTAAATTATGTCTTAATAAAAATTTAGGAGGAATAGAAATGGCAAAAAAGGTAGTTTTGGCAGGTGCTTGTCGTACAGCTATAGGAAGTATGGGTGGCTCTTTGAGTACAACTCCGGCGCAGGAACTTGGAGCTGTTGTTATTAAAGACGCTTTGAAAAGGGCGGGAGTTAAACCGGAACAAGTTGACCATGTTTACATGGGCTGTGTTATTCAGGCCGGTTTGGGTCAGAATGTGGCTCGTCAGTCTTCGATAAAGGCCGGTATACCGGTTGAGACTCCTGCTGTAACCGTTAATGTTGTGTGTGGTTCTGGACTTAATTGTGTTAATATGGCAGCTCAGATGATTATGTGCGGAGATGCCGATATTGTTGTTGCTGGAGGTATGGAAAATATGTCAATGGCTCCATATGCTCTTAAGAACGCTCGTTATGGTTATCGTATGGGAAACGCTCCTATGGTTGATACAATGGTTAACGATGCTTTATGGGACGCTTTTAACGATTATCATATGGGTGTTACAGCTGAGAATGTTGCGGATCAATGGAAACTTACAAGAGAACAACTTGATGAATTTGCCGCTTCAAGTCAGCAGAAAGCTTGCGCCGCTATTGAGGCGGGAAGGTTTAAAGATGAGATTGTTCCTGTGGAAATAAAAAAGAAAAAAGAGACAGTTGTGTTTGATACTGATGAGGGGCCCCGTAAAGGAACTACGGCTGAGGGTATCGCCAGACTTCGTCCGGCATTTAAAAAGGATGGTATGGTTACAGCTGGTAACGCGTCAAGTATTAACGATGGTGCCGCTGCTATTATTGTTATGAGTGAAGAAAAAGCCAAAGAATTGGGTGTTAAGCCTATGGCTACTTGGATTGGGGGAGCTCTTGGCGGAGTTGACCCGTCAATTATGGGTGTTGGACCTGTGGCGGCTACTAAAAAAGTTATGGCGAAAACAGGTCTTTCTGTGTCTGATATGGATTTAATTGAGGCTAATGAGGCTTTTGCCGCGCAGTCATTGGCTGTCGCTCATGATTTGGAATTTGATATGAGCAAAGTAAATGTAAATGGCGGCGCTATCGCTCTTGGACATCCTGTTGGCGCTTCAGGCTGTCGTATTCTTGTGACTCTTCTTTATGAAATGGAAAGAAGAAACGCTAAAAAAGGTCTTGCCACTCTTTGTATAGGCGGTGGTATGGGCTGTGCTACTATTGTTGAGCGTGACTGATTTTAGAAAAGATATAATTTAAAAATTTTATGTTTCACGGCGTTTGTATGAAGATTCAAACTTTTTTGTACGGCGTCGTGGAACAGAAGATGTATATTTTTTGATAATTAATTAACTATTGTTTATCTATGATTTTTTTGGAAAGGGGTTCTGTAAAAATGGAGTTCATTACATACGAGGCGGAAGGACAAATTGGAATTATTACCATTAATCGTCCAAAAGCTTTAAACGCTTTGAACAGTGCTGTTCTTGAGGAACTTGACTCAGTTTTGGATTCAATTGATTTGAAAATTGTGCGCGCTCTTATACTTACAGGAGCGGGTGATAAATCCTTTGTTGCCGGAGCGGATATCGCTGAGATGAGTACATTGACTAAAGCTGAGGGAGAAGCTTTTGGAAAAAAAGGAAACGATGTTTTTCGTAAATTGGAGACATTTCCTATTCCTGTTATTGCGGCGGTGAATGGTTTTGCTCTTGGCGGTGGCTGTGAAATTTCTATGAGCTGCGATATTCGTATTTGTTCGGATAACGCTATGTTTGGACAACCGGAGGTTGGTCTTGGAATAACTCCGGGTTTTGGCGGAACACAAAGACTTGCTAGGATTGTTGGTGTTGGTATGGCGAAACAAATGATTTATACGGCGAGAAATATTAAAGCGGATGAAGCTTTGAGAATTGGTCTTGTAAATGCTGTATATAGTCAGGAAGAACTTCTTCCGGCAGCAAAGAAAATGGCTTCTGGAATCGCTAAAAATGCGCCTATCGCTGTTCGTAACTGCAAAAAAGCGATTAATGACGGACTTCAAACAGATATGGATAAAGCTATTGTAATTGAGGAAAAGTTGTTTGGAGGCTGTTTTGAGACTCATGACCAAAAAGAAGGTATGAGTGCTTTTCTTGAAAAAAGAAAAGAAAAAAACTTTATTAATGAATAATTAAAATATACCACTTTACAGATTTTTAATTTAGTTACTATATTTAGTGATTTTAACGTTTGTTTTACACAATATATAGTAGTAATTTTGAAAATTTGTAAAGTGGTGTTAAAATAAAAAATACTATTAAAGGAGGAAATAGTTAATGAAAGTTGGTATTATTGGCGCGGGAACAATGGGTTCAGGAATCGCTCAGGCATTTGCTCAGACAGAGGGTTATGAAGTATGCTTATGTGATATTAATGAGGAATTTGCCGCAAATGGTAAAAAGAAAATTGCTAAAGGTTTTGAAAAGAGAGTTGCTAAAGGTAAAATGACTCAGGAAGCGGCTGATGCTGTTCTTTCAAAGATTACAACCGGTGTTAAGGATATTTGCACAGATTGTGATTTGATAGTTGAGGCGGCTTTGGAAAATATGGATATTAAAAAACAAACATTCAAAGAGTTGCAGGGTATTTGTAAAAAAGATTGTATGTTTGCTACGAATACTTCTTCTTTATCAATTACAGAAATTGGCGCCGGTCTTGACCGTCCGGTAATCGGCATGCATTTTTTTAATCCGGCTCCTGTTATGAAACTTGTTGAGGTAATTGCGGGTTTAAATACACCAGCTGAAATGGTAGATAAAATTAAAGCTATTTCTGAGGAAATTGGTAAAACTCCGGTACAAGTTGAAGAAGCTGCGGGATTTGTTGTTAATAGAATCTTAATTCCTATGATTAATGAGGCTATTGGTATTTACGCTGATGGAGTAGCTTCTGTTGAGGGTATTGATTCAGCTATGAAGCTTGGCGCTAATCATCCTATGGGACCTTTGGCTCTTGGTGATTTAGTTGGTCTTGATATTGTGCTTGCTATTATGGAAGTTCTTCAGAATGAAACAGGAGATTCTAAATATCGTCCGCATCCATTGTTGAAAAAAATGGTCCGCGGAGGTCAGCTAGGACAGAAAACAGGTAAAGGTTTTTACGATTATTCAAAATAATGTGGATAAAACGCTTTGTTTCCATCATATATGGAAATATGTGTGGAAGCGGGCTGTTTATATAAATTAATAATGGAGGAGTCGGAAATGGATTTTAGTTTATCAAAGAAACATCTTATGGCTCAGAAACTGTTCAAAAGCTTTGCGGAAACTGAAGTAAAGCCTTTGGCTCAGGAAACAGACGAGACAGAACAATTTCCAGTTGAAACCGTTAAAAAAATGGGAAAGAGCGGTTTTTTGGGAATACCGGTTCCAAAGGAATACGGTGGTCAAGGTTGTGATCCCCTTACATATGTAATGTGTGTTGAGGAGTTGGCTAAAGTGTGTGCTACTACGTCAGTTATTGTTTCAGCGCATACATCATTATGTATTGACCCTATACTTACTTATGGAACAGAAGAACAAAAGAAAAAATATGTTCCTGATTTGGCGAGTGGCAGAAAGCTTGGAGCTTTTGGTCTTACCGAACCCGGAGCCGGAACCGATGCTCAGGGACAACAGACAAAAGCTGTTTTGGATGGTGATGAATGGGTTTTAAACGGTTCAAAGTGTTTTATTACTAATGGTAAGCAGGCTGATATTTATATTGTTATTGCTGTTACCGGTATTATTGAGAAAAAAGGCAGAAAGATGAAAGAAATTTCTTCTTTTATCGTTGAAAAAGGTACGCCAGGTTTTTCATTTGGTACTAAAGAAAAGAAAATGGGTATTCGCGGTTCATCCACATATGAGTTGATTTTTACCGATTGTCGCATTCCAAAGGAAAATATACTTGGACAAAAAGGTAAAGGATTCAGTATAGCTATGCATACTCTTGACGGAGGTCGTATTGGTATTGCTGCTCAGGCTCTTGGTATTGCTGAGGGAGCTCTTGAGACAACCGTAAAATATGTTAAAGAGAGAAAACAATTTGGACGTTCTATTTCACAGTTCCAGAATACTCAGTTCCAGCTGGCTAATATGGCTACAAAAATAGAGGCAGCTAAAATGCTTGTTTATAAAGCGGCTATGGCGAAAGCTACTCAGAAAGTTTATAGCGTGGAGGCAGCTATGGCAAAGTTATACGCAGCGGAAGTTGCTATGGATGTAACAACAAAGGCCGTTCAGCTTCACGGCGGTTACGGATACATCAGAGAATATGATGTTGAACGTATGATGAGAGACGCTAAGATTACGGAAATCTATGAGGGAACTTCTGAGGTTCAGCGTATGGTTATTTCCGGAAATGTTTTAAAATAAATAAGGGGGTCTTGTTGTGAAAATTGTTGTTTGTGTAAAACAGGTGCCGGATACAAAAGGCGGAGTTAAATTTAATCCTGACGGTACTTTGGATAGAGGTGCTATGCTCGCTATTATGAATCCAGATGATAAGGCCGGATTGGAAGCCGCGTTGAGGTTAAAAGACGAATATGGTGCTGAAGTTACAGTTATTACTATGGGATTGCCTAAAGCGGATGAGGTTCTTCGTGAGGCGCTGGCTATGGGTGCTGATAAAGGTATTCTTGTTACTGACAGAGTTTTGGGTGGAGCGGATACTTGGGCTACTTCCACAACTTTGGCGGGCGCTATTCGTAACTTGGAATATGATTTGATTATTACTGGTCGACAGGCTATTGATGGTGATACAGCGCAAGTTGGGCCTCAAATTTCCGAGCATTTGGATATTCCGGTCATTTCCTATGCGCAGAATATTAAGATTGATAATGATAGTGTTATTGTTGAGCGTCAGTATGAGGATAGATATCATGTTGTAAAAGCTAAAATGCCTTGTCTGATTACAGCTCTTTCTGAGTTAAATGAGCCTCGTTATATGACTCCCGGCGGAATATTTGATGCTTATGACGCTGAAGTAACCGTATGGGGCAGGGCGGATTTGAAAGATGTTGATGATAGCAATCTTGGATTAAAAGGTTCTCCTACTCAGATTGCTAAAGCTTCTGATAAGGTTAGAAAGGGTGCCGGAGAAGTGGTAAGCCTTGATCCTCAGGAATCCGTAAATTATATAATGAGCAAGTTAACTGATAAACATATCATTTAATATAAAGGAAAAGTGGTGAATAGAATGAGCTTGGAAGAATATAAGGGCGTATATATTTTTGCGCAGCAAGTAGATAATAAATTGGGAACAATTGCTTTTGAACTTCTTGGAAAAGCAAGAGATTTGGCAAAAGATTTGAATACTGATGTAACAGCGGTGGTTATTGGTTCAGGTATTAAAAATCTTGCCGATGAATTGGCGGCATATGGCGCTGATAAGGTTATTGTTGTTGATGACCCTGAACTTAAGGAATATAGAACAGAACCATACGCTCATGCGTTATCTTCTGTTATTAATAAATATAAACCGGAAATTATGTTGGTTGGCGCTACGGCTATTGGCAGAGATTTGGGTCCAAGGGTGTCAGCAAGAGTGGCTACTGGTTTGACAGCTGATTGTACAAAACTGGAAATTGGTGATTTTCCTCTTAACCCAGTTGAAGGGAAAGAGCAGAAACATAACCAGCTTCTCATGACTCGTCCGGCTTTTGGCGGAAATACAATCGCTACAATTGCGTGTCCTAATCATCGTCCTCAAATGGCGACCGTTCGTCCTGGTGTTATGCAGGCAATTGATAAAATTGAAGGCGCAAAGGCAGTTGTGGAAGAATACAATCCCGGATTTGAGCCTAACAATAAATATGTAGAAATTCTTGAAATTGTTAAATCTGTTGTTGATACGGTAGATATTATGGATGCTAAAATTTTAGTATCCGGCGGACGTGGTGTTGGTAGTCCTGAAAACTTTAAAATTTTGGAGGATTTAGCTAAGGCGATTGGCGGGGAGGTTAGTTGTTCTCGTGCTGTTGTTGATTCCGGTTGGAAACCTAAAGATCTTCAAGTAGGTCAAACAGGAAAAACTGTTCGTCCAAATGTATATTTTGCTATTGGTATTTCTGGAGCTATCCAACATGTGGCAGGTATGGAAGAGTCTGACCTTATTGTTGCTATTAATAAAGATGAGACGGCGCCTATTTTTGAAGTTGCTGATTATGGTATTGTTGGTGATTTAAATAAAATTGTTCCAGAACTTACTAAACAAATTATTGCCGCTAAAAGTGAAAAAGCTTGATAGGTTTTAATTGTTTATAGAAATTGTAAAAATATAATTAACATAAATGAACAATATAAAAAGGTTCTCCTATGATATAAAAATATAGGAGAACTTTTTTATTGAATAAACTTTGCAAGGTAGGGGAAGAAAATTCTATGACTTCATAAATTTTTTAGATGTCTATCTTAATGAGTTGTTTGAGTAATTGTATTATGCTCAATTCTTCCATATAAACTAAGAGTATAGAGGCCGGCGATTCCTACCAAAGCGTAAATGACTCGAGTTAACCAGAATCCTGAACCTCCAAATATTGTCGCTACAAGGTCAAATTGAAAAAATCCTATAAGTCCCCAATTAATCGCGCCAATAATAACTAAGGTTAACGCAATCCAATCAAAAGGCTTTGCTCTCATTTTTCATTCCTCACTTTCAGTAAAAATATTAGTCAATACTGATATTAAAATTTATTGTATTTTCCAGTGTTCCGCAATAAAATAATATTATAATTATTAAAAATTAATTTATTATTCAATAAAATGTTGGCTAATTTACAGTATTTTAATAAAGTTTTT
>CATJCJ010000324.1 GCA_949738935.1 uncultured Eubacteriales bacterium | reverse complement strand
GGTATCTCATTCATTAAACCAGATTAGGCAGATGTGCAGCAAGATACTGTGGCTGGATAAGGGGCGGCAGGTGGAGTTTGGCTCTGATGTGTCTGGGATATGTGATAGGTATGCGGAGTTTTTGGAGAAAAAATGATTATACAGGAGTTTTGGCTTAAATGATTTTGTTCACCGCAGCAGCAATTAAAATTTTGGTTTTTATTTTAACTTTAGTACTTTGTTATCGTATATTTTCTGAGAGATTAGATAAAAAACAGCTTATATTTTTAGGTATTTTGGTAACGATTTTTGCTTGTTGTGCCAATTATATAGCCAATTTGTTACCGTCATTGACGGATACTGTAACTTTAACCGCACTTGGTGAGAAACGAGAAGAAGCCAGAGGTATGGAGGTATATTTGAATGGCTACACAATTGGTGGCGAAGAATATTTAGCTGGTAAATCGCTTGAGATAGAGTCAGGTCATTGGTTCTGGAGTGGTGAAACATATGCATGGAGGCCGGAAACGGATAGCAGACAGCCAGATGGTATGACCAGAACGGTTGTGTTAAAAATACCTGTTGGCTGGGATAGAACGCTTAACTTTAGTAGTAGTGAATGGCGTGGTTTGGTTCAAATTGATGATGGGTATAATGTTTGGGTTGAGGATACATATGCAGAAAAAAGTTCTATAAAAGTTGTTCAAATTGCTAAAAGTGAAATTGGAGTTTTGCTGGCAAATCAGGTCAGATATGTAGCAGTGTATACAGCGATTATGTTATTGATAGTATTTGGAAGCATTTTGCTGTTTAATAAAGTATTGCATAATGAACCTGAAAGTAAGGAGTGGTTTTGTAGAAATAATAGTAAGTTTATTTATGCATGTATAGCATTTATTACGCTTTTATTAATGTTTCATTATGCCGGTAATATTTCATTTTGGTATGATGAACTTTATGAGGTCGCTTTTACTAATGGCTCATTAAAAGAAGCTTTAATGCACTGTTTGTATGCCAATTGTGATAATCCGCCTCTTGTGGTTTTGTTAGAAACTCTATGGTATCATATTGTGCCTTATGGTGAGCCATATTTGCTTTCGGTTAGCATTATTCCTGTATGTATTGCAATTTTTATTATGGGGGTTATTTGCGAAAAAATAGCTGATAAATATTGTGGTATTTTGGCTGCAATTCTTATGGCTACATCTATAACAATATGGAATTATGCTGCATATGAGTATAGGTCTTATGCCTGTATGGTATTATTTTCAACTTTAACTTTATATATCTTTATTAAGCGTAATGAAAATAAAAATCAAAAAAAGTGGACAATATTGTTTAGCCTTTCCATGGCTGCCTTAGCCATGACACATTATTTTGGTATTTTAGCTTGTATATGGTTTGTATGTGCAGATGGCTATTTGCTTATTAAAAGAGAATTAAAAATAAAAGATTTTATTCCATATTCTTTTCTTGCCATTGTTTGTTTAATATGGTTTGCGTTTGTGTTTATATATAAACACAAGGAAGGAATTCCTGCATGGCATTCAGTTCCCAATTTGTTGTCGATTAAATCACTATTATATTTTATTTCGGGGGATTATGAATTAACATTCTGGTTATTTGTTTTTGGTATTGCCACATCAATAATTTTGTATTCTAAAGAAAATATATATAAAGTTAAATGGATAAGATTTTATTGTGTATTTTCTTTGTTTGCTATTACTTCATCTATTTTGCTGTTGTTTTTATATGGAAATTTTATTAATACAAATGCTCCTTTATGGACTAACAGATATTTCTTATTTTTAATTCCATATGTATGCTTGCTTTCTGTATCATCTATTTCATTTATAAAAACAGATTACAAAAAAGTATTTTGTATATTCTTTTTGCTGGTTTTAACATTGAACTGTTTTAGCGTTGTATCTACATCTAAATCAAATGAGCCTTTTCGTGAAGCTGCGGATTGGATTTATACACAAAGTAATTACATATATAATGATGATACTTTGATTGTCTGTAATGCTAACAGATTAATTGCAGAGAGTTGGCAGGAATATTATATTAGCAGACAAGGCAAAAGAAATGATATTCAGGTAATTACACAATATGATATAAGTGAAGAACAGTTACTGCAATATAACAGAATATATATACAATATTCGCATGGCGAACTTTCGCCGAATTTGCAGACTATTTTAGATAATAATTATAAACTTGGGTCAGATAACAGAGATGTGCAAGTAAGGGTTTATGTTAGAAAATAAATTTTACAATTATATATCAGATATGTGGTATGGTGTTTTATTCAGGTGAATGGTAAAAGGTGATTTGTAAAATGAACCATAAAAGATGCTTAGTTAAGTTAAACTTTGTGGGGGGGGGAGCGTCCTGGCAATTTATAGTTCTTGGCTGTTTATGTGTTTGGTTCTTAAGTTGTAATAAGATTATTACTGATTTTATTTCTGTATATAAAGATATATTGGTTATCTGTATGTGTTTGTTATATTTTGTAAGTGCATTTTACTTGTTTGTATTACAAAAGCAAAAAGATAGCAATCAAATAATTGGGTATATTTTGTTAGGCAGTTTTCTACTAAAATCCTTTTATGTGCTTTGTGCGCCTTTTGATATTACTAATCATGATGTAGGTAATTTCATAGGGCTTGACACAGCGGAGTCCGGCTGGGGGCATTTTGGTTATATAGATTATTTATATAAAAACCATCAATTACCTGATGCAGAACATATAGGGGTTTGGGAATTTTATCAGCCGCCAGGCTTTCACATACTTGGTGCAATTATATTGGGTATAACAAGGCTGTTTAATGTTGTGGAACCGTTATGTTATGAAAGTTTGCAAATAATTACATTATGTTGTTCCTGTTTAACCATTTGGACTGTATATCAGATTTTGAAAGAATTTGATATTAACTGTAAGTGGTTAAGCTGTTTAATAGTTGTTTTGGCATTACATCCTTTTTTTTCAATAATGTCTGTAACCTTAAACAATGATTGTATGACAATGTATTTAATGACATTAATTATATGGAATGCAATACGTTGGTATAAAAATCAGACATTTGCGAAAATGTTTTATCTTGCATTATCCTTTGGCATTGGTATGTTTACCAAATTTAGTGTGGCAATTATGGCTGTTGGTGTTGGCGGAATGTTTGCATATGTTCTGTGGTTGCGCAGAAGTGAATTGAAAGAAGTAATATCCCAATTTATTTTATTTTTAACAGTATGCGTTCCTATATCTTTGTTTTGGCCGATACGCAATATGATAAGGTTTGATTTACCTTTTATATATATGCAACTTATAAATGATGTAAATAGTCCTCAATATATAGATAGTCAAACAATATTTTTGCCGCCGCTGGGTCAGTTATCTCATGCTTTTACTGTTTGGAACCCAGAATTAGAAAACAATATTTGGCTTTCACTTATAAGGAGCTCTTTATTTGATGAATGGTGGGCTTCTGGTTTTATAGCATCTTCGGCGTTAGTTTTATTATGGATAAGCATTATTTTGGCGATTGTTATGAATATTCTTTTTATATGGACAATCTTTGAAAGGAAAACAATAAATAAAGGATTAAAAGTTTTGCTTTTTATCAGTTATATTGCCTTGATGTTTAGTTATATAAACCTTAATCTTTCTTATCCTCTTATTTGTCATATGAATTACAGGTTGGTTCCTATAATGATGTTTTTTCCCTTTATTGGAACAGCCTGTTGGTTACAAAAGTATTCAGAAAATTATATTACAATGAAAAATAGTATAATTGGCACCTTTATTAATATAATTTTATGTATTTTCATGGCTTTTTCGGTCTTGGCATTGATTTTTAATATTTATATCATATCGGTTTAGAGGTTAAATAATGTACATAACAATTTTAATATGTATAGCAATTATAATAATATCATTTGTTAGTATGGCTTTATTTTATCACAACAAGGTTGCGATAAAATATATTGCTACATCTTGTATTGTTACATTAGTAATAGAGATGCTGTTATTTTTTGTATGGCCTATTCCTTCTCTATGTTTCGATGAAATTCGACTAAAAGTGGGGGGGGGTACTAATCAACAAGATGTTTTTATAAAATCCATTTTGGTACAATATGTTCCTGTTGATTTTCCTGTGATTGAGAATGGCAAGTGGGTATGGTTGAATGGAATGTATGGTTGGCAGGCAGATAACGATATTACAGATAGTATCGTCTTAAAAGTGCCTGCTGGTGTAACAAGAAAAATTGTATTTCAGGGACAAAATACTGGTGGATTGATAAATATTACCGTTGGTGATTTTATTGAAGATGTAAATTTATATTCTGAAACGGGTAAGGACATTGTAGTAGAAATTCCAGATTCAACAAGTGAACTTTTATTAAAGAACGAAGTGCTGCGGATATTAGTTTTTTTGTTCATACATTCTGTTGTTTTTGCTACCGTTTGGATATTTACCAGATTATACTTTGAAAAACTAATGTTAAAAGCAAAAAAATACAGATATGAAATTATGTTATTTTTAGGCAGTATCTTTATGCTTGTAAGATATAGCCTTTATCCTGACATTCGTGATTATGCTTCAAGTCTTTATTTTAAGGGTTATGAAATTGGTTTTGTTAAACGAGGGATAGTAGGTGATATATTTTTAAATATAAGTCCGTATATATCGCAAGAAAAATTACTTATATTTAAATTATGTTTTTTTGTAGTTTTCTATCTTGTATTGAGTATATGTATTGGTCAATTAATTAAAAAACAAAATGATGATAAAATTCGTTGGTTTTTTATTTTATTCATTCTTTCTTTGCCAAGTACATTTGTTTTTATTCCTGATGGACTAAATTTTGATATATATCTTTTTATAATATTTGCAATTTGTGTGTTTTTAATTGCTAATGATTATGGATTGTGGTTACTGCCTATATTAATTGTAAATATGCTTTTAATTAATGAAACAAGCTGTACATATTTTTTGATGCCTGTTTTAGCGATACTATTGTATAAATATCTGAAATATAAAAGAAAAAAATATTTGTTTTTATTATGTGGTTCCTTTGGTATAACTGTTTTAATATGTTGTATTTTTCTGTTTAGAGATGACCCATGGTTACAATATAATAATTTAGAAATTGTTAACCATTTACAAAATCATTCTGGATTTCAGCTTAACTATAATGCTTTAAACTGGGAAACCTGGAATATTTCGGAACAATTTAGTTTTATGGAGCAAATGGTTACCATAAAATATAAAGGATTTTTACTTTTTTATCTTGCTTTATTGCCGGCAATGATTTTAATGGGTTGTATCTGTTTTAATTTATATAGAGAATTTAAGCAAAAAAATCAAACCTTAACAGTACTTCAAAAGACGTCCTTTGCTTATTTAATGTTATCTCCATTGTTTGCATTCGTACCTATGATTATAGCTCAAGATGTTGGAAGATATTCTTCATTTATGCTAAATGCGATGATTGTTATAATTTTTTTCTTCATAAAAGAGGAAAAAATACAATTAATTTATGATAATTTACATTTTGGTAATAGCAAACAGAAAAATCTGAATATAGTGCCAGTCGCTGTGTGTGTATTTTATTTGATGTTTGGAATGTTTGATTCAGCACCTGAAAGGATTGTAACGGTATCTAAATTTGTTACTTTCTTATCAGCGTTATTGGGTTTATAGGTTGGTGAAACATGAAGCAACGATATATAAAAAGATTTTTATTACCAGTTTTGATATATATATTATTTTTTATGGAAATAATCAGTATTTATGCAAGTACGAATGTATGTACTTTTGAGCGTACGATTAAGGAGTTAAAAGTTATTCCGGAATATTTGGCTTCGGGGGATTATTTATATGAAATTGAAAACAGTTTTATTGATGAAGAAGATTTGTACAGGCTGGTAAATATTTCAGGATACTTAATGAAAAAAGAAGATGATAAAAATTTACCTGTTGCTGCCGATTTATTATTAATGTCAGATGATAAAACTTACAGGTTGGATTTATACACAAATAAAAGAACGGATATATATTATTTGAACCAATCTGATATTGATGATAAGAATTTATATGTAGGCTGGTTTGGTAAGTTTCCGGCAGAAAGTGTGGAAAATGGAACATATAGAATAGGTTTAATTTTTTCGGAACAGGGTAGAGATTGTGTTTTATGGACGGATAAGATGACTAATATAGTGTCTAATGAAATCAAAAGCCAGAAAAGTATTTCCGATTTTTTGAATTATATTGGAGGTCAATCTGATTATGTAGTTTGTATAGCGGTAAAAGACGAAGCAAGCCAATCCTTAACAGCGGAAATTGTTCAGGATTTTTGTAATATGGGTTTAGAGTTTGATTTGCCAGGGAAATATCGTTGGTCATACTTAGCTGTAATTGACAATGGACAAGTTATTTATGAAAACTTATCAGATAAAGAAATAAAGTATGAAACAATTATTGCAGATAGCCAAATATCTTTATTAAGCGCAGGTTATGATTTGGGGAATAATTGTTCTATAAAGATAAATGGTGTGGAATATGCCATAAATAGTCGTGGTATTAACATTGTAGTTTATGATAAAAAGGCCGGCTATATATTAGATAGCATTTGTGTAGATACATTTGCAGATAGTAGTCTTACCAGATAAATAATATGACATCTAAACAAGAGCACTGTTGTTTTGTAGATATACAGCTTATATAAAACGGTTCCTAAAAATCTAAGGAAGGTTGTTAAAATAATGAATGGTAAATACAAGAACTTATCTTTGTTGGTACCGGCAATGGACGAAACGTATTCATTGCAGGAAACGGTAGATGTAATAGTGCAAACCTGCAACTTATCAGATATTGCAGAAATAATCATAATTCTCTGCGAAAGAACCAGCACGGATTCTCGCCGAACGGCCGAGCAGCTGGTTGAACAATATCAGGACAGGCTCAGGATATACATACATAATCAAAAGCGTCCGTTTGTGGGAGGAGCCATACAAGATGGTTTTGATTTGGCGATTGGCAGCCATGTAGTGGTGATGAGTTCAGATTTGGAAACACCGCCGCAGCTCATTGCTCGCTTTATTGAATTGGCCAAGCAAAATCCGGAAAAGGTGATTACAGCTTCTCGTTGGATAAAAGGTGGCGGTTTCCGTAATTACAATAAAATAAAGTTGGTGTGTAATTATATATTTGAAAAGCTTATTGCAATTTTGTTTGGGGTGAAATTAAGCGATTTAACTTATGGTTATCGTTGTTTGCCGACCGAATTGGTGCAAAGCATAAATTGGGAGGAGGCCAAACACCCATTCTTTTTAGAAACGGCGATTAAACCAATTCGTTTGGGAGTTGAGTTTCTGGAGGTACCGGCGCAGTGGGAGGCTCGAACCGAGGGGGCTTCGGTTAATCCGTTTTTTGCCAATTTTAAATATTTCAAAACGGCGTGGCATGTTCGTTTTATGCCCAAGGCGGACATATTGCTGCAAAAGTCGAGCGAAAATTAGAGGTATTGGCAAATGGGAATGGATAGAGATATTTTTGATGTGGTTATGGGAATGCCTGGATTTAGGGTATTTGAGCCATTTTATTTTAAGCATAAAGAAGGTTTATTGTATCTTTTCTTTGGTGGGCTGACCTTTTTGGTAAGTGTGGCAACCTATGGCTTATTTAATGTTGTATGCAATTTGAATGAATTAGTTGCCAATATATTATCGTGGTTTATTGCCGTTTACTTTGCCTATATGACAAACCGCAACTATGTTTTTCGGGTTAAATATAACGATATTCGTCGTCATATTCGTCAAATGGGAGATTTCTTTTCAGCCAGAGTTTTGACTCTGCTTTTGGAGGAAGTGATTTTGTTTCTGTTTATAACCAAGCTTGGTTTTAGCAGTATGGCGGTGAAGGTGGGTGCTCAGTTTGTGGTTATTGTTACCAATTATATTTTAAGCAAATTATATATTTTTAAGAAAGTAAATTAAGGAGGGAGCAATGGATTTTCAATACATAATTGTACAGGCCGGTGGTAAGGGGACGCGTATGCAGCATTTAACGCATAATAAACCCAAAGCCTTGGTGCCTGTTAACAATTTGCCGATTATTTTTCATCTGTTCAGAAAATATCCGGATAAAAAGTTTATTATTATTGGCGATTATAAATGTGTGGTTTTAGAAAAATATCTGGCTGCTTTTGCAGAGGTTGATTATAAGGTGGTTAATGCCTCGGGGCATACAGGAACCTGTGCCGGTCTGAAACAGTCTTTGGCTATATTGCCGTCTAATGAGTCGTTTATGCTTATTTGGTCTGATTTAATTTTGCCGGAAGAATTTTCGGTAGAGGGTGTGGCTGTTAATAATTATGTTGGTACTTCCTTAGGCTTTGAATGTCGCTGGAAATATGAAAATGGTATTTTCAGCGAGGAGCGTTCTGCAAGCTGTGGGGTGGCCGGTTTGTTTATGTTTAGGGATAAAGATGTATTGCAGGAAGTTCCGGCAGACGGCGAGTTTGTTAAATGGCTTTCCGGGCAGAATATGCAGTTTGATACAATAACTCTGGAACGTACCAGGGAGTATGGTTTGTTGTCTGAATATGCTAAATTGCCCAAGACTAAATGTCGTCCTTTTAACCGGATAACATTGAATGGTGAGTATATTGTTAAGGAGGGAATTGATGAGCAGGGCAGGCAGCTGGCTGTTCGTGAGCGAGCGTGGTATGAAAAAGTTCAGTCTTTGGGTTTTGCCAATCTGCCGCAGATTTATGAAACAGAACCATTAAAATTGGAGCGGATAAACGGCAAAAATGTTTATGAGTATGAGGATTTGTCTGTTGAGCAAAAGCAGGATATTTTGAAACAGATTGTGGATTGTCTGCAAAATCTTCATGCCTGTGGTAGCACGGCTTATGATGACCTCAGTTTTGAGGAGGCATATATAAGCAAAACCTTTGACCGTTTGGTTAAGGTTCGGAATTTAGTGCCTTTTGCCAATGATGAATACATAACTATTAATGGTCATAAGTGCCGAAATATTTTCTTTGTGCAAGATGAATTGAAAAGACGTTTGGACGAGTTGAAACCGCAGAAATTTGTATTTCTGCATGGTGATTGCACTTTTTCCAATATTATGCTGCGTGATGACAGGGAGCCGGTGCTTATTGACCCCAGGGGGTATTTTGGTCGGACAGAGTTTTATGGTGATGTTGCTTATGATTGGGTTAAGCTTTATTATTCAGTGGTAGGCAATTATGACCAGTTTAATTTGAAGCGTTTTAGTCTGGAAATTAACGAGCATGATGTAAAT
This sequence comes from uncultured Eubacteriales bacterium, assembly GCA_949738935.1. GTDB lineage: Bacteria > Bacillota > Clostridia > Lachnospirales > CAG-274 > MGBC114079. The sequence goes on along the minus strand of CATJCJ010000324.1, from coordinate 1,254 downwards.
CTGGCTATTCAGTCTTCTGGCTGGGAGGATATGGAGGATTATTTCTTTGAATTGTTGGGAGACGAGGTTAAGCGAGAGCAGATTAAGCTGTTGCACGCTATTATCTGGTTATCTCTGACAACTTATGCCTGGGAAGATTATGATTCAATTTGCGGCGCTTTTTATAATGGGATAAAGTATTTGGAGGAAGCATTATGAAAAATGATTTTAAGAATTTGCTAAACATTTTGGACGAATCACTGATGTCTATCAGTGAGGATAAATTTACAGAACTGGTGCAGGATTGTGCTGCTGTGCTGCGCCGTGATAAGAAGATTATAGTTTCCGGTTTGGGCAAAAATGTGCCTATTTGTGACAAATTTGTGGGAACAATGAATTCACTGGGGCTTAATGCCTGTTTTATGCATACCAATTCAGCAGTACATGGTGATTTGGGTATGATTCATTCCGGAGATTTAATAATTATTCTGACTAAGAGCGGTGAAACTTCGGAGTCAGTGTATTTGTATAAGCAGCTGCAAAAAAGGGATTGTATTATCTGGCTGCTGACCTTTGAAAAGGAAAGCACTCTGGCCAAAGCTATTGAAAAAGTTCTGTTAATTGAATTGCAGCATGAAGGGGATAAATGGAATATTATGCCTAACAATTCCACAACTCTGAATTTGATTGTGCTGCAAATGCTGGCCATGCGGCTTTGCGATGAGTTGAATATTTCTCTGAGTGATTTTAAGGAAAATCACCCGGGCGGTCATATTGGAGAAGAATTGAAAAATGTCTGATATAATAAAAGTTTCGGCATTGGCTAAGACCTGGGTTTTGGATATAGACGGCACGATTGTTAAACATAATGGTTATAAGATTGACGGATATGATAGTTTTTTGCCGGGAGCCAAAGAGTTTTTGCAGTCAATTCCTGACAAAGATATGATTATTTTTATAACAGCCCGAACTGACGATTGCAGGAAAATGACGGTGGATTTTTTGCAGACAAATGGTATCAGATATGACCAGATAATTTTTAATGCGCCTTATGGAGAGCGGATTTTGCTCAATGACCGCAAACCGTCTGGTTTGAATATGTCTGTTGCTATAAATACGGAACGCGACAGGTTTATGACGGAGCACTTTTTGGTTGATGAAGATTTATAGAAGATATAAATAGAATTGAGGTAAGAATTATGGAGATTAAAACAGCGCAGGAGATAGCGGAACTGGCTAAGGCGACTATTCAAACCTGGCATGAAGAAAATGTGG
>CATJCJ010000323.1 GCA_949738935.1 uncultured Eubacteriales bacterium | reverse complement strand
CCATTAAACATATTTTTGAAATCAATCATCATATCTTCACCTATGTCAACATCATAGAATTGCTTGTCAATCAAATCATTAATGGCAATAAAACGAACCCTCTTATTTGGGAAATACTCATTAACATATGTTGAAACTTTCGCCATATTACGCCCTAATCTCGACAAATCCTTTACTACGACACATTTTACTTTCTTGTTCTCTATGTCCTGTATCATTTTATTAAAAGCAGGTCTTTCAAATGCTAAAGTAAGATAAAGATACTTTTGAAAACACTAAAAAATCAAGGTTTTAGGCAACAAATAAGTAAGGTATTATACTAAAAAGTTAAATATAATAAAATGTTTTTAAGGACGTTGAACATCCGCGTCCTTTTATACTGCAAAAAAATAAAAAGGAGCGAAAATTATGGAATTTAAAAGCGATTATTATTATGGAAACGAAGCTAACCAATATATATTTTACCGCATACCAAAAATGTTATTTACAGAACCATATTTTTGTAAAATGTCTAATGACTCAAAAATATTATACGGCTTAATGCTTGACCGTATGAGCATATCTGTCAAAAACAACTGGCGTGATGAAAACAACAGGATTTTTATTTATTTTACTTTGGAGGATATACAAAAATATCTGAACTGCGGTCACACAAAAGGTGTTAAACTTACCGCCGAGTTAGAGAATATAAATCTGATTGAGCGTGTTAAACAGGGACAGGGAAAACCCGCAAAAATTTATATAAAAAAATTTTTTACAAGTGATGATAACACTTATCAACAGAAATCCACAGAATATCCACAAAGTTATCCACAAGAAAGTCAAAACTTCACTAAACAAGAAATGCAGACTTTTGAAAATGAAAAATCAGGACTTCACAAAATCGGAAGTACAGACATTTCAAAAACAAACACTAATAATAACTATAATAACAACGAATTTAATAATATTGAGTGTAATAAGTCAAAGTCAATGTCATGTCATAATGAGATAACCGACTATGACTATGACTACGGCAATGACCTTGAACACAATAATTCAGATAATATCGACGAATACTCATTAAACAAATTTGTTAATACAGATAAAAAACAAAAGCAGTTTGAAAATTTTGTAAAAGAACAGATAAATTATAATCTTTTAATTTCAAACAATCCCGAAGAAAGAGCAGAAGTTGACTCCCTAGTTTTTATGATAACTGAAACTTTATTGTCAAACTCTCAATCAATTCGTATAAATGGTGAGAATAAACCTTTGTCTGTTGTTAAGTCAGTCTTTTCAAAAGTTGATTATGGGATTATCAGATATACCATTAACAAATTTAAAGAGCAGAATCATAAAATCAAGCATATAAAATCCTATTTATTAACCTGTCTTTACAACGCCTGGTCGGAAAGTGTTTACAACGGTATAAATTATCTAAATAGTATGGGTTATAATCTGCCACAAAGCAGTTAAAAGGAATTTTTATATTAATTCAATATTTTATTTATATGCTTATTATTTATTTGAGAGGTTAAACCTCTTTTTTTATGATGAAAACAGGAGGAATTAAAAAATGATTTATGGATATATGAGAGTTTCAACAAAAGAACAGAATGAGGACAGACAGCTTATCGCTCTTAAAGAGTGCGGGCGAAAAATCAATAAAATCTTTATGGATAAACAAAGCGGTAAAGATTTTAACAGGACTGAATATCAAAAAATGATAAAAAGACTTAAAAATGACGACATTATTGTTATAAAAAGTATCGACAGGCTTGGAAGAAATTATAGTGAGATAATTGAGGAGTGGAGAAAAATAACAAAAATAAAAGGCGCTGATATTGTTGTACTTGATATGCCTATACTTGATACAACCCAAAACAAGGATTTATTGGGTACTTTTATCAGTAATTTGGTTTTACAGCTTTTAAGCTATGTTGCTGAAAACGAACGATTAAATATAAGGCAAAGACAGGCTGAGGGAATTGCAGCAGCAAAGAAAAAAGGAATAAAATTCGGGAGAAAACAGCAGTATAATCCAACAGATTATGTCAGTATATATGAACAAACATCAAACAAGGAAATAAGCGTAAAACAAGCTGTTGATATTATGAAAGTCAGCGAAAGCACTTATCACAGAATACGAAAAAAACTTGAGAAATTAAGGAAAAATTAAAAACTGTCATAAAGTATAATTTATGACAGAAAAATTTTTAAACCAATAAGACTAACTATTAAAAGTTAATAGGGAAATTAAAAATTTTCCAAAAAATTTTAAAGAAAAGTAGATTAAAAACCATATGACGAAAAGAGCGTTTTAAAGACGCTCAAAAAAAGTGAATATATAGAAAAAGTCAACCGCTAACTTTTATACGTCTCATTATGTTTCTCTAAGTGAAAAATAACCCTTACAAGTTTTTTAACAACATGAGAAACAGCAACATTGTAGTGCTTGCCTTCCGCTCGCTTTTTATCAAGATAAGCTTTAAAAGTTGAATCCCAATGAGAAACAAATTTTGCGGCATTAAAAAGAGCGTAGCGTAAATACTTTGAGCCTCGTTTTTCCAT
>CATJCJ010000322.1 GCA_949738935.1 uncultured Eubacteriales bacterium | reverse complement strand
ATTTTGAGGTGTTTTTTATTGATTAATACTAAAAATTTTGCTAATTACTATAAAAAGGCTGAAAATTCAGTTGTATAAATTTCTTTATAAAATTTATATAATAAAATCTTGTTTACAAAAAAATATATAGAAGAAATATATTTATAATTATTCTATATATTCTGCACCCATTAAAATAAATTTAATCTGCCACTTTATTATAGACAATAATGGTAGTAAACTAAAATAGTAAATAAAACAAATATTCAAAAACCATTGATTTTAATATTATATTAGAAATAACTTTAAGATTAGTCAGATATTTTAATTGTGATTAAACTGTACCCATAATAACAACAATAATATTTAGGAAAGGAAACATATGATTAATTTAGAACTTAATAGAAAGTCTCCTATACCGCTTTATATACAAGTATTTGAACAAATTTCTGATAAAATTAATAACGGAATTATAACAGGAGGTACAAAGCTTCCGTCTCAGCGAGAACTTGCTACGATGCTTGGTATATCAGTAAATACAGTTGTTAATGCCTATAATATGCTTATTCAATATGAATATGTAATTCCGAAAAATAAAAGCGGATATTATGTAAACAAGGCTAATCAAAGGGAAATGCCTCTTGCAGAGAAACATTGGCGCAGTAATGTTTCTCTGACATATAATTTCAGCAGAAACGGCGTTGACCTGAAAATGAGCGAGGCGTTCAAAAAAACTATACGTCAAACCGCAAAAATAATTACTGACAGAGGATTTATTTATCCTGATTATGTAGGTGAGTATGAGCTGAGAAAACAAATTTGTATAATGCTTAACAAGCGTTATGAAATTAATTGCCTTCCTACACAAATTATTGTTGGCGCAGGTATTAACTATCTCCTGGATTTACTGATAAAAGTTATTGGAAATGATAAGGTATACGGATTTGAAAATCCATCTTATTATAAAATCAGTGATTTTATGAGACTTAGCAAATATAAAACAGCATATCTAAATGTAACAACAGACGGAGTTACATCAAAAGAACTTGAAGATTTTAACGCTGATGTTCTGTTTTTAATGCCATATCACCATTATCCGTTAAGCAATATATTGTCTGTTGAACAGAAAAAAGCCGCACTTGACTGGGCAAAAGACGGCAGATATATTATTGAATATGGATTTGATATGGACTTTGTTTATTCGCATTTTAGCAAACCAATGTTTTCAATGACTGAAAATAAAAATGTTATTTTTATAAATGATTTCACAAAAACAATTTCACCCGGATTGAATATTGCGTATCTGGTTTTACCCGAGTCACTTGTGAAGCGATGGCAGGAATTATACTTAAACTTCCATTCTTACAGCGCAAGATTTGAGCAGACTTTTGTAAGTGAGATAATAAAAAATAAAAGCTATTATTATAATATAAAACGACTGCAAAAAAATTACAATAATAAACGAAACTGTCTTATTTCAGCTATAAAAAATCATCCTATAGGAAATCGTATAGAAATTAAGAATAGCAAAGCGGGTACTTTTTTAATTATTGAACCGAAAACTACTTGCGGTGCTGAAAAATTAATTGACGAGTGTCATAAAGCGGGGGTAAAGCTGTCATATATAAAAAATTCACTTCAACAGCCTAACAACCTTATTTCACCGAGAACATATATTTTAGGTTTTGGTGAACTTTCTGAAGCTGAAATATATGCTGGTATTAATTTGCTACTTGATACATGGGGAAATTTAATAAATGAATCTGAACAATAAAATATGTAAGGAAACACCGCACAAAGGATATTAAAAATAATTTTTTAATTTGTCGGTGTTTCCGTAAATAAGAATAGGAGGAAAAGTCATGAAGAAAAGAATTATCAAAAAATGTATAGGCGTATTATTATCAGCTTCTATTATCTCAAGCAATATATTTGCTTATAATGTTATGGCAAATGACAATAATGTTAATATTCAGCTTGAGGAACAGGAAACAACTGTTTCAATTATTGAAAGTAAAGGGTGGCACGAAAGCGCTTATGTAAAATGGAAGTCGTTTAAGAACGCTGACAGCTATAATGTATACTACAAAGCTATAGGGACGGACAATTTTGTAAAAATTGACGATAACCTTATCAGAAAATATGAAAATTATTTTATTGCGGACGCTTTGGGATTGGCGGCGGGTAATTATATTCTTAAAATTGTTCCTGTTGCGAATGGAAAAGAGATTGAGAGTTCAGCGGCGGAAACAATTGAGTTGTTAGTTGATAATTATGTAAGGGAAGGCTTTGCGTTCTCTGAAAATTCACCCTATGGATATACGACAGGCGCATATAATAAAGATGGAACAATTAAAGAAAACGCTGATATTGTTTATATAACAAATTCAAATAAAGATACTGTTACAATAAACGGAGATACATCTCTTGGTGTTGGTTTGACAGAAATATTAAGCAAAAGAGAAAAAAGCAAAAGTGAAAAGCCTATAGCCATACGTTTCTTGGGAAAAGTTGAAATGCCTAAAAATACGGTTAATTATATGGCGGCGATACAAAATACAAAAAATGTAACTATTGAAGGTGTCGGGGATGACGCCGTTATTCACGGTTATGGCTTTACAACAAAAAGAGCCTGCAATCTTGAGTTTCGTAATTTCGCTATTATGTGGTATGGCGGAGGCGGTGATGGTGATAGTATTTCTCTTGACACTGAAAATAAAAATGTCTGGATACATAATATAGACTTTTTCTATGGATTTGGAAAAGACGCTGACCAAGCTAAAGGCGATGGTTCTATAGACTTAAAAGCTAAATCAGATTATGTTACTATTTCTTACTGTCACTTTTGGGATTCGGGAAAGGCTTTGGTTTTGGGAGGTCCATGGGAGGTAAGCAACTATGATAAAGCTGAAGCTAAAATTTTTGCTACTTATCATCATAACTGGTTTGACCATTCTGATTCAAGACATCCCAGGTGTGTTGCCGGAAGCGCTCATGTTTATAATAATTATTATGACGGGGTCGCTAAATATGGACCGGGCGCGGCGGTGCATTCATCTGTTTTTGTAGAAAATAATTATTTCAGAAATTGCCCGAGGCCTATGCTGATTGCCACCCAAGGAAGCGATGTTTATGACAGCGCTACAGGCAAATATGCCACTAAAGGTACACTATCCGGTCAGGACGGCGGAATGATTAAGGAATACGGAAATGTAATAATCGGTTCCAAAAGGTTTTATACTTACCAGACAACGCCTGACGAGGGACATTTTGACGCATATACAGCGAAAAACAGAGATGATAAAGTTCCTGAGACAGTTTCGGCTTTAAAAGGCGGTTCGGTTTATAATAATTTTGATACCGATAAATCTATTATATATGATTACAATGTTCAAACAGCTGAGGAAGCGAAAGATACGGTTGTAAAGGAAGCGGGAAGACGTAACGGCGGAGATTTTAAATATGCTTTTGACAATACGGTTCAGGATACTAATTCCGATGTTATTCCGGAATTACAGAACGCCGTTAAAAATTATGAATCAAAACTGATTTCCGTTCAAGGAATATCAAAATTTCCGGAAGAGGACGAAACTGAAAGTACAACTTCTGATAAACCAAATGAATCTGAAACTACAGTAAATAAAACTTTATTTGGGGATTCTGACAACAGTGGATATATAAATGTTAATGACGCCGTTATTTTACTTGAAAAGGTACTCAACGGAAGTAATCATCTGCCTATTGAGGAAATAGAAAATTATGAAAAATATTTAGATGTTGATATGAATGGTGTGTTATCAGCGACTGACGCTTCAATAATTTTGCAGAAGGCTTTAAACAACAATTTTATAATGCCAGTAGAAGTGAATACTGAAAATACTACGAATGCTATCATTGAGGAAAGTACAGAAAAAAATACATCTGAAGAAAATACTGAAAATACTACAGAAACTCATTTTGTTTTAACAGATGAATGGAACGCTGATAAAGAAATACCAAACTGGCTTGATATTACCGGTTGTACTATTGGCGGCGCAAGTAATTCACATACAGTATTCAGAGATACTGACAGTAGTATTGCCTCTCAAAAAAGCAGATACACAGTTCCTAAGTCTTCAAGTATAACAATAAATCTTTCTTCCGCTTCCATTGTTAAAGTGTATATTGCGGGCAATAATAATGGCTATGGAAAGGGTAACGCTACAGCAGAACTTGACGGCACTAATATAGGAGTATATTCTATGCCTGGAAGACAAACTTCCGCGGCCGAACCTTTTGTAATTAATGCGGAAAAAGGAGGAATCCTTAAAATAACAAATAGTTATGAGGGTCTGCTTTATAAAATTACAATAAGCGGAGATTCAAAAGTACCTGTAGAACCGATTGTTAAAGAAAAATATGATGTTACTTTAAAAGTTACGAATACTACAGATAAAGCGGCAAGTTTGACTGTCGGCGAGAATACATTTGACGTTTTGGCAAATAATATAACCGAAAAAATTATTAAACTTGAAGCGGGTAAATATGACAAATAAATCTCCGGCGAGAAGTGCGGAGGATTTAGATGAATGTGTGTTAAGTTATGCCCAAATTAAGGCTTTGGCGGCAGGCAATCCTAAAAT
>CATJCJ010000321.1 GCA_949738935.1 uncultured Eubacteriales bacterium | reverse complement strand
TTTTATATTACAGCAATTCCAGAATAGATTGAGAAAAGAAAAAATAGTATAAAAGCCTGCCGCAAATCAAAGCGGCAGGCTTTTATACTATTTTTCAGCAAGGAAAACAAAATTACTGTTTAATACTTTTTGAATAATAGCGGCGGCATCCGATGCCGTTAAAATTCCATTATTGTCAACATCAGCATACTTCATATAATTATCAGCGTTTTTATTTTTCTCAATTGGCAATTTAAAATTTCCATCCAACACTTTTTGAAGTACACATACGGCATCGTTAACAGTTAAAATATTATCACCGTCAACGTTTCCAAATATAATGTCTAAAGTGTCTTTATCTTTAACCGGATTTCTTGTCGATTCAGTTGTATTTTCATTAGAGTTTTCCGTTGAACTTTCCTCAGTTGGTTCAGTTGTGTTTTCCGTAGATGTTTCTATTGAACTTTCCTCAGTTGGTTCAGTTGTATTTTCTGTAGATGCTTCTGTTGAACTTTCCTCGGTTGGTTCAGTTGTATTTTCTGTAGATGCTTCTGTTGAACTTTCCTCGGTTGGTTCAGTTGTATTTTCCGTAGATGTTCCTGTTGAATTTTCCTCGGTTGGTTCAGTTGTATTTTCCGTAGAGATTTCTGTTGAATCTTCTGTAGTCTGCTCTGACGAGCTTTCTGTTTCAGATTCCGTTGAATCTACTATACCTGTTTCCGTTGAATTTTCCGTATTATCCTCTTCCGGTTTTTCCGCTTCAACTATACTGAAATCCAAGGAAGTTGAACCAGTATATTTTTTATCATCAGGTATTGTAAATACTACACTATAATCTCCAATATCTACAGGAGCTTCTTTAGAATCATAGGTCGTAGAGTTCCTGCCCACATAAGTTATATCATAGTCTTTATAATTATACTCATTGCTTTTTGGTTCTCCGTAATAACCGCTTTGAGGCATTTCGTTATACGCAATATTATTGACAGATTTAACACCTTCTATATTCGTACTCTTTTTGTTAAGTATAATAATCGCGTGTTCCTCATAAGGAGAAATATTGTCGTTGCCGACATATTTAATGGCAATATTATTTTCGCCGATAGCAAAGCTTTCATTTTTCGTATTAACCGACAGTGTATAGATACCGTTTTCATCTGTACAAGTTACGTCTGGAATCTGAACGTCATTTACAAACAGCGTCATATTTTCCGGTTGCTATTCTCGCGCAAAACCTCTTGCGGTTTTTTGTTTCAAAATCTTTTTTAGTTGCTACAAGAATATTCGCTCCGGGATATAAAGTCAAAAAATCAGACGCAAGCTGCTCCGTCAAATGGTTCGGAACGGCGATAAGACTTTTTGGCATAAACCAAGCCTTTTACTTTCCATAGCTATCGCAATCATCTCAAAACTTTTGCCAGCGCCCACTTCGTGAGCCAATAACGTATTTCCACCATATAAAGCGTGAGCCACGGCGTTTCTTTGGTGTGGGCGCAATGTTATTTCCGGAGTCATTCCAACAAAGTTTATATGACTGCCGTCAAATTCTCTTGGGCGAATTGAGTTGAAAAGTTCATTGTAGAGTTCCACAAGCGTTTGACAGCGTTCAGCGTCTTTGAAAATCCAATCTTTGAAAGCCTGTTTAAGCTGTTCCTGTTTCTGCTGCGCGGCGGCGGTTTCATTTTTGTTCAACACATAAGAAGCCTTACCGTCAGGATTTTCTACTCTGTCATAAATTCTTACGTCACGCAGATTTAAAGAATCTTCCAATATCCCATAGGCGTTTATACGGTTTGTTCCATAAGTTGTATAAGCCGTAATGTCCTGATGGGAAATCTGATTTTTACCTTGAATATGCCACTCTGACGTATAAGCGGAATAATCAACATTTAAAATATCTCTCATATAATAAGGTGGTTTCAATACCTCGAAAATAAATTATTCTATATATTCTTTGTCAATCCAGGTCGCTCCTAAACGAACAGATATTTCACTGGCTTCAAGGTCTTTCGGCTGCACTTTTTCAAGAGCCGTCACATTTATCTCAAACTCCGGATTCTTTTCAGCGAACAATTCAGCCATTCTCAATTTTTCCCTTACATTGCCGGATAAATATTCGTCAGCCGTTACCCACACTTCCGTCATAGGAATTTTAAAAATAACTCCTCTTAAGTCAGAAATCAGCCTGTCTTTATCCATTCCTGTCAAATCGCTCATATACTCAAAATCAACTTTCGCTTTTTCCGCTATAGACATAACAAGCGCTTCGCTTGCTGTATCGACTGACGTTACGGTAATTTTTTTGTTTATAGTACGTTTTGTGAATATATCAGCTTTGCGTTTGAAATTTCTGTCCTCGTCTAACACTTCAAGGGAAGAAAGAAGATAATATGATGAATCCTGTGAAAACGCTTTTTTGTTAGCGCCGCTGTTAATTAATCCAAACTTACTTTTAAAGCTGTCATAAACATTGTTAAGTTCTTTTTGAGCCTGTTTTATTATATCCTCGTCATAATCCTCAAGCTGAAAATTAATAAGAGCGTTTACGGCGTTTCTGACCTTTACCATACCTTTTATACGTTCTTTTGTCATTTCGGGAATATCAACGGGATACATACTTGAATTTTCTCTGTAATACACAATCTCATCATCTTTTTTACTATCAATCCCAAGCTGTGACGGTCTGAAAACGGCGTAACTAAAATTTTTCACACTTGGGTCAGCCAGTATAGAATTATCAGCTGTTTTGTCAATATCGTCAATATCCGGTATCGTAATCTGTCCTCTGATTTTCTCAATAGTATTATCAAGCAAAACGCTCAAATCGGAATTTTCAAAAGGTACTCAGGCTGTTTCTTTTTTATTACCATACATTCTATCATCAAATTCCATTGTGCCTAAAACCATATCGGGATTATTAAGGAAATAATTATTTATAGGCACACCGTTTTCAGTTACGCCTAAATGCACCCAATCAGGAATAATATCAAGTATTCTCTCTCTTTTTTGAAAAAACAAAATATCGGTTGTAACTTCTGTTCCGGCGTTCTTTAAAAAAGCGTTGTTTGGAAGTCTTACCGCTCCTATCAGTTCCGCTCTTTCAGCTATATATTTTCGCACGTCAGCATTTTGTTTATCCATAGTTCTCTTTGAGGTTATAAAAGCGATTATTCCTCCTGCCCGTACTTTATCAATCGTTTTTGTGAAAAAATAGTCATGGATAAAAAAGTTTTGTTTATCATACTTTTTATCCACAACTTTATATGAGCCAAAAGGCACATTTCCTACGGCAATATCAAAGAAATTATCTTGAAAATCGGTATTCTCAAACCCTGTTACTTGAATGTTGGCTTTAGGATATAACTGTTTCGCTATTCGTCCCGTTAAGCTGTCAAGCTCAACGCCGTACAGTTTTGATTTTTTCATTTCGTCAGGAAGAAGTCCGAAAAAATTACCTATACCGCAAAACTGTTCAAGAATATTTCCAGACTTAAAACCCATATTTGAAACAGCTTTATATATAGCTTTTATGACAAGAGGAGAAGTATAATGAGCGTTTAGAGTCGAGGCCCTTGCTGAGCTATATTCCTCGTCATTAATCAAAGATTTCAGTTCTGAATATTCTTTACTCCAGTTTTGATTATTTTCGTCAAACGCCTGTGGTATTCCTCCCCAGCCGGTATAACACGATAAAATTTCTTGTTCCTCTTGTGTCGCTGAACGATTTTCAAATTCAATAAGTTGTAATGTTTTTATCGCTTCAATATTATTTTTAAATCTTGTTTTCGCCCCGACTTCACCTAAATTATCGTCTTTTATGACAAAATTAACAGGTTTATTCGTTATCGGTTTTTTGATTGGTTTAACTAAATTATTTTCTTCGGCTGATATTTCAGAATTAACTATTTCATTTATTGGTTTTTCAATTTCAGCAGACGGCTTAATTTCATTTAACGGTTTTTCAGTTTCAGCGAGCCTTTAAAAAAGTTTGTGTAAACAGTATAAAAAATATCCTTCTTGACAATAATGCAAATAAAGATAAATGTAAAAATTTACAAAAAACAAGGAGGATTTTATTATGACAAAAGTATCAAAAGAATTATTAAAAAATTATGTAAAGGAACAAAATTTCAAATCATCAAACGACGTGTTAACGGCAATGAAAGAAATGTTCGCTGATGTATTACAAGAAGCATTAGAGGCGGAAATGGACGCCCATTTAGGTTATGACAGATATGAAATATCAGAAAAATCAACCGATAACAGCAGAAACGGATATTCCAAAAG
>CATJCJ010000320.1 GCA_949738935.1 uncultured Eubacteriales bacterium | reverse complement strand
TGTGTTTGGGTACCCAAACACATTGCTTGTTAATCTTTTGTTAAAGGTTTTTCAGGGCGTAAAGCTAGTTAAGGTGTTTGAGTTTAGGAAGATACTGACTGCGTTCCTCCTGTGGAATATTGAGAGCGTCCATTGCCTGTTCAGCAGTCCAACTAACTTTATACATCAAGCTTGGAATGTTAGCCAGTGTTGCTTGAAATGTTGCCTCGGTTCTGCCATCGGTAGACTCCTTTATCATATTCTCGGTCATCCTGAAATTAAATTCTTCTTGTAATATATGTTTCTTTTCCTCAACAGTTCTTTTTGAAAGAAACAGTTCCAGCATTTTTAATAAACCATCATATCTTGGGCTATCAGGTTGACCTAAACCCATCATTATTATTGAAAGTAAATCATAGTTAGCCTTTTTTTATTCAACATCGCCTACAAGCTGTTCTTCAGCAATGAAGAAACGATTGATTGTATTTTCATATTTTTTCGGTGGGTTGGCTGCTATCCAAATGGAGTAAATCTTATTTAGCCTGCCATATTCAGATGGCTTAAAATCCTGTTCACGTTGAGCAGATATAAGACGGCAGGCATAATAAACAGCACGTTTAGTTAGTTGGTAGCCGACGTCCCATTTGTTTTGTGATTCAATATTGATAATTAAACGATTATGTTTCTTTTGATTTGGAATGCCAGTCCAAAAGTGAATATCATAGGTTACTCTCTTTTCTTTTAATGTTATTTCTTTTTTTATTTTATAACAAAAAATAAAAATTTGCAAATTTATGTTATAAAAGTTATGCCAGTTAGTGCCTGTTGCAATATCGTTTTATATGTTATGCTTTTTATAACATTACCAACAGGAGATTGACAATGAAATATAAATTAGATGATGATACCAAACAGATATTGATTAAACAGTTAAAATTTTATCGTGAAAAAAGAAATTTTTCACAGGATTTTATGGTAGAACACATTGGTATTACGCAACCTCTTTATAACAAAATAGAAAATGGTTCAAGAGAAATGACGGTTAATACGCTGGTGAAAGTAGCAGAAATTCTTGGCATAAGCATGGATAGTTTATTTGCTGTTGATGAGGATAAAAATGTGATAATGAATAATATTATAGCATTGCTAAAAGGAAAAAGTCAAAGTGATTTAGAAATAGTATAAGATGTAATGAGAACTTTGTTAGAATCTTTGGAAAAGTCAAGAGAGAGTGCTATAATCAATGTATAGAAGAATATTCTATGTGATGGGAGAAGATTATGGATAAATATCAATCAGAGGAACAAAATTTGGGGAAAGATTTAACAGAAAATGAGATACAGCTTATTGATGAACTGTACACTGAAATGTATGACAAATTATTGAGTTTGGCAAAAAAAAGGACTCTCAATACAGATTTAGCAAAAGAAATTGTGCAGGAAACTTTTCGTATTGCTTGTGTTAATATTGAGAAATTGAAGAATAGTAAAAATCGTCAAGGCTGGCTGGTGATTACGCTAAAAAATGTTACAAACAATGTTTTACACGGTAAATCACGACTTTCAAGTTTATTTTTTCGGGTATCAGATATTGAAGAAATTGCCGAAGAAGTCCAATTTAATATAGAAGAAAATCTGCCAGATATTTTATATTCTGATATATCTGGAACAGAGGCTTATAATTTAATTAAAAAAATTATTTTTGAACAATATACCACTGTTGAGTTGGCAAAAGAATATGGTGTATCGACTGATGTTATCCGGCAGAGAATACATCGAGCCAGGCTGAAATTGCAAGATAAGATAAATAACAAAAAAAATTAAAAAATGATGTCACAAAACGCATTTGTTAAGACATATATAATATAGGGAGGTGTTTTTATGAGCAAAGTCGATAAATCAGGGCAGCCAAATTATCATAGATTCGACTTAATGAGTAACGAGGAACTGGAAATTCTTCTGCAAGCATTTTTTGCTGCCTCGGATGACGAGCAGATGGATTATGATGCTGTAATATATATTTCAGAATTATTGGATAAACGTGAAGGCACTAATGATGAAACTTCACAGGAAGATGTTGAACTTGCTAAAGCGGAATTTTTTAAGCACTATTATCCGCTTAAAGATGAAAAAACATTATATGATTTTGATGACGATGAACAAAAAAACAAAAATATAAAAGAAAAAGTTAGTCTGGTACCTTTCCACAAAAGGTTGTGGCGCAGATTTGCAAGTTTTGCAGCAGTTTTAGTATTGTTTTTGTTTGTTGGTACAGTTACAGCATACGCTTTAGGCTATAATCCAGTTCAGTATATTGGCAGATGGAATGATGAGCAATTTTGGCTTGAACGTGTATCAATTACACAAGAACTGGCTGATGAGGTTGCTGAATATAGTAATATAGCTTGTGTGCCTAAATGGTTGCCAGATGGTTATACAGGTGGCGACTTATCAAGTTGTGGTATAGATATATATAAAAAAATCAGTTCTGTTTTTTATAAACAAATTGATGAAAAATATGTTAAATTATATATAGATTATAGAATATATTCTAATCCTGATCAAATGGCCTTGTATGAGAAGGATAGTGAAAAAGTTACTGAATATATATATGGCGGTATTACGCATTATATTATGAGTAACTTGGATAATATGGTTATTGTTTGGTATAATGGCAATATTGAGGGTTCAATTAAAGGCTCGATTTCTTTAGAGGAAGCTAAAAAAATAATCAATTCAATTTACGGAGAGTGAGTTCTATGCGAAAAAAATTAATTGCTTTGCTGATGATGTTTACTATTATTTTCAGTATGACGGCTGTTGCCAATGCAGCCTTATTTTCAAGTGAATATATTAGTAATTGTTATGCTGCTACAAAAGTTAGTTCTAATGGGCGTGTTACAGTAAGTTTTGATATAAATGCTACTGATCAGATGGATGTTTTAGGAGCGAAAACCATTATCATCCAAGAACAAGCGCCGGGTTCAAGCAGTTGGACTTCTATTGCAACATTGAGCAGTGATGATTTTACTAATATGTTGGCATATAATAAAAGGGATTATGGTTCTAATGTATATTATAATGGTGGCAAATCTGGTTATTCCTATCGGGCTAAGGTTTATTTTTATGCTGAAAAAGGCGGATATGATACCAAAGAATTTATTACTTATTAATTTAAGGTTAGAGTTTTAAAATTAGAACAAATTACTAATGCACTTTACAGATACAAATCTGTGAAGTGCATTTCTTATAAAAAAATATATAAATAAAAAAAATAAATAAATTAAATGTCACAAAATGCACTTCTCAAGACATATATATTATAGAGGGGTAAAAATTACCAATGTAATATCAAAGCAAGATTGCTTGTAAGTAATTTTTATCAATCTATTAATTTGATACATT
>CATJCJ010000319.1 GCA_949738935.1 uncultured Eubacteriales bacterium | reverse complement strand
GGATACAGAAATTTTAAGTCTTATATCGACAGTGATGAAAACTGCATTGCAAGTTGGAGATATATTCGTTTAAACCCATCGGGAAACGTGGTTATTAACCGTTTGCCAATGACAGCAGGCGAGAATCAATTGACTCTTTTTGGAACCAATATTGCGTTGGGTGACATTAAAATACTGTCGGAAGATGGCCGGCAGTTGGAAATTGAACATGTTTGGCAAGAGAGCATGGATTTGATGATATTAAATGTGGATTGTCCCGAAATAATAAATATTGAAATAGAAAATACTTCAGGGTCTTATATTGATTTTTCGGCTTTGGAGGTTCGGTTATGCGGGAGATAATATTGTATCATTGGGTTTTTGCAGTAAACCGGCGGTACAGACGGTATGCTGTCGACCTCATGAATTGACCATATTTTGATTTAACTTAAATAGGCTTTGGGCAGACAGTGTTAATGATTCAGGTCCTGGATATAACCAGGACCTGAATTGTTTTGGGGCTTATAATAGATTCAAGCTGAATTTTCTTCTGTTATGCCATAATCGGCGTTGCCAACTCCTTAACTTCATCAACTGATAAACCAGAATACAATGCAATTTTTTCTAATGACAGTTCCCCGTCCTTAATCATGCGGAGTGCATTATCTATCCTAACCTCTTTTGCTTTTTCATTTCTCATATCTTCCATAATTTTGCACATGGTTGCCACCCCTTTCTCATCCTGCTTGAAATACCTTGCTTTTTTAGCAAGCGCTTCATAATTCATATCATTGGGATTAGTACATGAAAAATCATGCATTAACTTACCGATTTCGTCATTGCCTCTGTATTTCCCGTTGACATATATGATATGCGAACCGTCACCAAACAATTCTGTTTCCCCATTAATTTCCATATACCGCTGTATGTGGTATATGGCTTGATTTTTGCCCATAACATCATTTTCCGTAATAAAAATTACATAGCGGTCAGGAATGTTTTTCGTATCATCCCCAGGTTTTAATATATGTGTGCCCAGCAGACTACTGTTGTGCCTTGCCCTTTTTGTTCCCGCCCCCGCATCTCATCTTTGAATTTCTATATAATTCTTTCTCGGTGTTATCGACTGCATGAACATCTAAAATAGCAGAACGCCCTTGTAAACTCTTTAACGGCTCTTAAGTACGAACCGACTTTACTATTATATCTTCCTGTCATTGGCTGTTTCAATTTGAATTTTTACGTAATTCCGATAAATATTTCAACTATTCTGCTCCTCCTTTTGTTTTACGTAATTCCGACAAAAACTCGCTTATAAAAAGGTATGCTTTTTTGGACAAAAACAGAAAACGCATCCAGGAAG
>CATJCJ010000318.1 GCA_949738935.1 uncultured Eubacteriales bacterium | reverse complement strand
TTAAGATAATTTAAACTTCTGCTGCTGTTGGATTGGAGGACAATATGGCAAGAAAACAGCAGACCAGAATTACAGCTTTATATTGCCGTTTAAGTCGTGACGACGAATTTAACGGCGACAGTGCAAGCATACAAACTCAAAAAACAATGCTTTTACAATACGCAGAAGAAAATCGTTTGCCGAACTGCGAATATTATATTGATGACGGTTTCAGCGGAACTGACTTTGAAAGACCAGATTTTAAAAGATTGATTAATGATATTGAGGCAAATAAAATTGCAACAATAGTTGTCAAAGACCTTTCAAGACTCGGCAGGGAGTATTTGCAGACAGGTTACTATACGGAAATTTATTTTCCTAAAAACGATGTCAGATTTATAGCCATAAATGATAACTTTGACAGTGAAAAAGGTGAAAATGAATTTGCCCCTTTCAAAAATATAATCAACGAATGGTACGCCAAAGATTGTAGTAAAAAGGTTAAATCGGCACTTATAGCAAAGACTCGCAATGGCGAATATGTCGGCAGCCGCCCCGCTTATGGCTACAAAAAATCTCTCGAAGATAAAAAGAAACTTATTCCCGATGAAAACGCAAAGACAGTTAAATTGATGTTTAAAATGGCTTTAGAGGGTAAGACTTGCTTTGAGATTTTAACTCACTTGAAAAATTTAAAAATTCCTACTCCTCGTGCCTATACAGACAGACAAAGCGATAAATTTGCAAATATAGCAAGCAAAAACAGACCTTATGACTGGTCTAAATCAACGGTATATCAGATTTTGACTAACCCGATTTACAAAGGTGATATTGTATGGTCAAGATATAAAGTTAAGTCTTTCAAAAACAAAAAGCTTGTCACAAATCCCGAAAGTGAATGGATTATCGTTGAAAATACCCACGAACCGCTTGTGTCAAGAGAAGATTTTGAAACGGTACAAGAACGTGTAAAGGTTAAAAAGCCTGCACCGAAATTGAACCCAAATAACATTTTCAGAGGATTGCTTTTCTGCGGAAGATGTGGTACACGTATGGTTTTTGGAAGTGATAAGCGAAAAAAATCAATCGGTAATTACAGCTGCAACCTCTATAAGTGTTACGGCGGTGAGGAGTGTTCTTATCACTACATGACTCTTGAAGCGTTGAAAGATCTTGTTTTCAACAATATTAAGCAAAACGCGGTACTTGCGAAAAACAATTTTGACCGTTATGTAAACAAACTTACGGAAGTAATAGGAAAATCGGACTCAAGTCAAAACAATGATTTTGTAAAAGAATATGATAAATGCCAAAACCGAATAAAAGACCTTGACAAAATAATTCAAAAACTTTATGAAGACAGCGTTTTTGGAGTGATTTCAGTCGAACGTTTCAAGGCTATGTCGGCAAGTATGGAAAAAGAGCAGAAACAGCTTAAAGAACGTTGTCTTGAACTTAATTCTTATGTTCAGAAAAACAGGGATATAAAAGAAAAATCCATACAGTTTGCTAAACTCATAAGGAACTATGCAAATATTGACGATTTAACACCTGAAATTCTCAACACGCTTATTGAGAAAATTATAATTGACGAGGAACCGAGCCAAAACTATCAGCAGAAAACAAAAGAAATAACGATTATTTATCGTTTTGTGGGCAAAATAGTAACACTTGAACACGTA
>CATJCJ010000317.1 GCA_949738935.1 uncultured Eubacteriales bacterium | reverse complement strand
CTCCGTATTTTTCAAGCCAGTTAGATTTTCTTTCATCAAAAACATCAGGCAGTCCTCCCCAGCCAATATATTTTGATAGTATTTCCTGTTCTTCGGTAGTCGCTTGTCTGTTTTCATTTTCAATGGCTATAAGTGTTTTTACAGCGTTTATATTATTTTGATATTTTTCGCTTGCTGTTCCAACGCCTAACCACTCATCGGTTATACGAAAATTTTCAGCGTTGATTTTTTCTTTTGTATTATAATTTACGATGTTTTCAAGGCTTAACTGTTTTACTTGGACAATAGGCTTGACAACGTTTTTTGTTACTTCGTTTAACTTTTCCTTTGATTTTATTTCATTTTCTGTACCAATATACTCAAAGCCCCGTTGGTTAAGCAAGGACATTGATTGTCCTCTTGTTCTGTTGGTGTTTTGTAATTCTATATCAGAGTAACTTTCAATATCCACAACATTGTCGTTTATATCTCTTATAACGCCGTATTCAGGCTGCGATACGGTTTCTTCTCCCGTAACAGCGTTTTTCCATATAATATCGGAAAATTTTATAACATCGCCGATTTTAAGACTTTCAGCGGTTATACTTTGTTTCGGTGTTTCTTTTTCAGAATTATTTTTTTCAGTCTGACTATTTTTGATAACAGGATATTTTTTTTTGAAGTTTTCAAATATTATTTTTTCTTCCTCAGTTAAAACTGAGCTTTTTTCTAAAAGCGGAATAAAATTTTTTAATACAAAGTTAGAACTTGCGACTGTTTTATCGTCATCATAAGGATTTTTTTCAGCTATCCACTCATTAAACGTTTTGATGTGATTGATGATTGAACCTCCGCCGTTTTTTTCTCCATCTCCTATATCAAATCTGCCCTCATAAGAATAATCTGTATTTTCCTTACCATTTATAACTGTGCGAATTGTAAAATCAGTCTTATCATATCCAAACTCATATTCAGCAGCCGCTTTTTCATCAAGATATTCAAATATTGCGTTCGCTAAAGCAAAAGATAAATTTGAATTGTCAATATTATCGTTTGTAAGAAAATCGTACAAATGTGGATTTTCTGTAAAATCTACACTTAATACAATTTTTGTGTCTGTTTTTGAGTTATTCACGTCAATAATATTTTCTGTATTTATATCAGGAAAAGATTCGTCTTTAAAAATTACGCTGTGTTCATATTTTTTTACCTTTTCTTCCATAGGAAGATTTTCTTTTGTAATGGCGGTCAGTTGAGTAATATTAGCTTCATCAAGAATTTTAGCATACTTATCGGTTATAGAAAGTTTATTCCAGTTTTCCGCAAATTCCTCTTTTTGCCGCTCCGCTTGTTTCTCAATAAGCGCTATATCTTCATCTTTTAAGTCATTGTCATAATATTTGATATTGCCCTCATCAGAAATATGAGCGACTGTTGGATAATCGTTTGTTATTTTGTCTGTTTTTGAAATATCATAAACTGTTATTCCGTTTCCAAGCATACCAAAATGAATAGCGGACGTTTCTTGAATTTCAAGTCCTTCTTTCCTGTCAATATCTTTTTGATTGTCAACTATTATGCTTTCCGGTGTCTTGATTTCAAAATCGTTTCTTTCAAGAGTAAAATCATAAATAAAGTACTCTGGCTTATGAGTAAATAAATTATCAACACTGAAATGATATTCCGCTTTTAAATTTTCCGGAATTACCTGTAAACGACCTAAACTATTTCCTAAAAAAGTATAATTGTCATTTCCGATTGTAATTATATCTCCCTCTTTGAGTAAGTCAATTTTTGCCTTGATAAAATTTTTTCTGTTGTATT
>CATJCJ010000316.1 GCA_949738935.1 uncultured Eubacteriales bacterium | reverse complement strand
TAACATTCAGCTATCTTTTTCGCAAGAACATAACTGTCATAACTATATAATTCGTCTGTTTCTTTTAAAAGCTGATATGCTATTTCATAGCAATTCAAAATTTCCATATGATTATATTTATTCTGCATTTGCTTATAAAACCCAAGATTTGAATACAGATTTGAAAGCAAGTGTTTAAATTCTTTTTCGGGATTTTTTCCTATAATATCAATAGCTTTTTCAATAAAGGCTGCTCCGTCATAAGCATTTGTGTATCTTAAAACAGCATACTGCGCTTTAAACATATAAAATAAAGCCTTGTATCTGATATTTAATAAATTTTCATTTTTGATATAATAACGCATTACGCTTATAATTCTTCTCATTATCCATAATTCTCTATATTTTTCCGCATAACAAAAACTTTGTTCAAGTAGACTCATAAAAATTTCAAAATCATCAATTTTTATAAAATCAATTATATTTTCCACAAACTCAAGCATAATCAGATAATAATATTTATCACTTCCGTAGGCTATACATTTTGATTTTATGCTGTTTATTAAATCTTTGCAGTCTGTTACTTTCGGTTCAAGTTCCGCCGTAACAACATCTCTTATAACAGGATTTATATAAATCCATTTATCCTCACACTTTATTAATCCCAATTCTATAAGGTCATTTATATTGTTTGCTGTCGGTTCCTTTATCCAATCTGAAAATAACGCTTTTTCAATTCCATTTATTGAAACAAAGCAAAAATTCATCATAATATATTTTTGTTTTTCGGTTAATTCAAATAATCTGAAAAGTGTATGCAGATGACTGTAATAAGTTTTTTTGCTTGTTTTGTTGTCTTTTTTTATTTGTATTTTTTCCTCACTGTCCAGTTTTATATTGTTTTCAATAAGTTTGGAAAGCAGTTCCAAAGGCGTTATATTTGATGATTTTAACAGCCTTGCGGCTATTTCAACTGAAAGAGTGTGTCTGTATACTGTTTCTATAATAGAGAGCAATACAGAGCGGTTTTCAGCGTTTACAGCATAGAAAGAATTTATTATGCTTAAAATCTGTTCATCATCTCTGATTACATCAAGCTGTAAACATTTGTAGTCCTCAAAATTACTTCGTATTGTAAAAATAATCTTGTATTCATTTTCTGTAAAACCATCAAAAAGAGGTTCATTTTCTATTGTCGTATCAAAATTATCAATAACAATAAGCGTGTCATCTCTTAATGTCTTTAGAAAATTATAATGCCTGTGAAAACGATATTCTGAATCATCTTTTTCCATATCATTTACAAATTGAATATCGGCTATCATATTTTTAAGACTGCCGTTATATCTCAAATAAATAATATTGGTATATTCATTTTTATATAACTGGATGTATTTTTTCACAAACTCACTTTTTCCTATACCACCTATACCATTAACAAACACGCAGTTATTATCTTGTATAAGGCTGTGCAGTTTTTCTGTTTCCTTATCTCTGCCAACAAAAAATTTACAGGGTTTATTCGCTTTACAGCCTGCAATTATTTCATCAGCAATGGGAGATTTTATTTTTAATTTTGATTTTTCCCTGCACATTGAAAATATCAAAACTTCCGCTATAAATACAGAAAGATTGTGCTTATCATTTTTATAATATTCAAATAATTCTTTCTTTTT
>CATJCJ010000315.1 GCA_949738935.1 uncultured Eubacteriales bacterium | reverse complement strand
GGCAGGGTAATAAAGGTTCAATAATAACCCATATGTTATCCGTTATATCGTGTCTATGCTGTAAATTTTCCATAATAGAACCGCCTTTAATTTAATTAATTCTATTTATCATATAAATTCGTATAAACACTATCTAGGGTTATTGAGTATTGTGTATCAATTTTTAAAAATTATTAAATATTTACAATATTTTTTTGTTAAAAATACTGGTTTAGCGCTGTCCGAACCTGTCCGCTTTAAAAAAAAGCGGAACAAAAAACTTTATTCCAGCTTTGCCAAACAAAAATTGATTCGCGTGTAAATAAATAAGGAAACCTTGACAAATCAATTTTAACAAATGTATAATATAGTCAGCAAATTTTCAATTTAAGGAGCGAG
Source organism: uncultured Eubacteriales bacterium (assembly GCA_949738935.1). Taxonomy (GTDB): domain Bacteria; phylum Bacillota; class Clostridia; order Lachnospirales; family CAG-274; genus MGBC114079. The sequence goes on along the minus strand of CATJCJ010000315.1, from coordinate 1,893 downwards.
TTAATTGTATTCATTAGATAAAACAATATTATCAGAGAACGATATAAAACAACTCTATAATGAAAATATGATATTTGATTTTCCAAAGGACGAATTAAAACCTCTAAATCATATACTTTCTCTCGTAGAGCAAGATGTATATATATGTCAAGGTTACTTTTCAAAAAATGAGATGAAATCATATTCTTTTTTCGCTAAAGAAAAAGAAGACGATTCTTGTTGTCTTTTAGACTTTTTTGCTGTAAACAGTAAATATAGAGACAAAGGTATAGGGAGTGATACAATAAAATTACTCAACAATGAAAAAGAATTTTCTGAAGATGGAATAATAGCGGAAATAGAAGACCCAAAATATTCATTAACATCTGAAGAAAGAGCAATAAAAGAAAAACGAGCTAATTTTTATTATAGAAACGGCTTTATAAAAACGGATATAACAAGCATATGCTTTGGAGTTCATTTTTTGATAATATACTTACCAAAAAAGGTTCATCTTAGTAATAATTTAATAGCGAACAAATTAAATAATATTTATAAAACCATTTTTCCAAAAAGCTCTTTTGAAAAAAATATTAGTATATTTATAAGCAAATCAATAAAAAAATAAACAGAAGAACTTTAAAAAATTTTTTGTTGGCTTACATTAAAAATTCTGTGAATTTCTATAATACTCATAATTAATTAGGAGGAAATGCTTTATGAAAAAAATAGATACAAAAAAAGCACCATGTGCTATTGGACCTTATTCTCAAGCAATAATAACGGAAAACTTTGTTTTTACATCAGGTCAAATAGCGATAAATCCTGAGACTAACCAAATTGAAACAACAACCATAAAAGAACAGACCGAGCAAGTCATAAAAAATATAGCTGCAATTTTGGCGAAGACAGGTTCTTCTCTTAAAAAGACTGTAAAAACGACATGTTTTCTTGCGGATATGAATGATTTTTCTCAATTCAATGAAATTTATGAAAGATACTTTACAGAAAAGCCTGCCCGTTCTTGTATAGCTGTAAAACAACTTCCAAAAAACTCTCTTGTTGAAATAGAAGTAATAGCCGAAATTTAAGGAAATATTAGCAATATAAAATTAAATTGAATTTAAGGGTATTTCTCTAATAAAAAACACCGCATAATAGTAAGAAATACTGATTTTAAAATAACCTTTCAAAAAAAATAACCATATAATTTTATATAATCAATCAGTGTTTTTTAAAAAGTATTTGTAAGTAATAAGCCAAAAAACAAATAAGTTTATTAATTATAAATAAAACGTTGTATTATGCGGTATTACCTCTATATCTATTTAACCAATGTTTTATTTTTAGTTCTTCCAAGAATATAATCAACACTGCAGTCATAATAATCCCCGAGTATAATAAGAAAACGGCTAGGAATTTCTCTTTTTCCGGTTTCATACGTACTATAAACTCTTTGGTCGATTCCCAATAATTCCGCAATTTCTTTTTGTGTTTTTTCTTTGTCTTCTCTTAAATCTCTAAGCCTCCTGTAATACATAAAATCACCCCAATATAAAAATTCAAAAAATATTTTTTAGATAAACTATATTCTTGAAATTATGCGGTGTTTCCTTATAAATTATATGTTACTATTAAACAATAGTATTGATTTTACTATCGTTCGATAGTAAAATATATATAGAATAATATTGATAAATAAACAAAATTTTAATTTATCGGTATTTCCTTAAATTGGTCGGTATTTATCATAAGGAGAAAATATGAACAATTATAATTTAAGAGAAAATGTACATTGGAAAAAAATTTTAAAAACACTGAGATGGAATTTACAGATAAAAATAGAAAATTATAATAACTGTAATGAAAAATTTAACAATTTTCAGCTTTTAAAAACAATGCGTAATGAAATTT
>CATJCJ010000314.1 GCA_949738935.1 uncultured Eubacteriales bacterium | reverse complement strand
TTCTATTCACTAAATAAATGAAAAGCAACATTCAATTAAAATGCAGTAGCTATGCGGATTTCAGCAGTTGACTCTGTTGTTCCGTGAATAATTCAGGATAAATAAATATTTCAGAGAAATTTCGAAATAAAATCTTAACACATTTAGATTATCCCTTTTGCATTTGTTCCAAAATACATTCTTTTAGTTTACAATATTTTCTTAATTTATCAATCATCATACATTCATCAGGGATTTCTATCTCAAATTCTTCTTCTATTGATATCATTAGACTAACAAAGGAAAGTGAACTCATTCCCAAATCATCCATTAAATCAATGTCATTATTAAATGTTTTTTTATCAATTTTCACTACGCTATTTTCATTTATTATTTTAATTAATTTTTGATCAATTTCTTTTTTCATGATTATACTACCTTTCTTTAATAATTTATTTTGTTAATAACTATTTAGGCATTCAAAAAGATATTAATTTTTTCGACCATTATATCAACAACATCAGCAAGTATCCTTTGTCCCAACTCTTTACTGTATTTATCCGCATAACAATATACACCATTTTCCGTATAATATTCTGTTTTTCTTTCTTCTGGTTGTAACTCCTTCCATACTATATTCATTTTTGACGGATCTCTATTCTCTATTTTTTCTTCATCTACATACTCACTTTTTATGGCAGCTAAAAGTGATAATTCTTCTGAACCAGCATGAGATTTATGCTCATTTTCAAAATATTTATTTCCAATTAATTCAAACCATTGCAAAAAGCATATATTGCTATGTTCTATTATCCTTTTAATAGGCCTAATGTTCCCCCCATGTCCATTTATTATAATTATTTTACTAACATTATTTTTTTCTAATTCTGTTATTATGCTATTTATAATATCAAAATATAGTTTTTTACTTAAACTTATAGTTCCAGGGAAATTAGAATGTATGACACTATACCCAAATGGTAAACATGGTATATACATTATATTTGTTCTTTCGCTTATTTGTTCAGCCAAATATGATGCAATATAATAATCCGTTCCCAATGTTGCTGCCGGTCCGTGTTGCTCAAATGCTCCAATAGGGAAAATCACTGCAGAACATTCATCAATTCTTTTCTTAAAATTGCAATATGTTATATTTTCCATATCTACCTCATTATTTTTTTTCCACAAGTTCTCTCAACTTTCTTAAAGATATTTTCCCATTTTTACTTTGTGGTAATTGTTTTATCTGACGTATTTCATCTGGTACATAAATTTTATTTTTCACACAATAGTGGACAATTTCTTTATTCTCAATTTCTTTCTCTACTTGTACAAAAGCTACCAACCGCATCAAAGAGTCTTTGCCATTAACACATATTACAATTGCATTTTCAATACCTCTTATTTCTAGCAGAGCCAATTCTATTTCTTTACAATATACTTTTCTACCATTTACTTTAACAACATCATCCGTTCTACCGCATAAATAGTAATAACCCTCGTCATCATAATAGCCCAGATCCCCCGTAAATAATTTTCTTTCTCTAATCTCTCCTTTTGATTCGGAGCCTAAAAACAGATATCCTTCCATTATGCTATTACTGCTTATTACCAATTCACCTATCTGAAATGGTTTATCTACTATGTTATTGTTACTATCTCTAATCTCTATAGAGACTCCCTCAACCGGAGCACCAATAGAATTCAATTTACCAAAACTATACGATGCATCTAAACACGTTACCAGAGGGCCAGCTTCCGCCAAACCATACATTTGAACCACTCGAGTGTTTATAAAATATCTTTTTGCGCTTTCCATTAATTTAGTTGTTGTTTTTTCACCTCCAATTCCTAAAATTCGTAATACTCCACTATACTCATGTATCACCTTTATAAATAATTTTAATGTAGTTGGAATAGTACACCAAACAGTTATTCCTTTATTTCTGATTATCCAATCTATTTTCGAAGGCCAAAACATTTCTTCATATATATAAAAAGAAGCTCCATTTAAGATTCCAGCCAAAAATTCTATTGTGAAACAATATGAATAATAGATGGGCTTTGAAATTAGAATCTTGTCCTTATCAGAATATTGCAAGCACTTATATGCAGCATAAGCATTATTATACAGACTCAAACTCGATAGCATAACCCCTTTGGGTTTTTTTACAGTTCCCGATGAAAATAAAACTACCTTAACATTATTATCATTCACATCCATTTCATAGGAATCAATTTTATAGGTTTTCTGTTTTGCAGTGTAAAGCATACCCAATCCCCTATGCTTACATATTGAGATCACTTCACCCACATCAACATAATCTGGAAATATATATATCGTATCTAAATATATCATTGCCGCAGTCAACAAAATAAATAACTCTTTCGAATTTGACATGCTTATAGCAATACGGCTAATCTCATTTTTTTCCATTCTATACCAAGATTATTTGCAGCACCTAATAACTCATCGTATGATATAATCTCTCTTTGAAATTCTATTATACCTTTATTATGCTTTAGCGCTTTGTACATTCTATTCGCTAAAATATCACTATTTATACCATTTAGCTTGCGAATTCCAAAGTTTTTCATAAGTTCCTTTCTTATCCAATAGCTCTTTATGTGTTCCAGCTTCTACAATGCTTCCATGATCCAAGACAATAATATAGTCTGCCAAGGCCGTTGTGCTCATATGATGTGTTATAAATACTTTTGTCGCTTTAGAATTATCAAAAAGTATTTCATGAAAGATTTTTTCTTCTGTAAGCGAGTCTATTGATGACGTAGGTTCATCAAGTACTATTAACTGATGTTTTTTCTGAAGTCCTCTCGCAATGGCTAGCTTTTGCCAATTACCCCCAGATAATTCTATTCCTCCATATTCTATTCCTAATTGTAAATTTAAATCTTCTGCTAATATTTCTTCTCCTTGTATCTTAAAATCTAAATCTTGCAGTATTTTTAATACCTTCTGTATTGTACTTGAATTAGGCAAGTTAGAAAATACAACATTTTCCGCCACAGTGAAATTATATTTGCAAAATTCCTGAAAAACTGCCGACAAATTTTTATACAAATTTTCTTCCTCAATATCTTTGGTTTTATTCCCACTATATGTAATACTACCTTTATCCGGAAGATAAAGCCCTAAAAGCAATTTTGAAAAAGTTGATTTACCTGCTCCATTTTCCCCAACAACAGCGACAATCATTCCTGGGTCAATTTTGCAGCTTATGTCTTTAATCACATCATTCTGCTTTTGATATGCAAAAAACACATTTTCAAATTTGATTCCTTCTTTTGGCGTAATGTCTGCAACTGTATTTCTAATCCTTTCAGGATAATTCATAACGGAATAATAATATTTCCCTTTTAATCCACAATCCAGACTAAATATTCCCAGATTCAAAATTCTGGAGAAATTTGTTTTTAATAGTATGGTCGCATTAAATGACGCTGCAAATTCACCAATTTTTATTTCTCCAGCCAACACAAGGCATATAATTAATAACAATGATGCTATTGATGTTATTGTCATACAAATACTACAAATAGAATTTAAATTAAACTGGTATTTTATAAGTTTTTTCTTCTCATGTGAAAAATCGGATTGAAAAGCATTCCATTTACTCAAGAAAAACTTATGACTCTTATAAATCCTTATCTCTTTCTGAGATTTTACATTTGTTAAAATATCCTCAAAATATTTTTTTCCGCGTATTGACTCTTGCAATCGATCCATAGCATTATACCGGTATTTCGATTGCAATATCTTAGCTACAATGTCAGGCAAAATTGCAAATATACTCAATAATACAAGAGCATAATGGTAACTAAACATCACGCCCGTGACGGAAATAAATGTGATAATATAGCTAAAGATTTCTGATACGAACATCATTACCATGAATCTAAGATCTCTTGATACATTTCGTGCCAATTCAATATTTTTATAAAAAGAAGGATCGTCAAACATTTCTAAAGGGATATTGGCAGTCTTAGCATTTAGATTGTTCTGTAAATTTATTTCAAGATCACTTCCTATGTAATTTATATTACTTCTGTATAATGAATAAATACCCAAATACACAATTTGAACAATAATTAAAGCTAGAAACCACCAATAATTACTCCAATCTATAGTTTGTAACAAAACTACCTTTTCAGCTTCCTCAAATATGTAATTTTCACATATCACTTTTATTGGCGATATAAGTGCTGGAAGCAACGAAAGAAAAAGCATCTTAAATGCTCCATTCAAATCTGACCTGAAAAAAGTTTTAAATGTTTTAAAGATAACCTTTACTAATCCATATTCTGATTTTTTTTCCATATAACATTTATGTCTATTTGACATTCCTCTTAAAAATCTGCAAAAAATAAAAATCATACATATAACTTTAGTGTATCACATGGATACAACATATTGGAGAAATTTTATTTCGAATATTCTTGTTACATACTTTCTTTCCAATACCATTTCTTTTGCATATTAAACATGATATAGTAATATCCTCTTTGATTTATTAATTCCTGATGTGTTCCGCTTTCACATACCTTTTTGTCTTTTATAACAAATATTTTATCTGCTAACGTAGCTGAAGCTAATCGATGTGAAATAAATATAGTTCCTCTATTCCTCATAAGACTATTGAATTGAGAATACATATTGCTTTCCGCTATTGGATCCATGCTCGCAGTTGGTTCATCCAAAATAACAAACTCACCTTGTTTACATAACGCACGCGCCATTGCCGCTTTCTGCCATTCCCCTCCTGATAAATCTACCCCCGTATTTTCAATCCGCCCTAAAATTGTATCATCTCTATAAGGCAATTTATTTTTTACAGCCGCCAGACCAACAGACAATACTGTATCATCATATACTTCTTTATCAACTATATTTCCAAGAGTGATATTCTCTTTAAACGTCACTGCATATTGCGCAAAATCCTGAAAGACAACTGAAAAATATTTTGTTAAAGATTCCTGAGAATATCTTTGTATACTTTTCCCATTCAGCAATATCTTTCCTTTTGTAGGCTCATAAAATCCCAAAATCAATTTTACTATAGTTGATTTTCCACATCCATTCTCTCCTACTAACGCATAATGTTTATCTGATTCTATCTTAAATGATATATCTTTAAGCACTTCCGTACCGTTCGGGTACGAAAAAGAAACATTTCGAAATTCTAAACTCCTAAATGGTACTTGCGGTAAAATAAAATCTTTATTTATTTCAGTTTTTTCAGTATTGACTAATTCCCAAAACTCACTCCAAAATATCCTCTGCTGTGCAATTATATCAAGCTTGTTTTTAACTTTATACTGCATAGTATTATTCAAGGTCAGCGTAGCTCTTGAAAATGCAATAAAAAAACCAATAGTTATACTATTTGCTTTTAACTGGGAAAACATTATAATCATTACTATGATAGTTGCAATATATCCTGATGCCTCAACCAGCGCAGACAAAAACGCAAACTTAAAATCTATATTCTTTTGCTCTATACGCTCTTTATACATAAAATCAATTCTTTTTGTATTTACAAATGGCGTATAATTAAATATTTTGCGCTCCTGTATGTACTCCTTTTTGTTTGTAATATTATTCATATACATAATTCGACGTTCTGTACTTGTAAATTGTTTATTTAATGTATAAAGAGCGTTAGCTGCCTTTTTACTTTCATAAAATAATGCAATCAAAATCAGTGAGTACAGTAGTGCAATTTCTCTTGATTCCTTTAGAACATAAATTAACATTCCGAAAACACTAATGCTAGTTGTGGTCAAACCAAACACCGTGGGCAATAATTCTTTCAGTTTATCATCCATTTTGTCCATTATTCGATTCCACTTATCTATAAACAATGGATCTTCCAAAATTTCGTACTTTCTATTTTCAACATTTGATATTAGTGGTTCTTTAACCAACCTATCAAGATCTGGATATAAAAGCCCCTCTTGATATTGTATAAAATTGGGTATCAAATAGGAAAGAAGATAAAGAAAAGCCAACATAGTTACAATTGGAACCAAATCAATAACACTTACGTCCATACCTAACAAAGAGGTTACTGCATTAACTAATTCAGACTCATATGATGTTATAAAAGGCACAGTAATACCACTAATAAAAGAAAGCAGGAAAAGCACCGTGATTCTTTTTCGGTTATTTTTAGCGATATATAATACTATTCTTTTCAATATCTTCCACCCCTTTCCATTATTTATTGAAACTTCACATGTAAATAATTGATATAACTAATTATTGATACTAAATTATTTCAAGTAATATATGATTAGCAGAACGTTCCGTTTATACAAGCTTTACAGTTTGCAATTCTCGTTCCAAATGAAATAGAAAGAGATCTTTCCGCTATAATTAATTCAATCCACCAATTGATTAATAACGTATTGACAATTTCCCACAATTGGGTCAACTTGAATATCTGGTTTTGTTCCGGCAAGCACATTCAGCGTGCCTTCATATGTTTCCACTACTATTCCACTGAATCTCACTAACAGACCCGTGTTAGGTAACGAAATCAAAATAGGTGTACTTCCCGTACCGCATCCACGGGTGGATTGTCCCACAAGTGTTGCCCAGCCTGTCGCTTTACAAAAAGCACTGAAACTATCTGCCGACGAATATACCCTATTATCAATTATCACCCACCGCTTTGCATTCGTAATATTTTTTTTGAGAGTTGCTTCTGTTGATAATGTCTGTTGACGCTTAAAATAATGTGTCAAGCCTAGCTGTTTTACATCTGCCGGTACGGCATGCCCCGAAAGTTCACTTATAAGTTCTGGCGTATAATCATCAAAAAAATACTCTCTCATAAGTTCTGTATCCCGAAGATAACACCAAGTATCCCATTCATAACTCCCTCCAAATGGCGCTACAATATTCTCCATCCAATAAGCATCGTTACCTCCTGCATTACCACATATATCAAAAATTATATGATCTATTTTGGCATTATCTAAAGAAGTCAAATATTCGTTAATAAAACCCTTTTCCTTCTTGTATATCTTATCATCAAATGTTCGTATTTTAAAGATTACTATTTTACGTTGCAAATCAAGTTCTACTTCTATATCCGGTAATACTTGTTCTGTTATTAATTCTGAATTCTCTGTGAATGGCACTTTATTCAGATACTCATACAATGCTGCCGTTTGAGGGTTTTGTAATGTGTTTTTCCATCCATTATCCCCCACCCCTTCAGAGTTGTAATATGTCTGATATACGAAAATCATTTCAGGACTTACGACACTTAAATGTGCAAAATTGTTCATTTTTTTAAACATAAAATCCAACAAGTAAATGAAACCATCTACATTAGAAATCCTATTTTCTAATTGCTGTCTGGTCATTCTTTTTAATGATTCAACATCAATGCCTTGACTTTCTAAATATGGAAAATAATAATAATTTTCTTCAAGCATTTCCCATAATTCATCGTAATCTGCCAACATTTCATCAATAGTAAATTCTTCCTTTGCACTGACAGTTTCTTCAAAGAGCACATCTAAATTATTATCATTGCCTTGTTTAAGATTGAAAAAACAAATTGTAATTATAATGCTAAACAACAAGACAAAACCTATACACCATAAGTATCCCTTTTTCATAAAATAGCACCTACTTACACCTCCATCAATGTCTCATTACATGATATGCTCTGACAGAAGCTTCTTTAAAGAATCAGCCTCTTCCTGTAAAGAAAGAATTTTTTCTTCCAACCATTTAATCCTTTTATTCTGGTCTTTAATTACCGCATTCTGCTTTTCAATCATTACATTTTGGTTTTCGATTGTCGCATTCTGCTTTTCAATCATTACATTTTGGCTTTCGATTGTTGCATTTTGATTTTCAATCTTCACATTTTGGCTTTCGATTGTTGCATTTTGGTTTTCAATCTTCGTATTTTGGCTTTCAATTGTAGTATTTTGATTTTCAATGGTGCGCAGCTTCCTGTCCATATCATTCTGGATCGTCCGCTGCCTGCGGTAATAATCCTCCCGTGCTTCACATTGCAGGCGGATCTTTTCTTCCTGGCT
>CATJCJ010000313.1 GCA_949738935.1 uncultured Eubacteriales bacterium | reverse complement strand
GCGGGGAGCGACTGGCTTTAATTCTGGTTTACCCGCAGGCATAGAATTTCAATCCACACTCCCCATGCGGGGAGCGACGTAACATATTAGCATATGTGCTAGCACTTTGCAAATTTCAATCCACACTCCCCATGCGGGGAGCGACAAGGAAAAATCCCTTCCCCCTCCGAACTTGGAAATTTCAATCCACACTCCCCATGCGGGGAGCGACAAGGAGCCGTGTCAGCTACCTATCCGGGTGTGACGATTTCAATCCACACTCCCCATGCGGGGAGCGACTAACACGGTGTATTTACCTTGTCAACACTTTTTTATTTCAATCCACACTCCCCATGCGGGGAGCGACAATGCACGTACAACATCTATCACTTTATCAAATTGAATTTCAATCCACACTCCCCATGCGGGGAGCGACTCTTGATGACTTTAAGTTCCAGCGGAAAAGCTTAATTTCAATCCACACTCCCCATGCGGGGAGCGACTCAATCTGCCACAAAGTACGAGACACAAGATCAATTTCAATCCACACTCCCCATGCGGGGAGCGACGATCGTATGTCTTTTACTATGGATTTGTTTAATGATTTCAATCCACACTCCCCATGCGGGGAGCGACTTTGCCGGCAAAATTTTTTACAGTACATTAGTTCTATTTCAATCCACACTCCCCATGCGGGGAGCGACGTATGTCCGACACTGCAACTTCATCCACAGGAGATATTTCAATCCACACTCCCCATGCGGGGAGCGACTGTATTATGACACCGTACTCCCGGTCTCGTTTGATTTCAATCCACACTCCCCATGCGGGGAGCGACTATCGTTAGGGGTGTACTCGACTAATACGTCCAATATTTCAATCCACACTCCCCATGCGGGGAGCGACGTTGCTGCCCACCACCACACTTGGACTGTCACACCATTTCAATCCACACTCCCCATGCGGGGAGCGACCCAAAGGGCTATATCAAGTGCATTGTTAAAATCGATTTCAATCCACACTCCCCATGCGGGGAGCGACACAAATGACACCACATTGACTGATAAATACGGATCATTTCAATCCACACTCCCCATGCGGGGAGCGACCTCGTCAAAAAATACGTGCGCTACATTTAAATCAGATTTCAATCCACACTCCCCATGCGGGGAGCGACTAATTCCTATCGCTATATTTCGCGTATTTTTTAATTTCAATCCACACTCCCCATGCGGGGAGCGACCGGGGTTACGACAAATCAGCAAATGATTTTATCTATTTCAATCCACACTCCCCATGCGGGGAGCGACAGCGCACGTATTTTTTGATGAATTTTTAACGCGGAATTTCAATCCACACTCCCCATGCGGGGAGCGACTCCGTACTCTCGATGATATTTTTATAACGGCTGTCATTTCAATCCACACTCCCCATGCGGGGAGCGACATTTTTACATTTAAAATATCAAAATCAGGATGGATTTCAATCCACACTCCCCATGCGGGGAGCGACACCGCTAATACTTTCGTTTGCCGTTCCTGACGATATTTCAATCCACACTCCCCATGCGGGGAGCGACCAAAAACTCCCGTTCCGTACTTCAAATTTGCAATATTTCAATCCACACTCCCCATGCGGGGAGCGACCGGTACTGCCATATGTACCAGCTTATCAGCATAATTTCAATCCACACTCCCCATGCGGGGAGCGACGTCCGTCCGTGCCATCAATCCCGCCTGCTGCGTCATTTCAATCCACACTCCCCATGCGGGGAGCGACCAGCCAGCTTTTCCCTGTGTCAACGCCTATCGTATTTCAATCCACACTCCCCATGCGGGGAGCGACAGACAATTTTCAGCTTTGTCCCGTCTTCCTTCGTATTTCAATCCACACTCCCCATGCGGGGAGCGACAACTTTTCGACAACCTCTTTCCACGTTGTCAGTGTAATTTCAATCCACACTCCCCATGCGGGGAGCGACGGAGAGAAGCACAAGGCGTTGACATTCTACTTTATTTCAATCCACACTCCCCATGCGGGGAGCGACCCCTGCCGGGGTAGTTTTAACTATCCCGGAAGTGATTTCAATCCACACTCCCCATGCGGGGAGCGACTGGGAATGTCAGAAGCGACGCTGCCGGAAGTGTCAAACCTTGCGGAAGAGATTACAGGGGCGGGGATTGCCGGGAATGTTG